>JALRHZ010000009.1 GCA_023259435.1 Paracoccaceae bacterium | reverse complement strand
GATTGGGGATCCAACCTATGGGGGGCGGCGCAAAATTGCTCAGAAATCCATGTCTGACGTGGCCCGTCAGGCCGTAGAGAGATTTCCACGCCAAGCGCTTCACGCAGCTGTTTTGGGATTTAAACATCCGGTTACAAAACAAGTCTTGCGGTTTGAGGCGCCTTTGCCCAAGGATATGGAGGCGCTTTTGAAGGCTTTGCGCGGCGCCACCTAGGCTTATTGTCTGAAAACTTGGGCGTATGACAAATTTCTGATATGACATCTTGAAAAATGCGGTGACACTTCTTAACTCGATGTTAACGGGTGTAACATTAAGGGAAACACATGAGCAATTATGCAAATCTTCCAGCGCCAACTCCAGAAGGTGGGCTGTCGCGCTATATGCAAGAGATCCGGAAATTTCCGATGCTGGATCCTGAGGAAGAATATATGTTGGCAAAGCGATGGGTTGAGGAACAAGATACCCAAGCCGCGCATAAGATGGTGACATCTCATCTGCGTTTAGCGGCTAAAATTGCGATGGGATATCGTGGATATGGTTTGCCACAGGCCGAGGTTATCTCAGAGGCGAATGTTGGCCTGATGCAGGCGGTCAAGCGATTTGACCCTGAAAAAGGGTTCCGCCTTGCGACTTATGCGATGTGGTGGATCCGCGCGAGCATTCAGGAGTACATTTTGCGCAGTTGGTCTCTTGTGAAAATGGGAACGACGAGCGCGCAGAAAAAGCTGTTCTTTAACTTGCGGAAAGCCAAATCACGTATCGGCGCTTTGGACGAAGGGGACCTACACCCGGATAATGTGAAAAAGATTGCCACGGACCTAGGTGTGTCCGAGGACGAGGTGATTTCAATGAATCGCCGTATGTCTGGTGGTGATGCCTCATTGAACGCGATGGTTGGTGGCGACGGTGAAAGCTCGATGGAGTGGCAAGATTGGCTAGAGGACCAAGATGCCGACCAAGCCGGTGACTATGAGGAAAGCAACGAGCTTGAAGTTCGCAGAGAGCTTTTGGCGACTGCTATGGAAAATTTGAATGAGCGCGAGCGTGATATTTTGACCAAACGCCGTCTTCAGGATGACGTCATCACGCTCGAAGACTTGAGCAATGAATATGGGATTAGTCGCGAGCGTGTACGCCAAATCGAGGTGCGCGCTTTTGAAAAATTGCAGTTGGCGATGCGGCGCCTTGCGCAAGAGCGTGGCGTGTTGACGACATAATTCGCCTCTGGTCTGCGTGTTAAATTAAGGTTAGCCTCCTGTAATCGCAGGAGGCTTATTTATGACACGGACATTGAAATGGGGAATTATCGGCGCAGCAAAGTTTGCGCGTGAACATATGGCGCCGGCGATGGCCTTGGCCGAGCATAGTGAATTGATTGCCTTGGGGACAAGGTCCAACGAAAAAGCAGCACCGTTTTTGACGCGTTGGCCGCATTTGAAAATCTATGATGACTATGAGGCGCTGATACAGGACGCGGATATTGACGCCATTTACATCCCATTACCCAATTCGCTTCACGTCGAGTGGGTGAAAAAGGCCGCGCGTGCGGGCAAGCATGTGTTGTGTGAAAAGCCAATTGCCCTCGCAGCAGCAGAGATTGATGATCTCATTCGGCTGCGGGATGAAACAGGCCTTTTGATTGCTGAAGCTTATATGATCGTTCATCATCCACAGTGGCAACTGGCACGGTCGTTGGTTCAAGATGGGAAAATTGGCGATCTGGTGCATGTCATGGGGGCCTTCTCGTATAACAATGCGCAAGATACCACAAACATTCGCAATGATCCGGCTTTGGGTGGTGGCGCAATTCCCGATATCGGAGTCTATACATATGGCTCAACTCGGTTCGTGACAGGACAAGAGCCAAAGGAAATTCTTATGGCCGATATTCAATGGGAAAATGGCGTTGATGTTTGGTCAACGGTTCAAGCAGATTTTGGAAAATTCAAAGCAACTTTGACAAATTCTATGCGTATGGCTGCGCGCCAAGTGATGACGTTTCACGGATCGCATGGGCATGTTCAGCTGACAGCCCCATTTAATCCATCGGTGTATGATCAGGCCGAAGTTACCTTGGAAACACAAGACGGTGGTCGCCAAACGTGGAGATTTCCCGCAGTAAACCATTATGTGGAGCAGCTTCAGAATTTCGTAAAAACGGTCAATGAAGGCGCAGATTACCCGTGTCCCCTAGAGTTTTCCCAAGGGACACAGGCCATGATTGACAGGGTTTTCGCAAAAGCGCGCGGATAGATCGTTTAAGCTGCTGACTTTTTCGATGGTTTCGCCTTTGGCGCGTTGGCATCAATGAATTCAAGAACCAAGGGACGGATATTATCTCGCCAGCTGCGTCCGGCAAAAATACCATAGTGGCCTGCGCCATCTTCGATATAGCTTGCTTTTTTCGACTCTGGCAGCCCTGTACATAGATCAAGTGCGGCAACGCATTGACCGGGCGCAGAGATGTCATCTTTGCCGCCCTCAACCGTTTTCACAGCCACGTCGGTGATTTTTCCAATGTCCACTTGTTTGCCTTGGACCGTAAACACGTTCTTTGCAATTTCACGGTTTTTGAAAACACGCTCGACCGTTGAGAGATAAAATTCGGCAGGCATGTCCATCACCGCCAGATATTCATCATAGAATTTGTTGTGTTTGTCATGATCACGCGCATCACCTTGGGCGACCGAAATGATCTGGTCAAAGAACGCCTTTGAGTGTTTTTCCGCGTTCATAGACATAAACGAGGTAAGCTGAAGCAAGCCCGGATACACGCGCCGCCCAACCCCTGCATATTTGAACCCGACGCGTTGGATCATGCTTTGCTCTAATTGACCCATGGTAACCCGACGTCCGAAATCTGTGACCTCTGTTGGGTTGGCATCAGGGTCAATCGGCCCGCCAATAAGCGTCAGCGTGCGCGGCTGCGCCTTTGGATCTTCTTCAGCCAAATAGGCCGTGGCCGCAAGCGTCAAAGGGGCCGGTTGGCATACTGCGATCACATTGGTTTCTGGGCCAAGTTCGCGCATGAAATCAACAAGATACAATGTGTAATCTTCAACGTCGAACTTGCCTTCGGACACGGGAATATCCCGCGCGTTGTGCCAGTCAGTGACATAAACCTCGCAGTCGCGGATCAAGCTTTTTACGGTCGAGCGTAGCAAGGTGGCGTAATGGCCAGACATTGGAGCAACCAATAGAACCTTGCGTGCTGCAGGTGCGCGGCCTGTGACGTTAAAATGGATTAGGTCGCCAAAGGGACGTTCGATGACCTTATTGACCTCGACAAGGTGATCTTTGCCATCATCACAGGTGAAAACGTCGATGTTCCAATCTGGTTTCACAACCATTCTGGAATAGCTGCGCTCTGCGACTTCACCCCACGCGGCGAGCCAATTCATCGTTGGATTAGGCGCCATCGCAAACATTGGATAAGAAGCCATAGCTTTGGCAGTTGCGCCAAGCCATTGGTTTGTATTGCGCATGGTTTCCATGAAATCATAACTGGCCATGTAACGCATATGATGCTCCTTAGGTTGTTGCGAGTGCTTTTCAAGTTTATTTATTGGCAAAACTATTCTATTCTGCACTGCAGAAGATAGGGGAAAAATAATATTATGACAACTGGGCAAGAGAATTTGGTAGAAAATAACGCAGTGCTTCAGGAGAATTTAAAGAAACTTGAGGAACTTTCTGCACGATTGGTCTCTGCTGTTCAGTCCAAACAACATATTCATCCCTCTCTCAACGCGCCTGGTCCTGATTTGATGGTCAAGGCGTCGTCCGCGTATTGGGCATCGGTCATGCAAAATCCCGCAAAGCTGATGGAAGATCAGGTCAATTTTTGGGGACAAAGCGTTCAGCATTTTATAGAGGTACAACAGTCACTTGTGACCGGTCAGACTGTTGAGCCGTCGGGCGATAAAATTACGGATCGTCGGTTTGCGAACCCAATGTGGGAATCGCACCCGTTTTTCAATTATGTAAAGAACCAATATCTGCGCAACGCCGAGTTATTGAATGCGGCAGTACAAGAGATTGATGACATGCCCGAGCATGATCGTCACCGGATGCAGCATTTCACGCAGCAGATCATTGATATGATGTCGCCCACAAATTTCTTGGCAACGAATCCGGATGCTTTGGAAAAGGCCGTGGAAACGCAGGGTCAATCTTTGTTGGATGGATTAGAGAATCTTATTTCCGATATCGAAGCGAACAACGGCGAATTGTTGGTCAAGCTGTCCGATGATAAGGCCTTTGAAATAGGCAAAAACATTGCGACCACTCCGGGGAAAGTCGTGTTTCGCAATCGGATGATGGAGCTGATCCAGTTTTCGCCAACAACAGAACAACAGTTTGAAACGCCGATTGTGATGTTCCCTCCTTGGATCAACAAATACTATATTCTTGATCTCAAGACATCGAACAGCTTGATCAAATGGATCACAGATCAGGGCTATACCCTATTTGTCGTATCATGGGTGAACCCAGACCCAAGTTATGCGGATGTTGGGTTAGAGCATTACATCGAAGAAGGGTATCTAAAGGCGATTGAAATTGTAAAAGAGATCACGGATCAGCCGCAGGTCAACGCGATTGGATATTGCATCGCAGGAACCACACTTGCGCTTACCTTGTCACTTTTGAAACAACGTGGCGACACATCGATCAAAACAGCAACCTTTTTCACGGCCTTGACGGATTTCTCGGACCAAGGTGAATTTACCCCGTTTTTGCAGAATGATTTCGTTGATGGCATCGAGGCGCAGGCGCAAGAAACTGGTGTGCTTGAAAGCTTTATCATGTCGCGCACCTTTAGCTATCTGCGATCAAACGACCTTATTTATGGCCCTGCCATCAAAAGCTATATGATGGGTGAGGCGCCGCCGGCGTTTGATTTGTTGTATTGGAACTCGGACGGTGCCAACCTCCCTGCTAAAATGGTGATCCACTATTTGCGCAGCCTCTGCCAAGCCAATGAATTTGCCACGGATGGGTTCGAGCTATTTGATACAACGCTCAAATTATCCGAAGTTGACGTGCCACTTATGTCGATTGCCTGTGAAACCGATCACATTGCCGCATGGCGGGATTGTTATCGTGGTGTTCAGAAAATGGGCTCAAAGGATAAACAGTTTATTCTTGCCCAGTCAGGTCACATCGCTGGCATAGTGAACCCGCCTAGTAAAAAGAAATACGGTCACTTTACGAATCCAGATATTTCATTGGCTTGGAATGATTGGCAGGACAAAGCCAAATTTCACGACGGGACATGGTGGATGACATGGGAGAATTGGATCCAAAGTCATTCTGGTGACAAAGTTGTGTCTCGCATTCCAGGAGAGGCGGGATATGACCCATTGTGCGATGCGCCAGGAACATATGTTTTGGTGAAAGCAGCAGATTGGAAGGCTAAAGTTTAGAATTGCTGCAATGCAGAAAAATGCTGCAAGTGCGAAAATTTTTATTGACATGCCGCGATGCAGCATTTATATCTTTACCAAGTCAAGCGGAGTTATCTGCAGGTAAAAGGAAAAACACCATGACAAAAGCAATTGATATGACAACAATGTTCAAAGACATGATGGGTGCATTCCCAGCGGTTGACACAAAAGTTTTTGAAGACGCATTTAAAAACACAGCAGCAATGAATGAAAAAGTTGCAGCAGTTACATTGCAAGCTTTCGAAAAATCCTCAGAGATTTCTTCAAAGTGGGCAAAAGACACATTGGGTAAAGTAACAGAAGTTTCCAAAGCAAAAGCAGAGCCTGCTGATTACGCAAAAGCAATGTCTGACTTTGCATCTGCGCAGGCAGAAGTTGCAGCTGAAAACCTAGCAGCATTCGCTGAAGTAGCGAAAAAAGCACAAATGGATACAGTTGAATTGCTTATGGCTGCTGGCAAAGAAGCTTCAGAAGAAGCAACTCAAGCGGTCAAAAAAGCAACTGAGACTGCAACTGAAGTAGCGAAAAAAGCGACTTCCAAGTAATTTCCTCCCTATTACTGGACCGCTTAAAGGGCATGTGTACGCACATGCCCTTTCTTTTTGTTTTGCATCCGCGTAAGGTTTTCTGCAATGCTGCATAAACGATGCCGCACATAACCGGAGCACCTTGATGTCAGAACAAAACCAGCCCCTGTTGATCAAACGATATGCAAGCCGCAGGCTATATAACACGGAAACCAGCGATTATGTAACGCTCGAGGATATTGCAGGCATTATTCGCAGCGGCCGTGAGGTGCAAATTATCGATCTGAAATCGGGCGATGATTTGACCAGACAATATCTTTTACAGATCATTGCTGATCATGAAAGCAAGGGCGAAAATGTTCTTCCTATCATGGTTCTGACTGATCTTGTGCGCAGCTACACGACACAGGCAACGGCAACATTGCCCGAGTTTTTGACAATGTCTTTCGAAATGTTTCGAAACGGACAAAATCAAATGGTCGACAAAATGAGTTCTATGACACCCATGGCCTCATTCCCCGGTTTTGAAGCAATCCAAGCCCAACAAGAGGCTTTTTTAAAGGCGATGACATCTGGTTTTGGCGGATGGGCTGGCGCGTCGTCTTCAGAAGAGCCACAGGAAAAAGCAAAAGACGATGGGCAGGATCTTGATCAGATCAAGCAACAGCTTGCGGATCTACAGGCGCAGTTAAACAAGATGGGGAAATAGTCGGTTTTAAACGCCAAGCCTATCTCTTAGGGCAAACCACGTCATTGCCAAAACCAGCAAAGGCGTTCTGGCGCGTGTGCCGCCCGGGAACGGAGTTGCAGGGACGCGGCTCATGACGTCAAACCCGCTTGCATCGCCGTTTATGGCTTGGGCCATAAGCTGACCCGCATGGGTCGCCGTTCCAACACCATGTCCAGAATATCCAGACGCATTCAAGACACGTGGTGCGAGCTTGGTCAAATAAGGCATACGCCGCATTGTAATCCCCAATGTCCCCCCCCAAGCATAGTCGATGCGGATATCCTTAAGGTGCGGGTAAATCTTTTCCATCGGCTTGCGCACGGTTTTGGCGATGTCGCGCGGAAATTTGTAGCCATAGTTTTCGCCACCGCCAAACAAAAGACGGCCATCATGGGACAGGCGATAGTAGTTAATGACAAAATTGCTATCTGCAATTGCGATATCTTTGGTCAGAACACGCTTTGCATCGTCGCCCAAGGGTTCGGTTGCCACGATGAAATTGTTTATGGGCATGACACGCCCGGCAACCTTGGGGGACAGCTCGCCCATATACCCGTTACAGGCAAGGATCGTTTGATCGGCTTTCACGCTGCCATGCTCTGTGGTGACAGTGACGCCGTTCGCATCGTCTTGGTACCCTGTGACCAAGGTATTTTCATAGACTGAGACACCCGCATCAAGACAGGCCTGCCCAAGCCCAAGCGCATAGCGTAGCGGGTGCAAATGCCCCGCGCTGTGATCCAAGATGCCCCCATGATAGGCAGGGGACGGGCAGATTTCTTGTAACGCATCTGGATCAAGCTTTTGTATTTTGTCGTATCCGTAGTGTTCGGCCAAAAAGTCGGCATAGGCGTGATACTCTCTTGTTTCACGGGCCCGCACTGTGACATCAGCAACGCCGTCTTGATAATAACAGTCAATCTTGTGATCACGGATCAGAGACTTAACCAACGACTTTGCGTCCTCGGCCAAATCCCACAGGTGACTTGCGGTGTCTTGGCCCACAAGTTTGATAAGGTACTCTTGATCTTGGCGTTGCCCTGATCCCAGTTGCCCGCCATTTCGGCCCGACGCTCCAAACCCGATGCGCTGGGCGTCCAGCAAGACAACAGACCTTCCTGTCTTGGCAAGATGCAAGGCCGCCGAAAGCCCCGTATAGCCAGCACCAACAATGGCGACATCTGTTTTGATCTGCCCACGCAGGGTGGGCTGAACCGGTAACTCTTGGGCGGTTGCGGCATACCAGCTATTGGGATACGCGCCCCGCAGGTCATTTTGGAATAATAGGGTCATACATTCAACAAAAGGTGTTCACGTTCCCAAGGTGAGATCACTTGCAAGAATTCTTGATATTCAGCGCGCTTTACAATCGAATAGACGCGCGCAAATTCAGGCCCAAGAATATTATGCAATTCGGTTGCCTCTTCGAATAAATCCAAGGCCTCACCCATAACTTGCGGGATATCTTCATCGCCATCGTATGCATCGCCATAGAACTGCTTGGCCGGCCGGATTTCATTTTTGATCCCCAAATACCCACAGGCAAGGGATGCCGCGATCCCTAGATAAGGGTTGCAATCCATCCCCGCGAGGCGGTTTTCCACCCGACGCGCTGCGGGTCCCGACAGGGGAACGCGGATGCCTGTGGTTCGGTTATCACGCGCCCATTCTAGATTGATCGGGGCGGCGTGATCTTTGACATAGCGCCGATAAGAATTCACATAGGGTGCCATAATTGCGATTGCGGCGGGAAGGTATTTTTGCAATCCGCCAATAAAATGATAAAACGCATCCGTTTCGCCGCCCTGTGGCCCGGAAAAGATGTTTTGGCCTGTCTCGGTGTCCACAATCGAGTGGTGGATGTGCATGGCGCTTCCGGGTTCATCTTCGATGGGTTTCGCCATGAAGGTTGCAAAACAATCGTGTCGAATGGCGGCCTCTCGGATCAGGCGTTTGAAATAGAACACCTCATCAGCCAATCGCACAGGTTCACCGTGCAGCAAATTGATCTCAAGCTGGCCTGCGCCGCCTTCTTGGGTGATGCCGTCTATTTCAAATCCTTGCGCCTCGGCAAAGTCATAAATGTCATCGATCACGGGGCCGAATTCGTCAACGGCCGTCATAGAGTAGGCTTGTCTTGCTGCGGCTGGTCTGCCTGAGCGTCCCATCATCGCGGTGATGGGTTGCGTGGGGTCCACGTTGCGCGCCACAAGAAAGAATTCCATTTCGGGGGCCACAATAGGGCTCCAACCTTCTTTTTCGTATAGGGATACCACGCGTTTCAAAACGTTTCTGGGTGCAAAATCCACAGGGTTGCCCTTGCGATCATAGGCGTCATGTATCACCTGTAGGGTCCAATCACCGGTCCATGGTGCTGCTGTGGCCGTGGAGAGATCGGGCTTTAGGATCATGTCGCGTTCGATAAAGCCATCTTGTCCTGCGGCCTCACCCCAATCGCCGGTAATGGTTTGGTAAAAGATTGAGTCCGGTAAATGAAAATTATCTGACTTTACAAATTTGGCGGCGGGCACTGCCTTGCCCCGCGCGATACCGGGAAGATCCGAGATGATACATTCAACCTCATCCAATTTGCGCCCAACAAGATAGTCTTGTGCAGCTTGGGGTAAGGATTTTAAAAAACTGTCTTGGTTGCTCATGCGGCACCTTTGTTTTTGAAAAATGAGATGAGTGTCTGCTTTAGATACCCATTGTCATCAGGCCGTTTTAGATTTTCTGTTGCTTGCTCGAGCAGGTCATCGGGCACAACGCCTTTGCCTCGGGTGCGAATGAGACCGTCGATCACATCCGTGTCGAATTCAGGGTGGGGTTGCGTGGTGTATATATGATCCCCATAGGCCAGAACGGCATGTTTGCAAAAAGGCGAAGAGGCCAAGGTTTTGGCGCTTGCCGGGGGGGTAATGACTTGGTCCTGGTGCCATGCATTAAGGTTTATAGCACGATCGCCAAGGTCATATTGCGTTAGGCCGACACTCCACCCGCCGTCGAATTTCTCGACATGCCCACCCAAAGCTTGGGCGATGATCTGATGGCCAAAGCAAATCCCAACCAACGGGATCTGCGCTGTGGCAATCTCGCGAATAAGGTCTTCGAGAGGTGGGATCCAAGCGTGGTCTTCGTAAACCCCATGTTTGGATCCTGTCACCAACCAACCGTCACACTCATCGATGGATTTAGGGAACTTACCTTCTAAAACGAGATAGGTTTCGAATTCAAACGTGGGATCGTCCAAGAGGCGATGAAACAACTTATCATAGTCGCCCTGATTATTTTTTATTGCATCCGGCGCATAGCCTGTTTGAAGGATGCCGATTTTCATGTGTCACCTGTCAGGTTCAAGGGTTAAACGGTCTCGAGATATGTTTTCCACAATTCGGCGGGTTCAATTTCAGACGTTTTCAAGAGTTCTTGGCGTTTGGTCATGACGAGGTTTTCTATCAAAACCTTAGGCAAGATTTCTGCAATGATCTCGTCTTGTTCGAACAGCTCGATTGCTTCGCTCCAATTGCTAAGCAATTGGGGTAATTCGGTTTCATAGGCGTTCCCGGTGATCGGATCCGGTGGGGTCAGTTGGTTTTCTATGCCAAATAATGCGGATCCAAGAACAGTCGCCATCATGAGGTACGGATTTGTATCGCCACCTGCCACACGGTGTTCTATGCGGCGGGCCGCACCATCGCCGGATGGAATACGAATGGCTGCGGTTCTGTTTTCATAGCCCCAACAAATATCGGTAGGAGCATGGGCCCCCGGGATCAAACGATCGTAACTGTTGGAATGCGGGGCCAATACAAGCGTCGAGGCGCGCATCGCAGCGAGACACCCTGCCACCGCCTGAAGAAGTGTTTCACTCCCCTCACTATTCCCATCGTCAAAAACATTATTACCGTTTTTGTCGACAACCGAAAAATGCATATGAAGGCCGTTTCCGGCCTCATCTGGAAAGGGTTTAGCCATAAACGTTGCAGCAAACCCATGTTTGCGGGCCATGCCGCGCACCAATGCTTTGAACAGCCACGTATTATCGGCCATGCGCATCGCATCTGTATGCACAAGATTGATCTCAAATTGTCCAATCCCAGCCTCTGAAATAGCGGCCTGCGCCTTTAGTCCCATCTGTTCACTGGCGGCGTAGAGGTCCGAAAAGAAGGCATCAAAAGCATCAAGCTCACGCAGTGATAAAATAGCTGTCGAATCCAAGGGCCGGCCTGAAACAGGATTATCCGGAGGCGTAAGATGCTGTCCGCTATCATCCACAAGGTAGAATTCTAATTCCGTGGCAGCGACAACAGACCAACCGCGTTCGGCGTATTTGTTAAGCACATGTTGCAAGGCGTGGCGCGGGTCCCCGTCAAATGGGGCGCCACTGTCATCAAACATCCAGACGGGTTCTAAAAAAGTGGGCTCTTCTAGCCAGGGCATAAAAACTGGTCCTCGGCCAGTTGGCATCAAAACACCGTCTTGATCCCCGCTTTCGAACACCAATGGACTGTCTTCGATATCTGTTCCCCAGATGTCCACGTTCAAAACTGAAAACGGCATTCGTAAAGAGCCACTGCCAATTTTGTCATAATCTGTGGCCGGTAACCTTTTGCCGCGCATATCCCCATTTAGGTCGCTGACAGCTGTACGAAAGGTCCGGCAATCCTCGGGCCGCATAGAATCCCTCTTTGTGATCTTAGAATTTGATCAAATTATCTCAGGCAATACGGAACTTGTCTACAACAATATTCGTACCCCTTGCCCAAAGTATGCTTCATTATCTGATGAGATTTAGACGAAGCTTCAATTTTGGGCGATTGTCTTGTGGCAGATGTCTGTTTAACCGTTTGTTCACAATACCAAAGATCATGATGACGATTAAGGTCAGCACAATATAGTACCCTGCCAAAATCGGATAGGGAACAAATGGGTTAAACGTTTTATCCGCAAAATAGCTGGCGTAATACAAGGCATCGCCGCGCTGTTGATAGGCTGGGAACCCTGAAAAGAAAACCAGCACAGTTGCATGGAACAAAAAGATCGCTTCATTTGTATAAGCAGGCCACGCAAGGCGTAGCATCGTAGGCCAAATTATACGTTTAAATCGGGTCCATCCTGTTATGCCATAAGCATCTGCCGCCTCAATATCGCCTTTGGGGATCGATTGATAGGCACCGTAAAATATCTCGCCCGAATAGGCGGCAGTGTTGCAGATCAAAACCACCAAAGCGCCCAACCATGCAGAGGTTAGCGGCGAGAATATGGGATAGACTTGCTTTAGGCTGAGAAAGAGAAAATAGGCAAAGAAAAACTGGATAAACAGGGGCGAGCCGCGAAACAAAAAGATAAACCCTGTGCTTAGTTTTTGGATCACAGGGTTTCGCGCGGCTTTGCCCATCGCGACCGCAGTGGCCAGCATAAAGCCAACTATCAGGGCTAATACGCCAAAATATATATTCCACAAAAGACCCGAACCGATAAGCGTGAACTGATGGCAGAGGGTAAAGTCTTTGCGCGGCAACAGACGCTCGCCTATTCCGATCGAGCGTAACCCATAATCTGCAATTATATCCCAACAACTCATGCCGCCGCCCTCCGTTGCGCTTCGCCTGCTGTTGTGGCTTGTCCCTTGGTAAGGTGGGCCATAATGCGGTCCAAGGCTTTTTCAGATACCCAAGTGAAGGCAAGGTAAAAGACCAAGAGCGCAAAGAAATACCACATGCGCCAGTCGCCATGCGGGTAATCTGTGAATTTGGCAGTTTTCGTTCCGCCAAGCTCGCGCGCCCAATAAACGATGTCTTCCACACCTAATAGGAACAAGAGTGGGGTTGCTTTGATAAGAACCATCCAAAGATTGCCAAGCCCAGGAAGTGCATAAACCCACATTTGAGGGACCAATATACGCCAAAAGGTTTGGCGTTCGTTCATGCCGTAGGCGGCTGCTGTTTCAAGTTGTGCTTTCGGCACGGCACGCATTGCGCCGAATAACACATTGGCGGCAAAGGCGCCGAAAACGATGGCAAAGGTCAGCACGGCCAAAGAAAAACCATAGGTCTCATGCACCCATTGTGGCGCACTCCCAAGGGGAAGCTTTGCCTCGGCGCAGACAACAAAATCGTTGCCCTGCCGGATCGGCTCTGACCAGTCTGGGCACTTTATTTTGTGCCGGATGTATTCAAACAACTGGTCAAATGCGATTACGAAAAAGAGAAAGAATGCGATATCTGGAACACCACGAACAATCGCGATATAGCCTTTGCCAATAACGCTAATAATAACGTTTCTGGCCCGCGCTGCCATTGCGCCCATGAACCCAAACGCCAATGAAACAGGCGCGGTAATCGCAAGCAAGAGCAGCACAGTCCCAAAGGCAGAATAAAACCCAAACTGTTTGCCCGTCGTCAGATAACACGCCATCCAAGGCAAGGTGTCCAAGGTGGATGGGTCTGTACAAAATTCAAACATGATTGGATCCTTGTTATCTTTCGCAACTCTTCGAGATGTCACAACTTAGGGAAACCAAGGCTTGGATACGGTTATGCCGATCGATCAAGTTAAGCCCAAGGAAAACTCATCAAAGCAATAAACACAATGGGCATGTGTTCCATAACATTGGCGAGTTTAATAAAATCATCCCGAAAAAGGTGTCGGCCCATGGGAATGGGCCGACATTTAGAGGGTCTTAGAACAATTCGCCGATTTCCCATTTTGTAATCAGCGCGTTCAATGATCCATCTGCTTTCATAGATGCGATTGCAGCTGTGAATTTGTCGCGTAGCTCTGTGTCGGATTTCCGAACACCCATGCCAACACCGCCGCCGATTAGGACAGCTTCGCCAACGATGGACAATTCCGCGTCTTCGTTTGCAATCGGCTCAAGGTAAGCGCGGTCAGCCAAAACCGCGTCAGCTTCGCCATTGCGAACTGCTGCGATTGTTTCCTCTGGGGTTGCGAATTCGATCAACGCTGCACCTGATTCAGCAATAAAGCTTGCTTGGATTGTGTTCGCTTGTGCTGCGATTACGCCGCCAGACAAATCTGCGTCTGCTGACATGGCCAAATATGCAGACGGGTCTGGCTGAGTGTAGTTTTCAGTAAAGTCGATTTTTTCTTTACGCTCATCCGTGATGGACATGCCGGCGATGATTGTGTCGTAGTTGCCTGAAACAAGGTTTGGAATGATGCTATCCCAATCGTTTGTAACCCATTCACATGTCAATTCAGCGCGCGCGCAAAGCTCGTCACCCAATTCACGTTCAAAGCCCGCGACTTCACCATTATCGTCGATGAAGTTGTAGGGAGGGTACGCCCCCTCGGTTCCCATGCGCACAACCGAATGGCTGCCTGCGAATGCAACACCAGCAGACAATGCTAGCGCCGCCGTACCTAGGATTAGTTTCTTCATTTTCTCTGTCTCCCTAGAGTTTGTTTAAGTGACCCGAGTTGAACTCAGGAATTGTTTGAGCCGCTCTGATTTGGGCGACCCGAATAGCTGTGAGGGATGGCCCTCTTCCTCGACCAAGCCTTGGTGAAGAAAAACAACATGATCTGACACGTCGGATGCCATTTGCATATCATGTGTCACGATTAACATTGTGCGTCCTTCTTGGGCAAGATCCTTGATAACCTTGACAACTTCTTGTTCCAGCTCTGGATCCAAGGCAGAGGTGGGTTCATCAAACAAAAGCGCTTCTGGTTCCATGCACAACCCACGCGCAATCGCGGCCCGTTGTTGCTGTCCGCCAGAAAGCTGCGCAGGATAGGCGTCTGCCTTATCCCCAATTCCCACCTTTTCAAGGTACATCAATGCCTTGGCTTTGACCTCATTTGGATCACGCTTTTGTACCGTCACAGGCGCTTCCATGACGTTTTCCAAAATGGTCATATGGGCCCAAAGATTGAACTGTTGGAAGACCATCGACAAATTTGTTCGGATACGTGTGACTTGGGCGCGATTCGCAGGAACGCGGGCCAAACCTGTTCCCTTCCAGTCAACTGGCTCGCCTTTGAATAGGATCTCACCTTGTTGGCTGTCTTCCAAAAGGTTTGCACAGCGCAAGATTGTTGATTTCCCGGACCCCGAAGACCCGATCAGAGAGACGACATCACCACGATTGGCAACGATGTCCACGCCCTTGATGACTTCATGCGCTCCATAGGCTTTGTGTAAGTTCCTAATTTCAATAACTGGCGGCTGTTGTGACACGCGATTCCTTCCCCTATGGTCTCTGACTCACAACTAGGACCTTAAAAATGTCATATTGCAAGGGCCATTTCGATGGAGAATAGCTTCATTTTGTTTGAAATGATCAAATTATCCAAACAATTCGTCGGGTGACCTTGGGGAAGGGATGTCGAGGTACTCTTGGGGTTGTAACTCAACAAAACCTTTTATTCCCAAGCGTGATTTTGTATCCGCACCTAGCTTATCAAACCCTGATCGAATTGCGCCAAGCATCGCTTTGGCATCAATTTTATCCGCGCAAATGTAAGGAAGGCCGGGGGTAGGGCATGTCCGCTCAATTGTGATAAGCTCTTTTGCCCAGTCACTTGTCTCGCGCAATAGAAATAGCGTTTGGGCATCTATGGATGCTAACTCAGCCGCCCCGTCATAAACGGCTCGTGCCGAGTTCCTGTGTGCCCCAGTTTTAAGCCCCCGTGACGGGACAAGTCCAAGCGCATCTAGATGAGTGATTGGACCAGCCCAACCAGATTGCGAATGATCCTCGTTATAGGCAAATGTTCCTTGGCACAGTGTGGACAGACTTAAATCTTTTTTTGCAATGAAAACAGAATTGTAAAACCCAGGCGGGCAGCCTTCTAATCCGAAATCAGGGGTACAGAGGTACTGTACCTTGTCACTTAGGAACAAACGAAAAGGCATCCCGCAGGTTTGCGACAGCAATAAGTCCTGCGATTGCCAATGCGTCATCAAATCTTGTGGAGACGAGAGGGGGACGTCGGGCGCGCCAAAGGCCGCGGCGATATGTGTCCAAAAGGTTTCATGATCCGATTTCAGATGATCGAAATCGTACATGGGCAAGCTGGCTCTCATGCGTTGCGCTCAATAGCCAGTCGCGCAGTGGCACTATCAACGTCGCTTACGCCAAGTAGGCTGCTGACAAGCCGGACCAAGGCATCCTCGTCCGCGTTTCTTTCGTTATCTGCCAGTGCCACTTCCCAAAGCGCGGTGATGATCTTGATCCGATCTTCATAGGCGACGGCCTCTTTGAGGGCAGATGTAAATTTTACGGTATCCGGCGCTTCTGCTTCTAACGCTTCCCCACGATGGCAAAGGTCTTGGGCCTCATTCGGGGCAAGGTCATACATCCGCGCAAGAACAGAGATGATCCGATCCTTTTCGGCCTGTTGATAGACCTCATCCGCACGGGCCAGACGCACCAGCATAGCCGCTAGGGCAAGTTGTTCCTCTAGTGTATCAAGCTGTTTTGGATTTGGGTCCAAAAGAGATTTTAAAAACGAACCAAACACCTGTGCCCCCCTTTTCAGCGATCATGTTAAGTGCGCGAACCAACCCGAGATCTCAGACATGGCGCTTCCTGTATTAAATGGTGCGTTCACAATCGCAAGTCCAGAGCCGACCATGCCGTGACCTTGTTTGGCCGGAGGAAATGAGACTTCGTGTACCACTAGGTTTTCGTGATTTGCCCGAATGCTGCGCACCATAGTTCGGTGTCGTGCGTCCCCTAAGATTGGATACCAAAGGGCAATTATTCCTACGTTCCATTTTTTGTTCAAATTCGAAATGAACTTTGGAATGGTGTCATAATCGGTCTTAATTTCATAGCTTGGATCAATCAAAACCAATCCACGGCGCGGCGTGGGCGGGCAGGCGGATAAGACAGTGGCAAAGCCGTCATTTTGCGCGATTTTTGCCTTTGGAAACACTGCGCGTAGGTGATTTGCCTCTAGTGGGTGCAATTCGCAGAGGGTCATCCGATCCGTAGGACGCAATATATGGTGCGCGACCCACGGTGAGCCAGGATAGCTATGAGAGCCGTGCAGTTGCGTACAGGCGTCAAGCGTTTTGGCATAGATGTGGTCGGACGGAATGATCCCAAGGTTGTTTAAACGGGCATACCCGTTTTCCGCTTCTTGGGTCTTGAGCGCCTCAGGCGCACCTAGGTCATAAAGCCCGCGTCCCGCGTGGGTTTCAAAGTAGGACAGGGGCTTATCTTTTTGCACCAAATAGGACAAAATCCACGCAAGCGCCGCATGTTTGTGAACATCGGCAAGGTTCCCTGCGTGGTATATGTGTTGATAAGATAGCATTCAGGCGCTCGAAAGTTTGTAAATCTGGCGAATGCTTTGCTGCATCTTAATCTTATACCAGACGAGAGTTTTCTTTTGCTGCGCGTATGAAATCACGGAACAATGGATGTGGTTCAAACGGTTTCGATTTCAGCTCGGGATGGAACTGGACGCCAATGAACCACGGATGATCTTCCCATTCTACGATCTCGGGCAAACGTCCGTCTGGGGACATACCTGAAAACTTTAGCCCAACCGCTTCAAGCTTTTCGCGGTACGTTATATCGACTTCATACCGGTGACGGTGACGTTCTTCAATCTCTGTGGTTCCGTAAGCAGTGGCAACTTTGGACCCCTCAGTCAGTGTCGCGTCATAGGCGCCAAGGCGCATTGTGCCGCCTTTGTCATCGCCAACTTTGCGTTCGACAACATGGTTGCCTTGGATCCATTCCTTTAGGTGATAGACCACTGGCTCAAAGCGTTTTTTGCCCGCTTCGTGATCGAATTCCTCGGATCCTGCATGGGGCACGCCCGCCACGTTCCGCGCGGCTTCGATAACGGCCATCTGCATCCCCAAACAAATTCCAAGATAAGGGATCTTGTGTTCACGGGCGAATTGCGCTGCTTTGATCTTGCCCTCAGTGCCGCGTTCGCCGAATCCGCCAGGCACCAAGATGGCATCAAAGCCTTGCAGGTGCGCAGTTGCATCTTCTTGGTCGAATAATTCTGCATCGACCCATTCGATTTTTACTTTGACACGGTTGGCCATGCCTCCGTGTGTCAGTGCCTCGGCAATTGATTTATAGGCATCTTCAAGCTGTGTGTATTTTCCAACGATTGCAACGCGCACATTGCCTTCTGGATTGTAAATACGATCCGCGACATCTTCCCAAATATCAAGCTTTGGCTTCGGCGCCCCGCTTAGGCCAAAGGCATCCAAAACTGCCTGATCCAATCCCTCCTTGTGATAGGCGAGGGGGGCCTCATAGATGGATTTCAAATCCTGCGCGGCGATCACGCTATCGGGGCGAACGTTGCAGAAGAGAGCCAGCTTTTCGCGCTCTTTTTGTGGAATTGGTCCTTCTGAGCGGCAGACCAGAATATCTGGTGCAAGACCGATGCTGCGCAGCTCTTTGACCGAGTGCTGTGTCGGTTTCGTCTTAAGCTCTCCACTTGCTGCGATCCATGGCAGCAGTGTCAGGTGCATGAACACACACTGGCCGCGTGGCTTGTCTTGTGAAAACTGTCGGATAGCTTCGAAAAATGGCAGCCCTTCGATGTCGCCAACGGTCCCACCAATTTCGCACAACATAAAATCAACTTCGTCTTCACCGATAGAGATAAAGTCCTTAATTTCGTTGGTCACGTGGGGAATAACTTGGATTGTTTTACCCAGATAATCGCCGCGGCGCTCTTTTTCCAGAACGCTGGAATAAATGCGTCCTGACGAGACGGAATCGGTTTTGCGTGCCGCAACACCGGTGAACCGCTCATAGTGGCCAAGATCAAGGTCGGTTTCTGCCCCGTCATCAGTCACAAAGACTTCGCCGTGCTCAAACGGGCTCATCGTGCCAGGGTCAACGTTCAAATAGGGGTCTAGTTTGCGTAACCGTACAGTATATCCACGGGCCTGTAGCAACGCGCCAAGAGCCGCTGATGCCAAACCTTTTCCCAATGAAGACACCACCCCGCCGGTGATGAAAACGAACCTTGCCATGTTAGGTGCTCCCGTGATTTTGGTGTTGTGCAAACCATGAGTTTTGATCCCTGATGCAACCGAAATTGCACGAGTATCACGGGATTTAACCCTTAAAGGATTCGCAAAATAAAAGCAATGGGACCGCAAGATACAGTTGCGATCCGATTTAGTCTATCAAAGTATAGTGTTAGTCCGCGCTTGGGACCAAGTCGGGCGTCGTGATATCCGTTGGGGGTAACAACGCGTCCGTATCTGGCAGCGCCGGAGCATCAGTTGAAGACGACGCACCGCCGAGACGGTCAAGAACTGAACCGCTTGATGAGTTTTTGGCCGCTACCAAAGTCAACGCGATAGAGGTACAGATAAAGGCGACCGCCAAAATCCATGTCAGTTTGGTCATTGCCGTTGCGGCACTGCGACCCGACATCACGCCGTCGCCTCCGCCACCGCCAATACCCAATCCGCCGCCTTCCGACCGCTGCAATAGCACCGCGCCGATCAAAGCCAGCGCAAGGATTAGATGAATTGTAAGGATGACGTTTTCCATAGGGCCTCGCGTATTCGATTTAACGGGCTAGATAGGGATTTTTTCCAACGGGGGCAAGCCTAGATTGGTCTGGACTTTGTCGAATACGCGTTGCAGTGTTTTTATATGCCACATGATCACCACGACCACCCTCATACAGATCTTCCATCCGAGCCAAGCTTGCGGGTCAAAGCGCTTGAAAGCTTACTTTTGCAAAAGCAGTTGATAAACCGCGATGCTTTGGATGAAATTATCGACACCTATCAAAATAAAATTGGCCCTCAAAACGGTGCCAAGCTGGTTGCAATGGCTTGGACCGATCAGAGCCTCAAGCAAGCTCTGTTGGATGACCCTATGCCTGTTTTACAACAACTTGGGTTTTATGGCCGTCAAGGCGAGCATATGAAGATTGTCGAGAATACAGATGATCTGCATAATCTTGTGGTCTGTACCTTATGCAGTTGTTACCCTTGGCCTTTACTGGGAATTCCGCCTTCGTGGTACAAATCAGACGCCTATCGTGCCCGTGCTGTACGTGAACCGCGCAAGGTTTTGTCCGAATTTGGAGTTGACTTGCCACAGGCCACAAAAGTGCGCGTTTGGGATTCGACCGCAGAAATTCGATACCTTGTCTTACCTCAACGTCCGGCAGGCACAGAAGGCTGGGACATCCCACAGTTACAAAAAATCGTGACACGAAATGCGATGATAGGAACAGAAATCCTACCGCCGCAAAATGGCACTCTTGAGTCAGGTGAAGCATGAAGCGCCCGCATGACATGGGAGGGGATCAAACAGATACCCCTGTGCGCTCGGAGCCTTTGGAACACGCTGATGGGGTGTTTGACCAACCGTGGCACGCAGATGCCCTTGCCCTGACACTTGCATGTGGGGCGTTGGGACAGTGGAATTTAGATATCTCTCGCCATGCGCGTGAGTGTTTGGCGCCGGAAGATTACCGCACCTTCACCTATTATGAAAAATGGATCGCAGCTTTGGCTGATCTATTGGTTGAACGTGGGGTTATCTCGCAGATGGAATTGAGCGGCGAAACCCCGCCGGCACAATCGGATCTTTCCTCGCGGGCCCTTAAGCCGTCAGAGGTCGCGGCTGTTTTGTCACGGGGTGGTCCTACGAACAGGGACACGGATACGTCCCCCGCATTTTCCATCGATGACAGCGTCCTGACCCGGGACGCGGGGAATAAGTTAGTTGCAGGCGGCCATACGCGCCTACCGTCTTATGCGGCGCAGAAAATAGGTCGGATTGTTGCCCATCATGGCGCGCATGTGTTTCCCGATGCCCATGCGCACGGGTTAGGGGAAATGCCACAGCACCTGTATTCAGTTGCTTTCAAAGCGATAGATTTATGGCCAGATGTCGCGAATTCAGAGGATAAGGTGATCTTGGATCTTTGGGAACCCTATCTTGGCGTGCCAGTATGAGAGACGAACATGGCCCAATAAAACCCAAAGCTTTTGCCGAGCCATGGCACGCAGAGGTGTTCGCGCTTAGCGTGGCCTTGAATGAAGCAGGCGCATTTTCGTGGCCCTTTTGGGCGCAGAGATTTAGCAAAAACCTCAAATCGATGCCTAAGCCGGATCAGTCCCAAGAAGATCATTACTATCTCCAATGGTTGGTCACGCTAGAGCAGATTTTGCAAGAGGCAGAACTTGCAAGTGAACCTATGGTTTCACACTGGGTGGAGGCGTGGCGACAGGCCTATCTTGAGACCCCACACGGGAACGCAGTGATCCCAATACCGCCAAGCGATCCGCGATAAGACCGACTTTACACGGTTTGCGTCATTTTGGCGGTTCCCTTTGAGCGGTGATAGGGCTATAGCACGGTCGGTTTATGCTCAAACGAAAGGTCAGTCATGGCAAATGTTGTTGTAGTCGGTGCTCAGTGGGGCGATGAAGGCAAAGGCAAAATCGTGGATTGGCTGTCAGAACGCGCAGATGTTGTTGTGCGTTTTCAAGGTGGGCATAATGCCGGTCACACATTGGTCGTTGATGGAAAAGTGTACAAATTGCACGCGCTGCCTTCGGGTGTTGTACGCGGCGGCAAGCTTTCGGTTATTGGCAACGGCGTTGTGTTGGACCCGTGGCATTTGATCAATGAAATTGAAACTGTTCGTGCCCAAGGCGTGGACATCTCGCCAGAGACGTTGATGATTGCGGAAAATACTCCGTTAATCCTTCCAATTCACGGAGAATTGGACCGCGCCTGCGAGAGCGTGAATTCCGTTGCCAAAATTGGCACAACAGGTCGCGGCATTGGACCGGCCTATGAAGACAAGGTTGGCCGTCGTGCCATCCGTGTTGCCGATTTGGCGGATGAGGCGACACTTGAGGCGCGGGTGGATCGCTTGTTGCAGCACCATAATACCCTACGTCGTGGGATGAACATAGATGAGATTGATCGCCAAGGCTTGATCGATCAGTTAAAAGACATCGCTCCGAAAATTCTGGAATACGCGGCGCCCGTGTGGAAGGTGTTGAACGATAAGCGAAAAGCGGGCAAACGGATCCTGTTTGAGGGAGCGCAAGGCGCTCTGTTGGATATCGATTTCGGGACATATCCTTTTGTAACGTCTTCAAATGTCATCTCAGGACAGGCCGCGACAGGCTCGGGAATTGGTCCGGGTGGCATCGATTTCGTTTTGGGTATCGTAAAAGCCTATACAACGCGTGTGGGCGAGGGGCCTTTCCCGACCGAACTTGATGACGACGACGGACAACGCCTTGGGGAACGGGGCCATGAGTTTGGCACGACAACAGGACGCAAGCGGCGCTGTGGGTGGTTTGATGCGGTATTGGTCCGTCAAACCTGTGCGACCTCAGGCGTAAGCGGCATTTCCCTAACAAAATTGGATGTTTTGGATGGGTTTGAGACACTGAAAATCTGTGTCGGGTATGACCTAGACGGCGAACGCCTTGATTATCTGCCAACGGCTGCGGACCAACAGGCGCGGTGTGTTCCAATCTATGAGGAAATGTCAGGTTGGTCTGAAAGCACAGAAGGTGCGCGGTCATGGAATGATCTGCCTGCCAATGCGATCAAATACGTAAAACGGATCGAAGAGTTGATTGAATGCCCCGTCGCCCTACTATCAACTTCACCTGAACGAAACGACACGATCCTTGTCACTGATCCATTTGCAGACTGATGAAACTTAGCTACAACGCCCGTCGCCGACTATCTTTGCTATTCTTGTTAATCGGCTTGCCGCTGTATGTGGTTGTGGCTGTTAACGTGATTGACCTGTTCGACCGTCCACCATTCTGGGTCGAGCTTGTCGTCTATGTTGGTCTGGGCGTTTTATGGGCCTTTCCGTTAAAGGCCATTTTCAAAGGAATTGGGCAAGCAGACCCAGATGCGCCGCCAAGAGACGAGTAGCGTCAGAGTTCAAAACTGGCGTTCGGCTTAGCCTGCCATTAAATCGGTTGGCTGATATCCAATTTCTTGGGACGCGACGAATTTTCCATCTTCAGTACGTTTGATTTTCCCTTCACGGATCAATGCGCCAAAGCGCTTTAGGCCTGCTTCGCGAGAGAACTCTTCGGGCGCACCCTTTTTCACAGTGTTCATAAGCATCGGCCGTGAAAAGGCGGCTTCTCCTAGCACAAACTGCAGGTAACTCGCGCAGGCCTCAATTTTATCCTCAAGAGAAAACGCGCCGACGGCTTCTGCGTATTCATCAAAAGTTGCGTAATCTTCTGGCGAAATTGATGTGCTTTTGACGTTGGTCTCGGGTGCAATGTCGACCCTTTGTTCTGCCACCAAACGAAGCGGTGTTTGTTGAATTTCCTCATTGATTTCGCTGCGCAAGACACGGGTGTTCGGACGACGTGGCCGAACAACTTGTTCTAGATCACTGCGATACGCTTGCGGGTCTTTTTCTTCTTTTTCGCCACGTATGCTTACGTCCGATAAGGTGGCCGCAACTGCTGCTCGCAAATGGGCAAGGGCATTGCGTCTGCGGCTAGAGTCCGGTTTGGACATTTGTTCATTTGTGGTTTCGACAAGACGATCCATATCTTGGTCCGCGTTGACGTCTTGGTTTTGCGAAGCCTCAGACACACGGCGCGGTGTAACCTGCGCTTTGTCTATAGTCTCGACATTTTGTTGAATTTCTTCCGATACGTCCTCGGCTGTATCAAGTGGTGTCACCTCTGTATCGTCCACTGTGTCATCATCGGCCAAAGCCGCAGCCAAACTTGTCTCAAAGTCGTCGTCTTCAAACACAGCGTCATTGAGCTCGGGGGATACTTCGTCTGTGACCTCAGCGGCAGGGCTCTTATCCTCAAGTGTATCCTCAAACGCACCGCCAAGGGCCTGCTCAAGATCCGCAGCCTGTTGTGCATTCAGATCATCATGTGCGGACTGCGCATTGGTCTCAACCTGTGATGTGTCAACCTTAATCACATGCACGCGTGGTTTGCGTGGCTCTGCGGGCTGATCTGATTGGGTGACGGCATCAGCCGGCGTCAAGACGAGCGGCTCCATCTCTGGTTCAACTTCGTCTTGAACCAGCATTTCTTGCGGTTGGTCCTGATCTGTTGCATCCAAGGCGGCTGCATCCGGGGCATCAGAAGAAAAATCCGCTTGTTCAAGTTCTGTGGTCGCGTCAGCCGACGCACTCTCGGATGTCTCAACCGCCAGAGTGTCTGGTTCAGCTTCCAACGATATTGTGTCTGCTTGCTCTGGAATATGTTGGGCCTGAGGATCCGCGGGTGCGGTCTCTTCTAAGGTCACAGATTCGGCGATGTCATCTATGGTCTCAGGGGTAATCTGCGTTGATGTCTCGGCCGGCTCTAATTCAGCAACTGGCGTTTCTTCGACTGAAACAACTTCTGAGGCATCCGTTGTCTGTTCTGTGGCGTCTTGTGGAGTTTCATCTTCATAATCGGGTTCGTCTTGTTCGATTGCATCCGAAGGATCTGCCAATGCGGAAGCTGTGACAGGAAGGATCTCGGCATGCGACACCTCATCTGAAATGTCTTCTTCATCCTCGTAAAATGCATCTTCGATTGTATTTCCGGCCTCTGGCGTGGCATGTGACTGCATGTGCTCGGATGATGATGCCTCTGGTTCGGCAAGACGTTCTTCTAGCTCGGCCTGTTTTGCCACTGCACGAATACGGGCGATGCGTTCCGCCAAAGATGATGCTGGACGTAGATCACTTGATGGGGCGGTTTGTGCCGAGGTGTCTTTTGGGGACAATACGATTGTATCCCCTTCCTTGCGGGCTGAAATGGCTTGGGTCGAATTGCGCGAGGCGGCTTGTGCAAGGGCGTCTTGATCCAGTTTGGGAGGCTCTGCGCCAAAGTACCGATCATCCGCAGAGAGATCACGGAAATATTCAGCAACGGCTTTCATCATCTCAAACGAATCATCGAACCCCTCTAGGGTGCACGAAAATGTGCCGTATGAAACTGTGAGGACTTTGTTTGTTGCTACCATTACTTACACCTAGGATATTGACCGAGTTACGTTCATGCTAGATGTGTGCCATCCAACTTGATCGATTCTATGATAATGGACGTATCTTTTCATGGCTAGATTAAGGCAGTTTGCCATAATTTACAGGTTTTTATCCTTATGACCTATCCGATTGTTGCGCGCGCAAGTCAAATTACACTCGGTGGGGGAGGGGATATATCCGAACGAGATGGGAAAAATCTGGTATCTTCGTCACATCTTTGCGTTGCAGCAGATGGTGGTGCGCGCCATCTGGTGAAAGCGGGAAAGTGTCCAGATCATATTATCGGTGATTTGGACAGTCTGGGGAAACGTGATGTACAGGCCTGCCCAAAGACAGCCTTGCATTCTATTTCCGAACAAGACAGCACTGATTTTGAAAAATGTTTATATTCGACCGAGGCGGATTTATACCGTGCCTTTGGATTTCTTGGGCGCAGGATAGATCACCAAATGGCTGTTTTATCCGCCTTGTGCCGGTACCCGTCAAAACGCGTTTTGGTGATTGGTGATCACGATGTCATGACGTTGCTTCCGCCAAAAATAAGCCTTGATATCGATGCGGGTACACGCGTGTCTTTGTTTCCAATGGGGCCGTGTCACGTGCGTTCGCAAGGGTTAGAATGGCCGACGGATGGAATTGATTTCGATCCTGTTGCGCGGATCGGAACGTCTAACCGTGCAACAGGTCCTGTGACATTAAGCGCGAAGCAACCGAATATGATCATCCTGTTGCCACGCGATCAAGAAAAAGTGCTTGAGACAAGCCTACTGCAGTCAAATTCTTGGGCGTCAGATGTTTAAGTGACTTTTTACAAAACGTGACACCGGTTTATGCGGTTGGTCGATCACCCAATCGGCAAGAACCGCCCCAATCCAAAAGAACAAAAGCGCAATCCATGCAGTCGCGGCGAAAATAGAGCCCCCGCTTACGCCCGCGCCAATGGCACATCCGCCCGCCAACATACCACCAAATCCCATTAAAGCCGCGCCTGTTAATGCCCGTCTCATATTGCGTTCGTTTTCAAAGCCTTGGAATTTGAATTCTTTTTTCAGGATAGACGAAATGAAAGCACCGATAAAAACTCCGGCGATGAGGCCAATATCGAAATCCAAAACGGGATCGGCAATCAGCAAGAACATCAATGTATTGGCGGATGGACCGGTAAATGTTGCGCTTTCAATCGCGACCGGATCAAAGGAAACAGAAGACATGACAGAGGTGGTGACCCAGCCAAAGGCAACCGCAAAGCCCACGCCAGAGGCCATAAATAGCGTAGTGACAGAGATCTGGTTTTTGCGTGCGATGAATATCGCATATAGCGCAAAACCAATTCCTATGAGCAAGCCGGTCTCAGGTGGAAGGCCAAAAGCGTGTATCAGGTCGATGTTGCGCCCCCCTGGGGTGGTCCACAGGCCAGCAATCATGTCACGCGGCGCACGCAGCCACCCCACAAGGGTCATCTGAGCAAACACGGCGAACACAAGGCCAGAAACTACAGAGCGCAAGTTTCCTGTTGCTGCCAAGACAAGCAACCGGCCAGAACAGCCACGTGCCATGACCATGCCAACGCCAAACAATAACCCGCCCACAATGGCGCCGGAATAAGACCCAGTGACAGACATCATTCGCGATTGAGACGGGTCAAAAATACCCATCAATTTTGCCAATTGCGTCCAAAATATTGCCGTCGAAATAGCCAACAGCCAAACCGACATGCGCGGTCCCATTTGACCGCGTGCAAATTCAACGGCTGAGGCGCGCAGGCAAAAGGCCGATCTTTGTGCTGAAAAGCCAAAGATCAGGCCGGTCAGAACACCAAACAGCGTTAGGATATGGGTGTCCGAATAAATTTCGAGAAGCGCGATTAAGTCCATGGATCATCACCTTGTTATTTTCACGGTGACACTTATTTTGAAATCGCGTTGCTTGCTTTGACTCAGGTCAAGTTCGGGGCAAGCCTTGAGCGGGCCATCGAGGCCCCCTCAAGGCTGTCCAAACTGCGTTTGGACGGGCTCCGACCTAACAGTTGGGAATATTCACGGCCAAGCCGCCTAGGGATGTCTCTTTGTATTTCTCGTGCATATCGGCGCCAGTTTGGCGCATGGTTTCAATGCAGGCATCTAGGGGGACAAAATGCTGTCCGTCCCCACGCAAGGCAAGGCTTGCGGCAGAGACGGCTTTGATCGCGCCAAGCCCATTGCGTTCAATACAAGGCACTTGGACAAGCCCTTTGACCGGATCGCAGGTCATGCCAAGATGATGCTCAAGCGCGATTTCAGCCGCATTTTCAACCTGCTCGGGTGTTCCGCCCATCACCGCACATAATCCCGCTGCGGCCATTGCCGCGGCGGATCCAACTTCGGCCTGACAGCCCGCTTCGGCGCCACTAATCGAGGCGTTGAATTTAACAAGCCCGCCGATGGCGGCGGCTGTTAGAAGAAAATCTTCTATCTTTGACTGTGTCGCCCCTGGGACGTGATCAAGATAATAGCGAATAACAGCAGGAACCACACCAGCCGCACCATTAGTCGGCGCTGTGACAACCTGACCACCTGCGGCATTTTCCTCGTTCACGGCCATGGCATACACGCTCATCCAGTCATTGATGGTGTGAGGTGCAGAGAGGTTCATTCCACGCTCTGCCATCAGCTCATCATAGATGCCTTTGGCCCGCCTGCGCACATTCAATCCCCCTGGGAGGATACCATCAGTTGCAAGGCCGCGTTCGATGCAATCATTCATGACTTGCCAAATGCGGGCCGTGCCTTGGCCAAATTTCTGGACACCGTTGCGAGAAATCTCGTTTGAGCGTTTCATATCGGCGATAGATTTGCCCGATGATTTGGCCATTTCAAGCATCTCGGCAGCAGATTTAAACGGAAACGGCACTGGATCACCTTCGTCAGATGCTTTGCCTTGTGCCAACTCATCTTCAGTAAGCACGAACCCTCCCCCGATCGAGTAATAGGTTTCCTGCAATATGATATCCCCTTGCGGGTCCGTTGCCATCAATATCATACCATTTGCGTGTCCTGACAATGGGTGGTCATAATCAAAGACGAGATCCGTTTTCGGGTCGAATTTTAGCGTTGGCAAACCGTCAGGTGAGACAGATTGGGTTGCATGAATTTTACCAAGTGCTTCTTCGGCGAGGTCATGGTCATAGGTTTCAGGGACAAATCCGGCCAGCCCTAATATTGTGGCGCGATCTGTTGCATGTCCTACGCCTGTAAACGCCAATGACCCATGCAGCGACCCTTTGACGCCACCAAACACAAAGGGCGACGCGCGCATTTTGTCCAAAAACAACGCAGCTGCAACCATGGGGCCCATCGTATGAGAGGATGAGGGGCCGATGCCCACTTTGAACATATCAAATACTGAGAGAAACATTAAAGAGCGGTTCCTTCTGGAGGGGTTGCATAAGAGGGATGAGAAAACGGCGTAGGGCCAAGGCCCTCTGCCGCTTGCGCAGTGTGCACCGCTGAGCGGTGTTCCATGATCTGTGCAAGCTGTTTCAGCGCTGGATAGGCCGAAAGATCAAACCAATCAGAATGTCCAACCGGATATAAGGCCAACCACCTTAACATCACGCAAATATAGTAATCTAGGACCGATACGTCACATCCGGTGAACGACAAGTCACCTAATGCATATGCGTCATTCAATGTGTCGAGATACCGCGCGATGGCGGATTGTGTGCCTGTTCGCACTGCTAAACATGCCTGTGTGTTGGGCCCGACAAGTTTCTCTGGATAAAACAAAAGCCGCAAAGAGGCGTGAAGCGTGTTTGACAGTGAAAAGAGCCATTTGAGATAGCGCGCACGATCTATGTCATTCGGCTGCGGTGCAAGTCCAGCGTGGCGGTCACTTAGCCACAGCGCGATGGCCGCTGTTTCGAAAATGGGCCCATCCGGTGTTACCAGTGTTGGAATCATTCCGTGGGGGTTTACGCGCAAATACTCTGCTGACGTCTGATCTTGGCGCACGCGATCCACCAACGACGTTTCAAATGGAACATCTAACTCCGTCATGATGAGACGGATCACCAAAGAGGCATTGTCGGGTGCATAGTAAAGCGTGTATGTCATAAAGCCGATATAACTTTGGTCCGAGGGGCACCGCGTTCTAATTACGACGTTTCCTTTCGGAAACAAGTCATTTCTGTCTATAGATGAGTTTTCGGGGTCGCGTCTGTGCTGAATTTGGGTATAACCACCACAAACTTTAACAAGGACCGCATCAATGTACCAAGACCTTTTGCCTTCTGATCGTGCTAAATTTGCCTGTGCCAAACGTGCTGCTGATTTTGTAAAAAGTGGGATGAAGGTCGGCTTAGGGACAGGATCGACCGCCGCGTTTCTTGTGAAAATTCTGGGCGAGCGGGTGCGCACAGAGGGTCTGCGCTTTCAAGGTGTTCCAACATCTACGCGTACGGCAGACTTGGCGCGCGAAGAGGGAATTGAAATTATCACCTTGGAACAGGCGAGGACCCTTGATGTGACAATTGACGGCGCGGATGAGTTTGATCCCAAACTCAACCTAATCAAAGGGGGCGGAGGCGCGCATCTGCAAGAAAAAATCGTAGCAACAGCCAGCAAGGAAATGGTTGTCATTGCAGATGCATCAAAGGACGTTGCCACTTTGGGGCAATTCCCGCTGCCGGTCGAAGTCATCCCGTTTGGTCATGGGGCGACGCGCACTCTTGTCGAGGCCGTTTTGAAAGAATTGGGATATCGCGACCCTCAGGTTGCGTATCGTGCCGATGGGGATGCCTATTTCAAAACGGACGAAGGCAATTATATTCTTGATCTAAAACTTCAGGCGATATCAGACGCGCCGCGCTTATCACAAAAGCTTAATCAAATCGCCGGTGTGGTTGAAAACGGTTTATTTTTGAATATCTGTTCGTCGGTTGTTGTTGGTTTTGAAGATGGGCGTACTGTCACAAAGGACAAATCTGGACGATCGCATGAGGTAAACGTTTTCGAGCAAGGCGAGAGCGACAATTTGTTTTCTGACATCGAGGATTAAAAATGGAATTCCAATATGATCTTTTTGTAATTGGTGGTGGCTCGGGCGGTGTGCGCGCCGCGCGTGTTGCTGCTGGTGAGGCGGGCGCGAAAGTTGCCCTTGCAGAAGAAGATCGATACGGAGGGACATGCGTCATTCGCGGCTGCGTGCCCAAAAAGCTAATGGTGTATGCGTCAGAATTTCCAGATATCTTTCAAATGGCCCGTGGGTTTGGGTGGGACGTAAAAGACCCAGAGTTCAACTGGGAATTCTTCCGCGACAAAATGCATGGCGAATTGGATCGGCTTGAAGGCATCTATCGCAAGTTGCTAAAGAATTCCAACGTTGACGCCTTTGATGCCCGCGCGACAGTTGTTGATCCGCATACTGTTGAGTTGTCTACTGGCCAGCGCGTTACGGCGAAGACAATTCTGCTTGCGATGGGGGGGCGTCCAAGCCTGCCGAATGTTCCGGGCATTGAACATGCAATCACATCGAACGAGATATTCTATTTGGATCCTCTGCCAAAGTCGATATTGATTGTGGGCGGCGGTTATATCGCGTCTGAATTTGCGGGCATTATGAACGGCATGGGCGTCAAGACCACGCAGATGTATCGAGGCGATCAAATTTTGCGCGGGTTTGATTTAGAGGCGCGTACGATCATCGCCGATCAGATGCGCGCCAATGGCGTAAATTTGTTGGTAAACACGGATGTTGCCGAGATTTCACTGCTTGAAAACGGTCAGCGTTCTGTTCGCTGTAAAGACGGGCAAGAGATGACCTTTGACGCGGTCATGTATGCAACAGGCCGCGTGGCCAATACCGCGGATATGGGATTGGCCGAGGTTGGCGTCGAACTGGCGGACAATGGAGATGTTGTGGTGGATGCGTTCTCGCAAACCACTGTGCCGTCGATCTACGCCGTTGGGGATATTACAGGGCGCGCGGCCCTAACGCCTGTTGCCATCCGCGAGGGCATGGCATTTGTGGAAACGGTTTTCAAAGATAATCCAACCGCACCGGATCACGACCTTATACCTACGGCCATTTTCACCCAACCCGAGTTTGGTACGATTGGCCTGTCGGAAGAGGATGCGGCAAAACAAGAGCCTGTCGAAATTTATTCGACATCCTTTAAATCCGTGCGTCCTGGGTTCGGAGATTTAGATCATCCGATTTTCATGAAACTAATTGTGTCCAAGGCGACGCGAACAGTTTTGGGATGTCATATTATTGGCTATGGCGCGGGGGAAATGATCCAACTTGCCGGTATTGCTGTAAAAATGGGCGCGACCAAGGAAGATTTTGATCGGACTGTGGCGGTGCATCCTACTGCTGCCGAAGAGCTTGTGACGATGCGACACCCTGTACGTAGTGCTTGAAATTTTGAAGAATCTCCCCAAATTGTGGAGAAGACGAAAGTTAACCCAAAACCGAGGAAATATTTATATGACAGGTAATTCAGGCGGCCCTTGGGGCGGCGGTGGATCCAACGGAAGCGGTGGTAACCGAGGCCAGAACAATGGCAATGGAGGGCGTGGGCCAAACAACGGTGGCCCCACTCCGCCAGATATTGATGAGGTTCTGCGCAAGGGCCAAGAGCAGCTGCGCGTTTTGATGGGTGGCCGTGGCAACGGTGGCGGATCAAACGGTGGTGATGATCAAGGTCTGCCCAAAGGGTTTTGGGGTCTTGCCGCAGTTGCTGCGATTGGCTTTTGGGCGTTTTCAAGTTTCTACACGGTAAAACCCGAAGAAAAGTCTGTAGAATTGTTCTTGGGTGAATTCTCCTCGGTTGGTAACCCCGGTCTAAACTTTGCGCCATGGCCGGTTGTGACCTATGAGGTTCTGCCAGTGACACGGGAACAAACCGAAGCGATAGGTGTTGGCGGTCGTGGTAGCGATGCAGGCCTAATGCTAACAGGTGACGAGAATATCGTTGATATTGACTTCGAAGTGGTTTGGAACATTTCAGACCCGTCTCGGTATTTGTTTAACCTACGCGACCCGCAGATGACGATCCGTGCGGTCGCCGAATCTGCGATGCGCGAAATTATCGCCCAGTCACAGCTTGCTCCCATTTTGAACCGAGATCGTGGCGTGATCGCCGTGCGTTTGCAAGAGTTGATCCAGTCAACATTGGACAGCTATGACAGCGGCGTAAACGTTGTGCGTGTCAACTTTGACAAGGCCGATCCACCCGAGCAGGTGATTGATGCGTTCCGCGCGGTTCAGGCCGCCGAACAAGAGCGCGATCGGCTTGAAAAACAAGCCGATGCCTATGCGAACCGCGTTTTGGCCCAAGCCCGTGGTGAAGCGGCGCAAGTTAGCGAAGAAGCCGAAGCCTATCGCGCACAAGTCGTGAATGGTGCAACGGGTGAGGCCGCGCGCTTTGAGGCTGTTTTGGAAGAATACACCAAAGCGCCAGAAGTAACGCGCAAGCGCCTTTATATCGAGACCATGGAAGACGTCTTGGGTGGTCTTGATAAAATTATTGTGGACGACGGTCTGGGTGGCTCGGGCATTGTACCGTACCTTCCCCTAAACGAACTGCGTAAGGAGGCGAAATAATGCCCAGATTTTTTGGATTGTTGGTCGTTCTTGCGGCAGGTATCATTCTGCTGTTGTCGTCGGTGTTTATTGTCGATGAACGAAACAAAGCTCTAGTGCTTCAATTTGGCCGTGTTGTTGCCATCCAAGAAGAGCCCGGTTTGGCGTTTAAGTTGCCCTTTATTCAGAATGTCGTCATGTATGATGACCGCATCCTAAGCCGCGACGTTGACCCGATCGAAGTGACCCCAAAGGATGACCGTCGTTTGGTTGTCGACGCTTTTGCGCGCTATCGCATTTCTGATTTGAACCAGTTCCGTGAAGCTGTTGGTACGGGCGGTATCTTTTCCGCTGAAAGCCGATTGGATGGTATCTTGAGAAACGAGCTGCGTGAAGTTTTGGGCTCGGTGACGTCAAACGATATCCTAAGCTCGGATCGTGCGGTCCTGATGCTGCGCATCAAAGAGGGGGCTGCTGTCAAGGCTGAGGCTATTGGTCTTGAGGTGATCGACGTGCGTTTGAAGCGTACAGATTTGCCACGCGCCAACCTTGATGCAACATTTGCCCGTATGCGCGCAGAACGTGAACGTGAAGCAGCAGACGAAATTGCACGCGGCAACGAGGCAGCACAGCGTGTACGCGCCCAAGCGGATCGGACACAGGTCGAAATCGTGTCCGAAGCCAAACGTGAATCCGAAATCACCCGTGGTCAGGCAGATGCCGAACGTAACGCAATTTTTGCAAGTGCGTTTGGACAAGACCAAGAGTTCTTTGAGTTCTACAGATCATTGAACGCGTATCGTGCGGCGCTTAAAGGTAGCAATTCGTCGATGGTATTGTCACCTGATAGCGAGTTCTTTGATTACCTGAAATCCGACACAATCTCCAAATGATCGGATACATCATTTGGGGCCTTGGATTTGCAATGGTCTTAGAGGGGCTGGCGCTTGCGCTGGCCCCGCGTCTTATTGAACATGTGCTTGAGGCAATAAAGACCATCGGCCTGTCACAACGTGCGATGTTTGGTTTGGTGTATGCCGGTGTCGGCGCAGTCTTGCTCTGGCTGGGACAAACGTGGATTTGATGTTCACAAATACTTGATATTTGGTTGCAAAATTTGAAGAACTTCCATCTGATACCTAGATAATAGCATGAGCATCCAGTCTGGGTGCCTGAAAATCTATACGAGTGAGGAGTATCTATAGATGTTTCTATCCCAACGCTTTGATCCATCGGCGGTCGTTGTGACCACAAAGTCGCGCCGCACAGATATCGCTGTCTTGTCATTTTCCGTTCTGGCGATGCTGTTTGTTTTGCTGCAAAGCTCTTTGGCTTTTGCAAAGGGCGCGCCGGAGAGTTTTGCGGATCTCGTTGAAGAGGTCAGCCCCGCAGTGGTAAACATTACCACAACAACGAAAGTCGCAGAGCGTGTTGGACCACGTGGCGTTGTCCCAGAGGGAAGCCCATTTGAAGAGTTCTTTCGCGAGTTCCAAGATCGCAGCGGCCCGAATAATCCTCGGCGCCCAACGTCCGCGCTTGGCTCAGGCTTTGTGATATCAGAAGATGGGTTTGTGATTACCAACAACCACGTTATTGAAGGTGCTGACGAAATTCTTGTCGAATTTTTTGATGGCTCAGAGCGCGCTGCGCGCGTCGTGGGCACCGATCGCAATGTTGATATCGCAGTGCTAAAAGTCGAGGCGGATAAACCTCTCGACTTTGTTCAGTTTGGCGATAGTGACGTGATGCGGGTTGGCGATTGGGTGATGGCCGTAGGTAACCCGTTAGGTCAGGGCTTTTCCGTATCAGCAGGTATTGTATCCGCTCGAAACCGCTCTTTGTCGGGGAACTATGATGACTATATCCAAACGGATGCAGCGATCAACCGAGGCAACTCTGGCGGCCCATTGTTTAATATGGATGGGCGTGTCATCGGTGTGAATACGGCAATTCTATCGCCGAATGGGGGATCTATCGGTCTTGGGTTTTCTATGTCCTCGAACGTTGTCGGCCCTGTTGTCGATCAGTTGATCGAATTCGGTGAAGTGCGGCGTGGTTGGTTGGGTGTGAACATCAACTCGGTCAGTGACGAGATGGCGCAGGCCTTGGGTATGGATGATGCGACCGGTGCTATTGTTGTTGAGGTGTTTGATGGACCCGCCAAAGCAGGGGGCGTCATGGCGTCGGATGTCATTTTAAAGTTTGATGGCAAAGACGTGTCCAGTTCAGGCGAATTGGTGCGTATTGTTGGGGCAACTTCGGTTGGCAAAACAGTCAAGGTTGTCGTATTGCGTGATGGGGCACGTAAGACCCTAGAAGTGACACTTGGGCAGCGTCCCGGCGAAGAGACGCTTGCGCAAGCCGCGCCTGAGACAGCACCGCAAGAAACATCAGTCGAAGGGATGACCCTGTCAGAGCTGACCTCTGAATTACGTGATGAGCTAGGTATTGATCCCGCGACAACCGGTGTGGTTGTCACCGGTGTCGATGATGCCTCTGATGCTGCGGCAAAGGGATTGCAAGCCGGAGACCTTATCACAGATGCAGCGCAACGCGATGTGACCTCTGTCAAAGATTTTCAGGCGGTTGTGACACAAACGCGGGACGCGGGGCGCAGTTCCTTGTTGCTTTTGGTACGCCGTGACGGCCAACCGCGATTTGTCGTGCTTGAGCTGAACTAGACGTTACGAGAGCTAATTTAAAAATTTAATGCCACCTGTGCCCACAGGTGGCATTTTTTGATGGCAAAGCAGTTGCGATATGAGGGGCCATCGAGGCCCCTCATATCGCGCCCTCTTGCGAGGGCTGGGCGTTTTATCGCGTGGTGGTCAAACCCAGTTGAACAGCCGCTGTATGGGTCAGCACGGCAGTACCTAATCCGAGTTGAGATTGAAAGCGTTGAACCGCATCACGAGTGGAGGGGGTCAATGTTCCTGTAATGGGTCCCGGAGCAAGGGACCGTGCCGCCAAAGCGCGTTGGAGTGAGGCGATGAAGTCTGGCGTTAGTGTTGTGGGGCAAATAGCCTGAAATTTGATTTCTTCACGGGGGCGTATGATGTTTTGGACCTGTCGTGTTTCATAACCACCCGTGTCGAGTGGAATTTGTTGTGTGGTTGTTTCGATGATTGCAGGCTGTGTGACAATAGATGAATAGCACCGCCCGTCTTGGGCCTGTGTGATCTTAGGCTCTGTGTCCTGTGTCGAGGGAACAGTGCAGGCTGCCATGAGGCTTGTGCTAAGTGTCAGGAGTAGAAGATGTTTCAAGGCCGCCTCATGGTTTTTGCTACCATGTCTTGTATTTGCGATACGGTCAATTGAATTGGCCGGTGATTTGTTTTGCCATCACGAGCAGAGTAAAGTGTCGAGCAAATCAGAGCGATCTTGGATCGTTTCGGCAATCACATGAATGACACCATTGTCACGTTGGATCCGACCTGTGATAGATAAAAGTCGGCCTGAAATGATGGCGCGGCGATAGGTTTCATAGAGTTTGCGCCACACAATGATGTTAACCACACCATCTTCATCTTCAAGGGTGATAAAAATGACGCCATTTGCAGTGCCCGGTCTTTGGCGCAAGATGACCAAACCCGCAACAGTTATCCGAGTTCCCACGGGGATCGTTCCAAGGTGAGACGAGGGGCATGCGTTGGGGGGCGTGGGCCAAGATATGTTGGGTATATTTACCATGGAACAAATATAGAACATTTGAAAATTGTCGCAAGAGACCGAAAGAAGAGTCGCAAAACCGAAGTGCAGGCTCTACATAGCCAAGTTAGAAAACACTAAACTTATGTACGGGGACATTCTGCATGCCAAAAATTACATACATCGAACACAATGGAACACAGCACGTGGTTGACGTTGCAAATGGTCTAACCGTTATGGAAGGTGCGCGTGATAATAACATTCCGGGGATCGAGGCCGATTGTGGTGGCGCCTGTGCCTGTTCCACCTGTCATGTCTATGTTGATCCTGCTTGGGTGGAAAAACTTCCTGCGAAGGATGACATGGAAGAGGATATGTTGGACTTTGCCTATGAACCAGATGCTGCTCGTTCGCGGTTGACCTGTCAGCTTAAGGTGACCGATGACTTAGACGGTCTTGTGGTGCAAATGCCCGAAAAGCAGATCTAACATGGCCAAGGCGCCGCGTCTGCCCTTTCAAGCTTTGAAAGCGTGCGCCCGCGGCGTTTTGCTCGCTCTGTGCCTGTTGCCAGCGGGGAAGGTGGCCTTTGCCTGTGATGGTTTTCCACCGCGTGATTTGCCAGAGCGATCTGCCATGTTTGTTCAGCCAAACGGCGTTAGCCAAGAATTGGTCACTCGCTATCCTGATCTAAAAAACACGGATGTCGTTTGGCATGTTGAGTTTTTTGGCGAAACCAACCGATACGCGCATAATATCATGGGACGCTTGCGGGACGCCACTGGACTAGTGCTCTGGCGCGGGTATGCCAATGGCATGATAAACTGCCCCTTGGTCCACATACTGGACGCAGACCACGTGTTCGAGGACCTTGCCCCTCGTCTTGCCGACATCACTGGGGATGGGCGGCCTGAGATCGTTACTGTGCGATCTAACACCACACGGGGTGCACAGCTTGTTGTGTATGATCAATATCTGAAACGTCTTGCCGAAACGCCATATATTGGAAGACGTAATCGGTGGCTCTCTGTCATTGGCATTGCGGATCTTGATCAGGATGGATCGCAGGAAATTGCTTATATAGATCGTCCGCATTTAGCCAAAACCTTGATGATTTGGCGATACAAAGCGCCTGGGCAACTTGTTAAAGTCGCCGAAAAAGAGGGGCTCACCAATCATCGTATTGGATGGGATTATCTTGTCGGTGGGGTGCGGGACTGTGAGGGGGCGCCTGAGGTCTTGGTATCAAATGGGGATTGGACGCAGATCCAAGGCATCCGCCTTAACAAGGATGGGCTGACACAACAAGGCTATGACATCGTCCCAACGATCAACGGGTTTCGACGCGCCCTGTCCTGTGACCAGCGTTAGAGTTTTCTAACAACATCACCATTGGAAATAGTTCCGCCCTGTTCGATCGAACACAATAGACCGCGAAGCCTATATTTTCGATGCTCAGGCGCCGAGAGCCATTCCCCCGCGTCTTTCCCATAACGCGCTTGCCATTTCACACATCCTTCGTTGAAAACACCTGAGACATTCAAAATAGCAGTGCCTACGGACAAACGTGTACCTTTTGGGCAGTTGGCCTCAGATGTGTCAAAATCGGCCATAAAGGTATCGCCGGGGTGAATGAAATCTGGTTGCGTTTTGACGGCCTGCCACACGCGGATATTGAGGATTGACACTTGGATTGCGGGGTCTGGATCACCGTTTTCTAAGGTCATCCACGGGAATTTCGTCCACCGGTCTCCGACGATCCCCTCATCAGGCATGAGGGTAATGCTCTGGGGAAATTCACGTTCATTGAACGCAGGGCGAAAGCATAGGTTTTCAACAACAGACGCCTCTTTAGGGGCCTCAAGAATATGAGGAAGCGCCGCATCAAGCATCTGTTTCGTTGCAAAACTCATAGCGCGCGCCACCCGATATCTGTGCGATAAAATCCGTCGGGCCAGTCTATTTGATCTAAACTTGCATAAGCGCGATCTTTGGCCTCTTTCAGCGTGGCTCCTCGGGCGGTTACGTTCAACACCCGCCCCCCCACAGCGCAAAGCACACCATCAATCATTTTGGTTCCGGCATGGAACACCATATTCATGCTGTCTTCGGGAAGCGCCTCAAGGCCCTTTATTTCTGTGCCTTTTTCATAAGAACCAGGATACCCGTTTGCCGCATAAACGACTGTGACTGCGTGATCGTCTGCCCAATTGACCTGAGCCTGATCCAAGGTGCCATTTGCCGCGGCAAGCAATAGATCAAGCGCTTGTGCGCCAAGGCGCATCATCAGGACCTGACATTCTGGATCGCCGAACCGCACGTTGTACTCAACTAATCGTGGTTGGCCGTTTTGGATCATCAAACCGACATAAAGAACGCCCTGATAGGGCATGCCGCGCTGGGCCATGACACGCATCGTGGGTTTCACGATTTCCTCAATGGCTTTGTGTGCAATTTCATCGGTCAAGACTGGGGCAGGGGAATAGGCCCCCATGCCACCGGTATTTGGGCCGGTGTCCCCGTCGCCAACACGTTTGTGATCTTGGGCTGTTCCAATGGGTAAAACGGTTTCTCCGTCGCAGAGCACAAAATAAGAGGCCTCTTCGCCCTCCATGAACTCTTCGATAACCACTTCGGCACCCGCGCCACCAAAAGCACCGCCAAACATATCGTCTAGGGCGGCCTCTGCTGTTGCAAGGTCCATCGCCACGATAACGCCTTTGCCTGCGGCCAAACCATCCGCTTTGATGACAATTGGTGCGCCTTGTTCGCGCACATAGGCCAAGGCCGCGTCTTTGTCTTTGAAATGCCCATAGGCCGCAGTGGGCGCATTCGCGGCATCGCAGACCTCTTTGGTAAAGCTTTTTGATGCTTCTAATGCGGCGGCCGCTTGCGAGGGGCCAAAGGTCAAAAAGCCCGCGGCGCGTAAATCATCGGCGACGCCTGCGGCCAAGGGGGCTTCGGGGCCAATGATGACGAAATCGATAGACTGGGATTGAGCAAATTCAACCACATCCGGCCCACTCTCGATGTTGAGGGTCGCGCATTCGGCATGGGCTGCGATGCCTGCGTTTCCGGGGGCTACGATCAATCGGTCACATTTTGGGTTCTGTTTTACGGCCCACGCCAAAGCATGTTCACGTCCACCGCTGCCTAAAATCAAAATATTCATTGCCGGATCCTCTTGGACTTTGTTTCGTGGCGTTCTAAGCTGTCACTGAAATATAAACAAGAGACAGTCATGAGCGATTTAATTGATGATCCGTATGAGGGCATGAATTCCCCTGAATTTTCTGTCTCCGAGCTTTCGGGCGCAATCAAGCGCATGATTGAGGGCGAGTTTTCGCATGTGCGGATCAAGGGTGAGATTGGACGGGTTTCCCTGCCGCGGTCAGGGCATGTTTATCTTGACCTTAAGGACGATAAATCGGTGATCTCTGGTGTGATCTGGAAAGGTGTTGCGGCCCGATTACCCATGCGCCCCGAAGAGGGGCTAGAGGTGGTTGCGACAGGACGGATTACAACATTTCCGGGTCAGTCAAAGTATCAGATCGTCATTGACGATATGAAGCCCGCGGGCGTTGGCGCGCTTATGGCGATGCTGGAAAAACGCAAGGCACAGTTGCAATCAGAGGGTCTGTTTGATCCAGCACGCAAAAAACCATTACCTTACCTACCCGAAGTGATTGGTGTCGTTACCTCTCCGTCCGGCGCAGTGATCCGCGATATTTTGCACCGCTTGCGGGATCGGTTTCCGCGTAAAGTGCTGATTTGGCCTGTGGCGGTTCAGGGCGAGCGATGCGCGCCCGAAGTGGTTCGTGGGATCGAAGGATTTAACGCATTAACACCGGGTGGTGCAATGCCACGACCTGATTTGATCATTGTGGCGCGAGGGGGCGGATCAATCGAGGATCTCTGGGGCTTTAACGAAGAAGCGGTTGCACGCGCGGCCGCCGCTTCGGATATTCCGTTGATTTCCGCCGTGGGTCATGAAACAGACACAACCCTAATCGATTTTGTATCAGATGTCCGCGCGCCGACGCCAACCGCCGCCGCAGAGCTTGCCGTGCCCGTGCGGCATGAGCTCTTGGCATGGGTCAATGAACAAGATGCGCGCATGTCACGCGCATTGAGCGGGGCTCTTATGACAAAGGGTCAAAGATTACGGGATCTGTCACGCGCATTGCCGCGGCCTCAGTCCTTGGTCGAAACACCGCGCCAGCGCCTTGATATGGTCTCAGACCGTTTGCCTGTTGGATTGTCCAAACAGGTCCAAACCAAACGTATTGCCCTGTCTGATGCAAGTGGTCTGTTGCGCCCGACTGTCCTTAGACGCATGGTCGATGCAGAACGGCGGTCTGTCACCGCAATCTCAGATCGCCTCGCGCCGGCTCTCGTTCGCAATACGCGTGCAAAACGAGACATGTTTGATGCACGTGTGACCCGATTACGTCCGACGCAACTGGTGTTGCAGGTGCAGGACATGGAAGAGAAATTATCTAGGACGGTGAAAAATTTTGTGAACGTGTCCCATAGCTCTGTTGTGAAATGGAAAGAAAAGATCACCGCACTTGATCGTCTACGCGAGACTTTGGGATACAAAGAAACCTTGCGCCGTGGATATGCGGTGGTCCGCTCAGATGGCGATTTGGTTACGCAGTCAACAGATGTAAAAGGTGAGGTTGAAATCGAATTTGCCGATGGGCGCATTGTCGTCGGCAAAGACACGCAAGGATCAAAGCCTTTGCCCAAAAAGGCTAAACCCACACCGCCCGAACAAGGAAGCCTGTTTTAACTTCCCAAATAGGTGTTCGCGCATTGGATAGGCTGCGTTGATTTGTATTTTTCGAATTGCTGAATCTGTGGGTTTTGCGCGAAACTTACGCGCAAACCCCCCTCAACCAAATCAGCGTACCAGCACGGATCGTCACTACTGTTTTCATATGCAAAACAAATCGCTCCGTTGCGAACATACCATTCGCCACGGGTACAGTTTCCGTCTACAAAGGTCCAAACAACCTGACGATCCGACAAATATTGCTCGGCACCAATTATTTGGCCATCTTGTTGAAATACAATCGTATAGCCGCGCGTGTAGGTCTCATAGGCATCCGGAGACAATCGACTGTCTTGCGCGATCCCTGTCGAGGCGGTCAAGAGCAGTAGCAAAAGGGCAAAAACAGATCTCATAATACCCCACCATAGTAACACCTGTCTCCTATGTGAAACATAAACTTTTCACATGCAACGTAACCCGCATGAAAGATGTC
>JALRHZ010000099.1 GCA_023259435.1 Paracoccaceae bacterium | reverse complement strand
AGGTCCTTGGCCCGTGTAGCCCAATCAATCATGAGCTCTTCGGACTGGGCCTCGACCATGCGGTCCACAACGGACTGTCGTGTGTCACCCGCACGGATTTCATAGCTGTCAGGCAACAAAACACCCTCGGCCGGCAATTCAATCTCGCCTGTCAGAATGTCAATCGCATCTAGGGCTTGTTTGACCTGCCAAGAGGTCACGCCTTCGGCCATCGCGATACGGTGGCGGGTACTTTGTGACTTGGCCGCGTCTTTGAATGCGCTCGGGGCCTCTTCGCTTGGGGCAAATTCTGCTACTTTGGTCAAACGCTGCGCGCTTGCGTCAAATGTGCGCAACTGAAACGCAATCGCAGCAATCCCCACGCGATAAACAATTTCGGCCCCACATGTGCTTGCCCCGCCTTGGGTAACGATCTGGACAATCTCTTCCATCGAGGCCTGTTCAGGCACAAGAAAGCTCCCCGCTTTTAGAGAGGCGGACTTGCCTGCATACTCGGCGCCAATACGGAACAGAGCGGCACTTGTGATTGCATTTGCCTTTTCGAGGTCTTCAGACACGCGCGTCATGTTTGAACCACGCTCAACCTCGACGCACATGGCCTCGGTCAGTGGACCAGCTGCGCTGAACTGGTTCTGAAAATAGATCCCAACGCCCGCAACGATAAGGAACCCAATGATCAGAACACTCAACGCATTAGACGCAACGCTGCGCCACATTAGCTTGGCTTACCTAGCAGCAAGGATGCATTCGTGCCGCCAAACCCAAACGAGTTGGACAGCGCATAGGTGATCTCGCGTTCGCGTTTGGCATTCGGAGCAAGATCCACAGCCGTTTCAACAGCAGGCGTATCAAGGTTGATTGTCGGCGGAGCAACCTGATCGCGGATCGCAAGGATCGTAAAGATCGCCTCAATGGCACCAGCCGCCCCCAAGAGGTGTCCGGTCGCTGATTTCGTGGACGACATCGTCACCTTGCTTGCCGCATCCCCCATCATACGTTCAACTGCGCCCAACTCGATGGTATCTGCCATCGTCGATGTGCCGTGCGCGTTGATGTAATCCAAGGCGGATGGATCCAAACCAGCTTTTTTCAAAGCCGCCAACATGGCGCGTTCGCCGCCTTCTCCGGTCTCGGACGGAGCCGTGATGTGATAGGCATCCCCTGACAGGCCATATCCCAACACTTCGGCGTAAATTTTCGCACCACGGGCCACGGCGTGGTCATAGTCTTCTAGAACCACAATGCCGGCCCCCTCGCCCATGACAAACCCATCACGGTCTTGGTCATAGGGGCGTGACGCCTTTTTCGGATCATCGGCAAATTTTGTCGACAGCGCTTTACACGCGTTGAACCCAGCGATCCCAATCTCACAGATGGATGCCTCGGCGCCGCCTGCGACCATTACATCCGCATCGCCCGTCATAATCAAACGCGCGGCATCCCCAATGGCATGCGCCCCTGTGGAACAGGCCGTCACAACCGAATGGTTCGGACCTTTAAAACCGTATTTGATCGAAACCTGACCAGAAATCAGGTTGATCAAAGCACCAGGGATAAAGAACGGAGACACGCGGCGTGGGCCTTTTTCGTGCATCATAATTGTTGTGTTAGCGATTGAATTCAATCCACCAATGCCAGAGCCGATCATCACGCCTGTGCGCTCAAGGCTTTCTGTATCCTCAGGCATCCAACCTGAATCTTTCACCGCTTGTTCTGCGGCGGCGAGGCCGTAGAGAATAAAGTCATCAACCTTGCGGCGCTCTTTCGGCTCCATCCAATCGTCTGCATTGAATGTGCCGTCACTGCCATCGCCCAAAGGCACTTCGCAAGCGTATTTGGTGGTGACGCGAGACGCATCAAATCGGGTAATCGGCCCTGCGCCAGATTGACCGTCAAGCAATCGGCTCCAAGTTTCTTCGACCCCGCAAGCCAAAGGTGTAACAAGTCCTAATCCGGTAACAACGACGCGACGCATATGATGTGCCCCCATTTTTATGTTCTTAACGCTCATATCCCGAGATCGGGTGAGCGGGCAAGTATATCAACCCCAAATCACCTGTGAATTGGCAATTTTACAAAAGAAAACGCCCCCGACAACAAATCGAGGGCGCACAAACAAGCTCAATCAGCTTATGTGTTTTTTTCGATGAAGCTTACCGCATCGCCGAAAGACTGGATTGTCTCAGCTGCATCATCTGGAATTTCAATGCCGAACTCTTCTTCGAACGCCATAACCAACTCAACAGTGTCAAGGCTGTCTGCGCCAAGATCGTCGATGAAAGATGCATTTTCTACAACTTTGTCTTCTTCAACGCCTAGGTGCTCAACAACAATTTTCTTTACGCGGTCTGCGATATCGCTCATCTTTTTTTCCTCATGTTCAAGGCAAGTTCTTGCCTGTTTTCCGCCCCCGGTTTGGGGAATTAAAAGCCCCATCGGGGCGGTGTGTGGTCCGTATATGGGCCAGTATCGCGGAAAAAACAAGTTTCCCACTCTCTGTGCGCTCGCCTATAGCATAACAATCAATCTTGGCAAACAATTTGGCGACGTATCGTCAATTTTGCTCGTAGAAAACTGAATTTCCCCAAATTTGACTATTCACTAGGTAATTTTATGAGGCGAAAGGCCGGTCAATCCTACAAATTGTACAGATGACCGGCACGTTAACCAATCGAATCGAGCCGATCATCGGCCCGCACCCTTAGATCATTGCCATTCCGCCATTGACGTGAAGCGTCGTGCCTGTGACATATCCCGCTTCTGGCGAGGCAAGATACAAGACAGCCGAGGCAATCTCGTTTGGATCGCCCATACGGCCCGCAGGAATTTGGCCCAAGATGTTAGACTTTTGATCGTCGTTCAACTTGTCCGTCATCGCAGTTGCGATAAATCCCGGCGCAACGGCATTGACGGTGATCCCACGGCTGGCGACCTCGTAGGCCAAGGATTTTGACATGCCCACCATGCCCGCTTTTGACGCGGCATAGTTTGCCTGACCTGGATTGCCAGTGGCCCCAACAACCGAGCTTATGTTGATAATGCGGCCCCAGCGGGATTTCATCATGCCCCGCATCACCCCCTTACACAGCTTCATTGTCGCTGTAAGGTTGACGTTCAACACAGACGCCCATTCGTCATCTGACATGCGCATGAACAGGTTATCGCGCGTGATGCCTGCGTTGTTGACCAAGATATCCACGCTGCCCATCGCCTCTGCCGCCTGCTTTGGAAGGGCATCAACCGCATCCATATCACTTAGGTTGCATGTCAATACGTGAACGCGGTCACCCAACTCGGCCGCCAATTCGGCCAAGGGCGCTTCTCGTGTTCCAGAAATCGCAACGGTGGCCCCTGCGGCGTGCAATGATTTGGCGATCTCGCCGCCAATTCCGCCCGACGCCCCTGTCACAAGTGCATTTTTTCCTGTTAAATCAAACATAGTCTCTCCTTAGCTTAGGCTATCTTTCGCAGCAGCTGCGTCATCTGGTGTTCCGATATTGCGGCAGGTGATGGATTTGTCGATCCGGCGGATCATACCCGATAATGCCTTGCCTGCTCCGACCTCCCAAATTTCATCAACACCTTGGGACGCCATCCACAAGACGCTTTCGCGCCAACGCACAGAGCCTGTCACCTGTTCGATCAAAAGATCACGAATGACATCAGGGTCGCTTACGGCTTCGGCGCGTACGTTTGCCACAACGGGTACCTTAGGCGCCATGATTTGAACATCGGCAAGCGCCTGTTGCATGACCTCTGCCGCCGGTGCCATCAGGGCACAGTGGAACGGCGCGCTTACAGGCACCAGAACCGCGCGTTTTGCGCCTTTTTCCTTCGCCAGATCAAGTGCGCGTTCAACGGCCTCTTTATGGCCGGACACCACAACTTGGGAGGGGTCATTGTCGTTTGCGGCTTGACACACTTGGCCTTGGGCTGCGGCTTGGGCAACTTCGGTCGCCGCTGCAAAATCCAACCCCAATAGCGCCGCCATTGCGCCAACGCCAACAGGCACCGCCTGTTGCATCGCTTGGCCACGGGTGCGCAAGAGTTTCGCCGTATCAGAAATCGTCAAAGCGCCCGCAATCGCAAGGGCGGAATACTCGCCCAAAGAATGACCGGCAACGTAATCCGCCGCAGCAACATCCACACCTTCAACCTCAAGCGCGCGCATGCTTGCAAGTGACATCGCCATCAAAGCGGGTTGCGCGTTTTGCGTCAGCGTTAGGGTTTCAATGTCGCCGTTCCAAATCAAGTCGGACAAGCTCTCTCCGAGCGCGTCGTCAACTTCTTGAAATACTTCTTTTGCCGCCGGATAGGCCTCTGCCAAAGCCTGTCCCATTCCAATCGACTGCGCCCCTTGTCCGGGGCAAACGAATGCACGTGCCAATCACCTGTCTCCTCTTTAGTTATACAGTCCTTACAAAAGCGGCGATACAGGCGCAATGAAAAGAAGACACAGCCGCGCCTAGTTTTCCTTAACCAAGCTATATAAATGCCATGCACCGTGCCCAAAGAGAGGCAAAACGATAAACAGGCCCAAAAATCCGGTCAACAAAGCGATCATTGTCAAAGAGGCAATCAAAGCCGCCCATAAGATCATCAACACAAAGTTCTCTTGCACGAAAACAAAGCTGGCAATCATTGCGCTCATGAAATCGACATCACGATCAAGCAACATCGGCACGCCCAAAACCGTAATCATATAAACCAAGAGAGAGAATAACGCCCCCACAACAGTGCCCACCGCCAACATCGTTAGGCCCTCTGGGGTGAGATAGACCTCAAAACTGGACGAGATATTGCGCATCGGAGACAGGCCCAGAAACAGGGCGAAAATCATATGGCCTAGAAAAAACCAAACCAACAATATGAATATGATAATCGCAGACATTGACGGAAGCTGACCCGAGCGTTGTTTGAATATCACAGCAAATATGTCCGCCCACGCCACCTCTTCCCCGGCTTCGATCCGGCGTGAGGTTTCATAGAGGCCAACAGCGGCGAACGGGCCGATAATGGGAAAGCCTGCGATAAGTAACACAAGCCAATAAACCTGTCCCGTGCTGCGGGCCACATAGACCATCAACCACCCAAATAGAACATAGATCGATGCAAAGAATAGGCTAAGCGCAGGAACACGCCGCAAATCGCGCCACCCACGATGCAGCGCCGTCCTAAGATCGGCGGGGGTAATTGGTCGAAACTCGGGCACACCATGTTGTTTTATCATCTCGATCTCCCTTTGCATTAGCTTTTCCGAGACATCATCGACAATCAAGCACTTTGCGCAGAAACGCGGCAATATGGCCAGATTAGCTTAACTTTGGTTTATGTTCGGTCCAACGCGTTGCATCATGCCAAATTTGCGCCATCGATAGCAAAGACAAATCCGACATGCGCGGCCCAATGAGTTGCAGACCAAAAGGCAAGCCAGTATCGCCAAACCCCGCGGGCAAATTCACCACAGGTAGGCCAATCAAGCTTGCCGGGACAACGACCTGCATCCAGCGGTGATAGGTGTCCATGGTCACGCCATTGATCTCGGTTGGGTGGTCAATCCTGATATCAAAGGGCCAAACCTGTGCCGACGGCAAAATAAGCGCATCGTATGTTTCAAACAAACGACGCGCTTTTTGAAACCACATCGAGCGCGTCAAACTGGCCGCATGAATGGCCTCACCTGTCATGCTCAAACCGCGCGACACTTCCCATTGGGCTGCAGGTTTTAGCATCTCTTTGCTCGCTGAATTCTTGTAAAAGCCGCCAAGCTTTGCAGCGACAAGCCAAGACCGCAAGTCAATCCAACTTGTCCACATTTCATCAAGTGAAAAGGGCGGTGGAACATCCTCCACATCTGCGCCCAGCTCTTGCAAGGTCACAAGGGATGCTTCAGACGCCTCAAGCAGACCGTCGTCAAAGGGCAAAGCCCCGCCCCAATCCCCAAGCCAGCCAATGCGCAGGCCCTGCAACGATGTGGGGCGCTTTTGTTCGGTTGCTTGCAGTCCCGTGGACAACGGCTGTGCATCATAGGCCCCTGATTGCACGCGCAATAACATCTCGAGATCGCGTGGATCGCGCGCCATAGGCCCTTCGGTTGAAAGCGTATTCAGGTAAACATCACCAACCGCTTCATGCGGGACAACACCCCATGTTGGCCGCATCCCATACACATTGCACCACCCTGCAGGATTGCGCAAAGACCCCATCATATCCGACCCATCCGCCACGGAGACCATGCCCGTCGCCAATGCGGCCGCCGCCCCCCCAGACGAACCGCCCGCAGATTTTGACAGGTCATAGGGGTTTTTCGTGGCCCCAAAAAGCGGGTTATAGGTATGGCTGCCAAGGCCAAACTCTGGCGTATTGGTTTTGCCAATGAAAATTGCGCCCGCATCCCGCATGCGGCTTACCATGATGTCATCTTGGCTTGGGACATTGGATTTAAATAGCGGCGAGCCCATAGATGTTGGCAACCCAGCGGCATTTGCAAGATCTTTGACCGCGATTGGCAGCCCATGCATCCAACCGGATCGCTCAGCTTGATCCATCTTGGCCGCCTGCGCCAACAGGTCATCGCGATCGCACAGAGAGACAATTGCATTGACCGTTGGATTGACCTGATCAATGCGATGCAAGGTGTCTTGCATCAGTTCAACGCAACTAACGTCTCTCCGCTCCAGCATGCCGGATAACTCGAATGCAGATCTGTCACATAGGCCCATATCATCTCTCCAAAAGTTGGGAAAACTGTTTCAGGGTCCGGCCAAATGCGCAAGAGGTCTTACACGGAAAAAACGTTCTATGTCCTAGGTCTCTGCGGTGGCATCCGCGCGGGATTTGCCAGAGACATCCATCGCCAGAGTGGCCGCCATAAACCCATCCAGATCCCCATCCAACACACCTTTGGTGTCCGAGGTCTCATGGCTGGTGCGCAGATCCTTTACCATCTGGTAAGGTTGCAAAACATAAGAGCGGATTTGGTTCCCCCACCCCGCATCACCTTTGTTCTCATGAGCCTCATTGATCGCGGCATTGCGACGATCCAACTCCAACTGATAAAGGCGCGATTTTAGGGCCTTCATAGCGATATCGCGGTTTTGGTGTTGCGATTTTTCAGAGCTTGTCACGACAATCCCAGTTGGGTGGTGGGTGATCCGAACGGCTGAGTCTGTGGTGTTGACGTGTTGTCCACCTGCGCCCGATGAGCGGTAAGTATCAATCCGGATATCCGCAGGGTTAATATCGACATCGATATTGTCATCCACAACGGGATAAACCCAAACCGAACAAAATGACGTGTGCCGCTTTGCCGCCGAGTCAAAGGGCGAAATACGGACAAGACGATGAACACCGCTCTCGGACTTTAACCAGCCATAAGCATTATGCCCCGAAATTTTATAAGAGACCGATTTGATCCCCGCCTCTTCGCCGGGGCTTTGGGACTGCATCTCGACCTAGATCGGAAG
>JALRHZ010000098.1 GCA_023259435.1 Paracoccaceae bacterium | reverse complement strand
CGGGTTGGGCCGAGTGCTCTGTAAATTCTAACCAATTGGTAACACTTGCCAGAGTATCATCTGAATGGTTCTGCAAAATGCGGATGGGGTCCTGATGTCATTAGACAGCCATACAGATATTCTTAGGCGCAAGACAGCGCGCTCTGGTTTGCTTGAAGATCGCAGCATGCGTGATTTCGCGCGCCATCTTCGTTTTCAATTGAGCAAGATCTTAAAAGTCGAATTCAACATCAATCTTAAAACAAAAACGAGCTCGCTGCGGGTGTTGGAACGGGACACTTTTGCGCAAGCCATGCAGGGGATTGGTCTTATTGGTCGTTTGGATGTTGACGAGGCAACGGCGGGAATAGGACTGTGTTCAAATTTCGCAAAATCCTTGGTCGCTGTTCAAACCTCTGGTCAATTTTCGGTTCAGGGCAATGCCTTTGGCGAGGTTGTCACCCTGACAGAGGCCGCGCTCATCGCGCCCTACATTGATCAAATTTTGAGAAGCCTAGACGGCCTTAATCTGCCCGAGGGAATGGCGTATATTTCAAAGTTCAGGTTTGGATCACAAATGCGCGACGGATTTGATCTGGCGAATGCGTTTGCGACAAATACCTGCCTTGAGATTTTCTATGAGTTTGAGTGCAATGGAATAGGACCATTTGCCTTTCTTTTACTGTTGCCTTTGCCCGATGTTGATACCGGTGCGGACTTCCTGTCCGACCATGATCAAAAACTTTTAAGAGACGAAATTACCGCCCTTGAGGTAGAGCTGCGTGCCATTCTCGCGCGCAGAAAAATTGCGTTTAGCGAATTGGCCGCGTTGAAGGTTGGGGACGTTTTGGAATTCCCGCAGGCAATCTTATTTGATGTTGATGTCGTCTCAGCAGAAAATAAAACTGAGTTCTCTGCTCAGTTAGGTCGTGTGGGCGAACAGCGCGCTTTGAGAGTGGATATCCCACCTAACGACGAAGATTTTACCCCTGATCCAAATCAGGTAACTACGCCAAGCTTTGAACAGGTGGCAGGGTCAGCTGATGACAAGCCACCTTTAGAAACCAAAGCAATAGGTCTGCACGTGGATAGGCGAGCGGAAGCAGGTCCCACTCAAGAGATCAAGACAGACGATGAAATGATTGATATTGATGAACTTTTAGAAGGGCTTGAGGATTAGTTCGCGTCTTGTGACAAAGTGACAAGGCTTTCGCGCAGACCTTCAAGCGAATATCCCGCGGCTTGCGCCCTATCTATAATGTCTTGTGGCGCAAGAGTACCTGCTTTGGCCTGACCCAGCCCCCAAACGATGGTACTGCGATTTCCAGACGCACAATAGGCCAAAACTTTTCCTTCGACTGACTCAATCAGATCTTTTTGCTCTTCGATAAGTTCAGGCGTGATGCTTGAGTGGACAATAGGCAGGATCTTAAAATCAAGGCCGAGATCCTCTGCAACTTTTGCCAGAGCTGCGCTTTGCATGGGGACCGGAATCTCAGCATCAGGACGGTTACAGATTACGCGAACAAACCCCAAGTCCTTTGCAGTATGCAAGTCTTGCACTTCAAGTTGTGGAGATACAAAATAAGTGTCGGTGATTTGTGCAAACATGGTGTCCTCTATAAGGCGAAGGGCGCCGGTGGTTGCCGGCGCCATGGTGTTTATTCTGCTGGAACAGCTGTATCCAGCGCAGATTTGAATTTAGGTGCCACAACCATACCAGCAAGCATAGCAATGACAAATACAATGTTGCCCATATGACCAAAGGTCAAGGATGCCATTGCAGGTCCTGGGCACAGGCCAGCAAGTGCCCAACCTGCACCAAATAGGAACGATCCCAAAACAAGATTGCGACCAAGTTTAGGTGCAGATTTTTCAGGGAATGACCCGCCAAGCAACGGCGTCCGATTTGGTGTCAGTAGCCAAGCAATCGCCATTGGAATGATCGCGCCGCCCATAACAAAGGCCAATGTAGGATCCCACGCACCAAAGACATCAAGCCAACCTTGAACTTTGGTTGTATCCGTCATGCCGGAAATCGCCAAACCAAGGCCAAATAGCCCGCCTGCAACAAAAGCAAATATTGAACGCATCTTAGATCACTCCGAGTAGGTGACGGAAAACAACCATGGTCAAACCGCCTGCCAAAATGTAGAAAACTGTTGCCACGATCCCACGTAGGGACAATCGCGAGATACCACACACACCGTGCCCTGACGTACAGCCATTGGCGATGCGGGTGCCGATCCCGACCAAAAGGCCAGCTGCAATCAGCACAGCCCAGTTTTCAGAAACATGTGTTTCGCTGCGGTCCCAAAACTGAACCAAGATGAATGGCAAGACGATCAATCCCGCCAAAAACGCGATACGCTCGGCCGCGTTTCCGCGACCTGTTCCATCGACTAGGCCGCCTATGATGCCGCTGGCACCCATAATGCGACCATTGGCCAACAAAAAGACAGCACCCGCCGTCCCAATAATAAAGCCTCCAATGAGGCCGTAAATCCATTCAATAGGCATGATATCTCCCCAGATGTCATAGTGAATTGAAAACTTGGGCACAACGCGTGTCGTGCCCAAGTTACGTTTTGTGGAACCCGTTAGGACCCAAGCTTGTTTACTGGAACCTTTAAATACACATTCCCCTGTTCATCCTCTGGGGGCATGTTGCCCGCCCGCATGTTGACCTGCAATGAGGGGATGATCAGTTTCGGCATGGCCAAGCTTGCGTCACGGGTGTCCCGCATTGCAACAAACTCTTCTTTTGTTTTGCCCTCGCCAACGTGGACATTCATGGCTTTTTGCTCGGCAACTGTTGTTTCCCACGCGTATTCATCACGGCCCGGTGCCTTATAGTCGTGACCGACAAAGATCCGTGTTTCATCTGGCAGCGATAGAATTTTTTGAACCGAGTTATAGAGTGTCTCGGACGATCCGCCCGGGAAATCACATCGCGCAGTTCCAAAATCAGGCATGAACAACGTATCTCCGACAAAAGCGGCGTCTCCCACGACATATGTTAGGCACGCAGGCGTATGGCCGGGCGTGTGCATTACATCACCGCGCATTTGGCCAATTTGGAAAATATCGCCTTCAACAAACAGTTTGTCGAACTGCGATCCGTCGCGTTCAAATTCTGTGCCTTCGTTAAACACTTTGCCAAAGGTGTCTTGGACCACTGTAATTCGGTCGCCGATGCCAATTTTACCACCAACGCGCTCTTGGATATAAGGTGCAGCCGAGAGGTGATCGGCATGAACGTGGGTTTCAAGGATCCATTGAACATCTAGATTGTTCTCTTGAACAAATGCGATGATTTCATCTGCGGATTTTGTATCGGTATGACCGGAGGAATAGTCAAAGTCCAATACACTATCAACGACAGCACACGCACTTCCGTTCGGATCCTTTACAACGAAAGAAACAGTATTTGTGGCGTCATCGAAAAAGGAAGTTACTTCAGGTCTCATGATAGTCTCCTGTTTATCTTGCAGGAAACATATATGAAATGTTGAATATAAATCAACTTCTTTTTTTGAATGTGTGAATATTTTTTAAATTTAGCTGAAAGAAATTCCCAAAATGACCATCATCAAGCCAATAACTGACACAAATAGCGCCCCCATGTTTAGGGGAAGAACTTTTTGCATGACCGCTTTCATCTCGTCCTCTGATAGCTGTGCTTTGCGGGCGCGAGCGACGCGGATAATACAATAGACCAATCCCATAAGACCCAAAAGTGAAACGCAAGCGCCCGCCCAAATCAACATGTCCATATCCGTACCTTTCGTATTTTTGCCGTGCCTACGTTAATCTGGGTGATGCTGCAAGTCGTGCCTTGCGCGGAGGGCGGCTTGTTTGTACACCTCGGCAAAAATAACGGAGATGCCCGATGCAAGATGTAACCGACTCCACCTATCGCGTCACAGCTGATGAGCTGCGCCAATTCATAGAGCGCTTTGAACGTCTCGAAGCTGAAAAGAAAGACATTGCTGATCAACAAAAAGAAGTCATGGCCGAAGCAAAAGGGCGCGGGTATGACACAAAGGTGATGCGCAAAATTATCTCATTGCGCAAACGCGACAGCAATGACATTGCCGAAGAAGAAGCCGTGCTTGAAATGTATAAAGAAGCGCTGGGCATGTCCTAAATCTTTCGGGTGCCGTTTTTACGCACCCGGAAGCAAAACACGCACTCCTTCAAGCGACAAAATATCCTCGACATCACTATCGTAGAGATCCGTAATCTCTTCTATCAGGTCCTGTGTCACGTTTGGGATGTCGATTTCTTGTTCACTGCGCTCAAGGTTTGGAAACCGATCCGCAAAAGCAAACATGACTTTTTGCTTTTGTTTTGGGGTGATGTTTGGATGCGCCGCGATATATGTGCCAAAGCGCTGTTTTCCGGTTTCCGACAGTAGGGTTTCAAACACCGAATATTCACCCTCGATTGGATGATCTAGGGGCAAGTTGCCGAACGCTGTCAGGATTTGTCGCAAGAGAAAGGGCATATCCTCATTGCACCAAAGGGTGATTTTCATATCGGGCAGTTGCGTGCGTAACGTTTTGACCAAAGGATACCAATGGAGGGCCGTCAAATCGCTTCCGTTCAATAGCTCTTCGATGGTTTCACATGAAGAGGCCGCGAACATATCCGCCACATGCGTGATTGGGTTTTTGATAGCGATGAACAATTCGACCTGATCCGGAGCAAAAAGATAATTGAATTTTGCCAAATGGGTCAGCGCAGAAGGATACATCAAATTGTTTTGAAAACTCTCTTTGGGCGCGCCGAAAAAATTCGAATTCGACAGTATGACATGTTCAATGTCATCTCCCTCATTTTCCAAAATTAGATCTAGTAAAATGTCACGCGCCTCGGGCGAGGGCTTGTGCCGTGACATTTTGATCATGATTTCGCGCAAAGACTTGCGATATTTCGAGCTGTGGGGTGCGGCAACGTGTTGGGCTTGTAATTGCGGCCCATTCCTGAGTAAAAGATTCAGGAGAATATCGTTGTCGGTGCCGTGAACGCCTGCATGGAGCGCAATTCGCATTGCTGTTGCTTTCGTTTTTAAGGTTCGGACTTCACTTATAATAAATATAAACCATTTGAAACGGGTTTTACAATATGAGCGAAACTCTGATCCACCATCGCACGCGGTCTTTGCGCCAGAAACTGCGCCAAGGCGGGCTATGGTCGTGGGGGGCGGCGGTCATTGCGGCGATCGTTCTGGCGCCAATCATCGCAGTGATATGGATCGCCCTGTTTCCCTCTGAAAATATTTGGCCGCATTTGATCTCGACCACTTTGCCTCGATATTTGAAAACAACCCTTAGCCTTATGTTGGCAGTTGGTGCAGTTGCGGCCTGTGTTGGAACCGGAGCTGCTTGGCTTGTATCGCGGTATCGTTTTATTGGGTCTGAGTGGTTGCAATGGGCATTATTGCTTCCGCTTGCTATTCCTGCCTATGTTGCGGCCTATGCTTTGGTCGACTTCTTAGAATACGCAGGCCCGGTTCAATCGAACCTGCGTGCAATTTTCGGATGGGAGACCTCGCGCGATTATTGGTTTCCGGAAATACGCTCATTCGGTGCCGCCGTTCTTGTACTAAGTGCAAGCCTGTTTCCCTATGTCTATCTATTGGCACGCTCTGCGTTTCGTGAACAATCCGGCTGTGTCGAAGAGGTCGCCCAATCTCTTGGGGTTGGGGCCGTAGGGCGGTTTTTTCGGGTTGGGTTGCCGCTTGCGCGTCCTGCAATCGCGGCGGGAACGGCGATAGTTATGATGGAAACCGTGAATGATTTCGGAACCGTCGACTATTTTGCCCTGCAAACATTAACCACCGGCATTTTTAGCGTCTGGTTGGAAAGTAACAACGCAGGAGGGGCGGCGCAGATTGCAAGTGTTGTCCTTACCTTGATCGTGATCTTGGTTGTTCTGGAAAAGCAAAGCAGATCGCGTATGCGGTACTTTAACCTGTCATCGCGTCACAGATCCACTGAGCGTAAACGTCTGTCCGGGTGGGCTGGACGTGTGGCATTTATGGTGTGTGTCCTTCCGTTCTTGATCGGATTTGTTCTGCCCGTGTCCGTGTTTTTGTCCCATGCGGCTGACAATGTGAGTTACTGGAAATCTTCCGATTTGTTTGATGCTTTGAAAAATACTTTGGTGGTCGGGGGACTTGCGGCAGCCGTGACAGTGACAGCCGGAATATTCATGGTCTATGGGGTGCGTCTTTCTGGTCAGGCCTTGCCCAAATATCTACTGCCGGTCACAACTATTGGCTATGCTGCTCCGGGTGCGGTTCTGGGTGTCGGAATTTTGTTGCCGCTTGCGTGGTTTGACAACCGCCTTGCCGACACGATTTGGGACCTCACGGGCTATGATATCGGACTTATTCTAACAGGGTCCGCTTTTGCATTGGTTTTGGCCTATAGTGTGCGCTTCTTTGCAATTGCCCAAGGCGCCGCAGATGCAGCTTTGGGCCGCGTTTCGCCAAACTTGGCCAACGCCGCGCAATCGTTGGGGCGCAACAAAAGCCAGGTTTTGCGCGAAATATATGCCCCATTGATCAAAGGCTCTTTGGCCTCTGCGCTGTTGCTTGTTTTTGTGGATTGCGTGAAAGAGTTGCCCGCAACGCTATTGTTGCGTCCATTTAATTTCAACACCCTTGCCACACGTGTCCATGAACAGGCAAGTTTGGAAAACCTAAGCCAAGCAACACCGCCCGCGCTGTTGATGGTTTTGGTCGGGGCCTGTGCGGTCGCGCTATTGGCGCGCTCGAGCCGTTAGATGCAGGCATTAGCGTCTGGCGAACTGAGACATGTTTTCAAAATTGCTATTGTAATAATCGCTTGTGAGTGTCCAAAGAGACAGTGAGAAAAAGACCAAGCAAGTGAGTATGATGAATATATTGCCAATAGTCATGTTTTGCCTTTCTTTAGTTTGCAATACTTTAAAACGTTAGATGTGAATTTTTTTTAGAAATAATAAAAAATCCTGTTGCACGCCTCGAAAGCTTTGAGTAAGTACGCCTCACAAACAGCAAGCGCTGGTTTGAATGCCCCTATAGCTCAGTTGGTAGAGCAATTGATTTGTAATCAATGGGTCCGCGGTTCGAGTCCGTGTGGGGGCACCATATAACAGCTCTTACCCAAGAGCATGACCCATCCAAGTCATTGTTGAAACTTAGTTAATCTTTACGAAACGGCTCATCGCCTACGCGCCCGTATAGGCTCCGTCTTCCAGTTCGCGGTTGCCAGCGGAATTGCAGATTCCGATCCAACATATGCGCTGCGAGATGCATTGATCCGACCAACACGTGTTCATCGTGCCGCAATCACTGATCCGAAAGCACTAGGCGTATTATTGAACGCGATAGCGCAGTTCGAAGGTCAAACTACAACACGGATCGGTTTGCAGTTGTTGGCTATCCTTGCGCAACAGCCCGGTGAAATGCGCAATGCGCGGTGGGACGAATTTGATTAGGAAGCCAAGGTCTGGTCTATCCCAGCCG
>JALRHZ010000097.1 GCA_023259435.1 Paracoccaceae bacterium | reverse complement strand
GGCTTTTATTGGATCATGGCAATCCCGAGCGTGCCCTGCGCCGTATGAACGAACTGGGCGTTCTGGGTGCGTTTATTCCTGAATTCGAGGTCATCGTCGCAATGATGCAGTATAACATGTATCATAGCTATACAGTGGATGAGCACACAATTCAGTGTATCCGTAACCTTGCACAAATCGAAAAAGGCGAGTTGGTCGAAGAGCTTCCAATTGCAAGTTCGATCCTACAAGAGGGCATAGATCGAAAAGTACTCTATGTGGCCCTGCTGCTGCATGATATCGGCAAGGGCCGCAAAGAAGATCATTCGATTTTAGGGGCAAAAATTGCCCGTGTTGTTGCGAAACGACTTGGGTTAGAACAATCCGACGTCGAGACGATTGAATGGTTGGTGCGGTCGCACCTTCTTATGTCGGACACTGCGCAAAAACGTGATATTGCGGATCCACGCACCGTGCGGGACTTTGCAAAAGCCGTACAATCGGTTCGCAGGCTTGATCTTTTGACTGTCCTCACCGTCTGCGACATCCGCGGGGTTGGGCCAGACACATGGAATAATTGGAAAGCGACCTTAATTCGCGCCCTATATCGCCAGACACGCAAGGCACTTGAAACAGGCCTAGAAGCTCTGACCCGTGAAAATCGCGGTGATGAGGCGCAAAAATCCCTAAGGCAGGCTCTATCTGATTGGACAAAACCGGAAATTGACCAAGAATTAGAGCGTCACTACCCCGCATATTGGCAAGGGCTTCATGTCACGGCCCATGTTGTTTTTGCAAATCTCCTTCGTGGACTCAAACCAGACGAAATTCGCATTGATTTGCACCCTGACCTTGACCGTGATGCCACGCGTATTTGTTTTGCTCTTGATGATCATCCTGGGATATTTTCGCGCCTTGCAGGTGCGCTTGCGCTGGTCGGTGCGAATGTTGTTGATGCGCGTACCTATACATCAAAGGATGGATTTGCCACGCCTGCGTTTTGGGTTCAAGACAGCGAAGGCCATCCCTATGATGCCGCGCGCCTGCCACGCCTGCGCGATATGATCGAAAAAACCCTTAAAGGTGAAGTGGTCGCCAAAGAAGCCATCATCGACAAAGACAAGATCAAGAAACGCGAAAAAGCGTTCAAAGTGCCAACCTCGATCACCTTTGACAATGATGGATCTGATATCTACACCATTGTCGAAGTCGACACCCGTGATCGCGCGGGGTTATTGTATGACCTAACGCGCACCCTAGCGGCCAACAACATCAATATCGCATCCGCCGTTGTTGCGACCTACGGAGAACAAGTGGTTGATGCCTTCTATGTCAAAGATATGTTTGGCCTCAAGATCCGCTCGCAAAGCAAACTTAACACCCTTGAAAATCGGTTGCGCGACGCAATCACACAAGGCGCAAACCGAGCCCGGTCATGATTAAAAACGTCTTTACCGTTGGGTTCTGGACACTGGCAAGCCGCGTGTTCGGCATGGGACGCGAAGTCTTATTATTTGCGCTTATAGGGGCAGGCCCCCTGTTGGATGCATTTTTCGCGGCGTTTCGATTGCCAAACATGTTTCGACGTTTCTTTGCAGAAGGCGCATTTAATGCAGGCTTTGTGCCCATCTATTCTCGCAAAGTGGCCGCTGATCAAACCCCGGATAATTTTGCCAGCAATGCCCTCAGCGGCCTCAGCGTTGTTGTGTTGGCCCTAACCGGACTTGCTATGATCTTCATGCCTGCTTTGGTCTGGGCCACCGCAAACGGCTTTGTGGGCGACGCAAGATTTGACATGACGGTCACGTTCGGACGGATCATGTTCCCCTATATCCTCCTTTTGTCGATTGCCGCCCTAGTGTCGGGCACCTTGAACGCCCGTGGCCGCTTTGCTGCTGCTGCGGCCGCACCTGTGATGCTTAACGTGCTTATCATTGGCGCATTGACAATAACGTGGCTGTTTGACGGGCCTTATATGTCCGTATTGGTCTGGACCATTCCGGTTGCGGGTATCGTGCAACTGGCCATTGTTTGGATCGCTGCACAGCGCGCCGGCATCGCCCTACGCTATAGACGACCGCGATGGGACGCTGACATGAAAAACCTTGTCACCGTTGCCATTCCTGCAGCCTTGTCCGGTGGCGTATTGCAAATCAATCTACTTGTGGGCCAGTGGGTCTCAAGCCAATACGAAGGGGCTGTCAGCTGGCTCTATGGCGCCGACCGCCTGTATCAACTCCCCCTAGGTGTCATCGGAATTGGTGTCGGGATTGTGCTTCTGCCGGAACTGTCCAAGAAACTGCAGCTAAACGACGAAACGGGCGCACGCGCGGCGTTTAGCAAAGCAGGTGAAATCATTCTCATGCTATCCCTCCCCGCATCCGTTGCCTTATGCGTTGTCCCCTTGCCCTTGGTCTCTGCATTATATGAACATGGCGCAACGACGCGGCAAGACGCAATCGCAATGGCGCAGGCAACCGCGATCTATGGATTAGGGCTCCCCGCCTTTATGCTCCAAAAACTTCTGCAACCTTTATTCTATGCCCGCTCCGATACCCGCACGCCGTTCAGATTGGCTGTGGTGTCGATGTGCGTCAATGCGGTCCTCGCAATCGGATTGATGCCGTGGATCGGATGGATGTCCGCAGCGATTGCAACAACAACCTCTGCTTGGGTCATGGTGATTTTGCTTTGGCTCGCGTCTTTGCAATTCGGCACTGTTGCCAAATTCGAAGAGGCCCTGACGGCCAAAATCCTGCGCATCATATTTGCTGCGTGCCTCATGGGTGGCGCACTCTACGGACTTGATTATGCGGCAACACCCTTGCTGACCGGAACCTTGGCACGGATCATCTATGGTCTTGCCTTGGTCCCTATCGGAGTCGTCGTCTTCTTTGCCATCGCGCACGTCATAGGTGCCGTTAATATATCCCACCTCAAATCCGCGATACGTCGAGGCTAGTACAATCCATATCTCATTTTTTGTCCAAAAATATCTCCGCCGGAGGCATCGACATTAGCACCACTCTCGACGCCAATGCCCTTGTCTTACCGCCGCCGCAAATGTCTCAACATCCGCGCCGCGCCACCGGGTGACAGGACAAAAGACAGAATAAAACCGGTCAAAAATCCGGAAAAATCTGCAACCCAAGCTGAACTTCCAGAAAAAAGCAGCTCAAACAAAAGCTGAACGCCCATTAAGAACGCAATCAAATAAAAAGCTTGATATTGTGGCTCATTCCGCGCCGACAATGCGATCCAAAGGATAAAGCTATAGGCCCCTATCAACCCATAAATCGCAGGATACGCGCCAATCAACCACGCGCCGCTTGGCCCAAAGTACGAGTATGCGACAGCTCCAACCACAGAAGCACTTACAAAAATTGCAACAACCGAGACAGGGTGAAACGACATCCCCACATAGCGTCCCATTGCCAAAAACAAGGTACAGGCAATGGCTGTTTGTAAAAAGCCTGCATGGATAAACGCATAGGACACAAACCGCAAAACATATTCCACGGGGAACCTGCCCTGCTCTAACATCCACGGTAAGATATTGGTATTCATACCAAACCGCTCGATCGCATCTGCACGCCACGCAAATCCACCAGCCCCTCCAATAATCCGCGCTTCCGCGAGGAAAAAGGTCAACTCTATTCCTGCGAGGATCAAAAACAACGCAATGATGACGGGCGGAATGGCATTAAAAACTGGTGTATTTGGATCTTCCGACATAAAGAACCCCTTCTTGACGATCTGTGTCCCCATCGGTAAGCGGTTTGCACGCAAACTTCCAGATGGAGAATACAACATGACGGATGCGGTCCAAACGCCATCCCTTGACAATTTTACCAAGCGCGTCTTTTCCGGAATCCAACCCTCCGGCGGTTTGACCCTTGGAAATTACTTGGGCGCAGTTAAGCGTTTCGTTGAAATGCAAAACGATGACTTTGAAACAATTTATTGCGTCGTTGATCAGCACGCGATTACCGTTTGGCAAAATCCAGAAGACTTGCGCTTTCGCACGCGTGAGATCGCAGCCTTTTTCATGGCCTCAGGTCTTGATCCGTCGAAATCTATTTTGTTCAATCAATCTGCGGTCCCAGAACACGCGCAACTGGGATGGATCTTTAATTGCGTTGCCCGTATGGGATGGATGCAGCGTATGACGCAATTCAAGGACAAAGCCGGAAAAAACGCGCAAAATGCCTCGCTTGGATTGTTTGGCTATCCGGCCCTAATGGCCGCTGATATTTTGGTGTACCATGCGACCCATGTTCCAGTGGGCGACGACCAAAAACAGCACCTCGAATTGACACGTGATATCGCGATCAAATTCAATCATGATTACGGCGTCGATTTCTTTCCCGTGACCGAGCCTGTGATCGGCGGCCCCGCCGCCCGCGTCATGAGCCTGCGGGATGGATCAAAGAAGATGTCGAAATCCGACCCATCAGATCTTAGCCGCATCAACATGTCAGATGACGCCGATACGATTGCCAAAAAACTGCGCAAAGCGAAAACAGATCCCGATGCGTTGCCCTCTGAGGAAGTTGGCCTTGAGGGACGTCCCGAGGCGCGCAACCTTGTTGCGATTTATGCGGCCCTTGGTGAAGAAACCGTGGAAACAGTATTGCGCGATGTTGGCGGAAAACAGTTTTCTGAATTTAAGCCGATGTTGGTCGAGCGTGCAGTAGAAAAGCTATCTCCGATCTCTGGTGAAATGAACCGCTTGATGCAGGATGGGGCCGAAATTGACCGCGTTTTAAAAGAAGGCTCTCTAAAGGCGCGGGCCATCGCTGAACCGATATTGCGTAAAACCTATGATATCGTAGGTATGCTTCAGCCTTAGTTGGCACGTGATAGCTATGCAAATCGCACGCGGCATGTGCTCCGTTCGTTGGACGGAGCACTTAATACTTTCTTACTTCTACAATTAACGCCTTGCTAAGACATTTCTACAGCAAAGGTCATCACCCCATCAGCGTCTCTTCAGAGACTGCACCCCTGATTTGTAATCGGGGGAGGCGCGTTCAACGGCTTGCGTTAAACACTTGACAGAATCCTGCGCATTATATCTCCTACGCCAACGTCATGGTGGGGTGACATGAAAAGGAAGAGCAATGCGCAAATTCTTGGTGGTTTTGGATGACAGTCGCGAATGCTTGAATGCGATCCGTTTTGCCGCCATGCGCGCCGCAAAGACGGGCGCAGGCGTTGAAATCCTCGCAATCATTCCGCCAGAGGAATTCAATCACTGGATTGGTGTCGGTGACATCATGCGCGAAGAAGAGCGTGAACGGATCGTTGCCCATTTCGAAGTCTTTGCAAAATGGATGCGAGATCGCCAAGGCATCGAACCAGAGCTTGTTATTCGTGAGGGCGAGCCCGTGGCCGAAATTCTGGCCCAAATCGATGAGGATCCAGACGTAGGTATCTTGGTTTTAGGCGCTGGAACGGATAAAAAAGGTCCCGGACCCTTGGTCACCCAACTTAGCAAATCCGCGGGATCCTTGCCGATCCCGATCACAATCGTTCCCGGCGAATTGTCAAAAGAAAAACTAGACGCAGTAACATGACACCGCACCTATACGCGGATATCATTTAACAATGCCACAGCCAAAGCTGGTTTCATTCCCCGACCCGTTCTATTGCAAAACCGATCCAAGGTTTTCACTGTTCTTTGACGCGTGAAAAAATAGTTAATAGCCGGATTAACCATTTGGAAAGCCTCCCAAGAACCCCCAACGGCCCGTGTTTGGGCCGAGAAACGTTTTAGAACAGTTCTAAGACCTTGACTGTATTCGTCGGGAATAGCATATATAAGACCTGAACGGAGGCACCACGATGTTTATTCAAACTGAATCCACACCAAACCCAGCAACCCTAAAATTTCTACCTGGCCAAACGGTCATGGAAACAGGCACAGCGGATTTTCCCAATGCTGACGGTGCAGATGTGTCTCCTTTGGCGCAGCGCTTATTCGGTGTGAATGGCGTTAGCGGTGTCTTTTTCGGGCGTGATTTCATTACAATCACCAAAGGCGCGGATGTTGCGTGGGAGCATGCAAAACCGGCGATCCTTGGCGCGATAATGGAACATTACCAATCTGGCCAACCGGTCATGACAGGCGGTGCAGAAGCAGAACACGGCGATCAACATTCCGGTGAAGATAGCGAAGTGGTCGATCAGATCAAGGAACTGTTGGACACACGCGTACGTCCCGCTGTGGCACAAGACGGCGGAGACATCACATTCCACGGCTTTGAACGCGGCATTGTGTATCTTCAGATGAAAGGCGCCTGTGCTGGATGTCCGTCCTCCACGATGACGCTGAAGATGGGAATTGAAAACCTATTGCGCCATTACATCCCTGAAGTGACAGAGGTGCGTCCGGTCGGTGTCTAGGGATATTCTTCTGGGCCTCGATACCTCGGGACCGCATTGCGCTGTGTCTCTATGGCACAATGGCGAGACGATCTTGGATCGCACCGTTGAAATGAAGCGGGGACAAGCAGAAAAAATTTTGGGTCTCGCGCAAGACCTGTTGATTGAGGCCGATCTGAACTTCAATGACGTGACATGCCTCGCCGTTGGTGTGGGTCCCGGAAATTTCACCGGAATCCGCATCGCCGTCGCAGCGGCACGCGGTCTGGCGCTTTCGTCCAAGCTACCTATCATATCCGTTTCAACCTTTGATCTGAACCGCGCGGAGGTTGTCGATCGAGATGAGCGATACATTGTCACCGTGGCAGCACCCCAAGACAAGCTTTACACGCAGATGTATGATGCGGGTCGACCCGTTGGGCAGGCGCGGCTTGCCAACCTTGATGACATTGACACCGACGGCATAGCATTTGCTGTGGGACCACTGTCCGAACGCATACACACCTTTGCGCATCCAGTACCAGAAACATCTGTGTCCTCTCGTCTTGGCCTGATGTCCGGACATGCGTTCCGCACCTTTGGTTACCCAAAAGATGCACCGAAACCGCTTTATATAAAACCCGCCGATGCGGCCCCCTCAAAAGATCAGCCACCGAAACTTTTAAATCATGGCTGATCCAGCGGCCTTGGCCAATCGTTTGGCGCAGCTACACGCCCGCAGCGGACTTTTATTGCGGCCTTGGAGCGAACAAGAATATCAGGACCTCCTTGCCCTAGATCGGACCATTGTGACAGAAACCAACGCCGGTTTTGCCATTGGACAGATCATAGCAACAGAGGCAGAATTATTGATGATCGTTGTCGAGCCCGATCGGCGAAAAGTCGGCGCAGGTCGCACCCTCTTGGACACATTCGAGGACAGATGCCGCAAAAGAAATGTCACAGAAATATTTTTAGAGGTTGGCGAATCGAACCAAGCCGCGCGCAGGCTATATTCCAAGGCAGGCTTTCATCAGGTTGGCCTAAGAAAAAATTATTACACCCAAACAGATAACACGAAAGATTCCGCAGTTATCCTGTTGAAAAATTTAAGATAAACTCACAACTTACCGCAAAGTTAAGACACGTATTAACACAAAATTAGGTTGACCATTTCTCCTGTTCAGACCTTAATACGGATGATCATAGAAATAGATCCGATCAGGCCAACCCTGACGACAACATCTGGGAGACTTCCATGACTTTGATGCAAAAATTCCTTGGCGCAACAACAGCACTTGCTCTTTCTGCTGGCGCAGCCTTGG
>JALRHZ010000096.1 GCA_023259435.1 Paracoccaceae bacterium | reverse complement strand
TTCCGAAAACTCTCTGGAACAGGTCCTTCTTCATCAAACTCAACCGGAAACACATCGGATTGGGTCAGCAAAACAGCCTCTCGAAAGCCAGTATAAGTTAATGTGTCAACCGCGACGTTGCCTCCACGTTCGGCAAGGATAGTCTGCAGAACCACGACGCAGGCATGTTGTCCCCCATGCGTAATAACCACATCATCCACTGAATACGGTCCAAGAGGGATACCGCCGAACCAATTTACATAGGCCTGCTTTAGTCCCCTCATGTCCACGCGGCGCGGGTAGGACAGCAACTCAAGCACACCCGCTTGGTCAGCAAAATCTCGAAAGGCATTTTGTATAAGGTCAACCTGCCCTACATCCGGCAACCGTACCGAACGCAAGTGCATGATATTTTCTTGATCATCTTGGAATGCATGACGTGTTAATCCGCGCACGAATGTTCCGCGCCCTACTCCGGCTTCTAAAACCTCAAGCGACACAAGCTCTTTATAGGCTCGTGCAACTGTGCCAGGTGTGACCGACATTTGATAGGCCAACTCGCGCACCGGTGGAAGCTTATCCCCGTCGCGCAATGTCCCGTCTTCGATCTGTTCCTGAATTCGCCGCATAAGCCATTTATATTTCGGCTCAGAGGTTTTTTGCCTCTGTCCCTGCTGAATTGTATTCATTACAATTTTCCATTGGACTAAACATTTACACGATTGTACCAATAAAAATACAGAATGTCTATACATTGTACCAATACAATATAGGAGAAACCAATGTCAGTTACACGCACGCAAGTTGACCCCCTCTTGTCTCAACTTTTTTCCACGCGCGAGATTCCAACGTTGGCGGCATTTACTCTGAAATTGACGGTTTCTCTAACTCAATGGCACCGCAATCTGACAACCCGTCGCCATCTGGCCAAATTAGACCAAACGCAATTGCGTGATATTGGACTGACGAAAGGCGCGGCATACAAAGAGACGATTAAGCCATTTTGGGTGAACTAACCTCTTCCAAGCACCCAAAAGGGTCGCGCGCCTTAGCGCGACCCATATTTCCGCCTAACGCTCTAGTTCCGCATCCCAATAGAGGAAATCCATCCAGCTTTCATGCAGATGGTTTGGCGGAAACTTACGCCCGATATTGTTCAATTCTTCCGACGCGGGTTGCCGCGGTTTTTTGCGTAATGACATCCGCGCTTGTCGCAGGCTCTTTGATCCCTTTTTCAGGTTACATCGCGAACACGCCGCCACGACGTTTTCCCAGCTTGTAATTCCACCAGCCGCACGGGGTATAACATGATCAAACGTCAAATCCCCTTTTGCGCCACAGTATTGGCAACAGAATTCATCCCTGAGAAATAAATTAAAGCGCGTGAAGGCCACGCGCTTTCTTGGGGTGATATAGTCTTTTAGAACAACAACCGAGGGGATTTTGATGGTTGTTGATGGGCTGTGGACCTCATGGTCATATTCCGCGATGATTGTCACCCGATCCATATAGGCAGCTTTGACAGCATCCTGCCAACACCAAAGTGACAAAGGGTAATAGGACAAGGGTCGATAATCAGCATTCAGGACAAGCGCAGGATGTTGGCGCATTGCAGCAGGATCGCGCACAAATTCCGTTCTAAACTCACCTTCCATCTCGTTACATAGCTCCCAAATGGTCAACAGCACGAGGCCAGACCAGAGTTCCGGCCTAATATCCACTATATATCGTGGATTGCATCTGACAACCCTCTTAATATAGCGGGTCCTTACTAGCCTTGGGATGTAACAGCATCATGACGTTCTTTGCCTTAATGCTGATTTTCAAAGGATCACAAACTTAGATGATCGCGCATAAAGGCCAAGGCCACCGATAGACCATCAGGCGCAATGCCATGTGCGGTGCCTTTCATGACATGGGCAAACACTTCTTTAAACCCAGCGGATTGAAGCGCCTCTGCGGCTTGGGGCAAGGATTGCACCGGAACCACATCGTCTTGATCCCCATGGACCAATAAAATGGGCATCTTTGAAACAACCTCATCCACCAAAAGATCCGGTTCTAACAGACGCCCCGAAAAGGCAACAACACCCGCAACGGCGTCTTCGCGACGTGGCGCAACGTGCAAGGACATCATTGTCCCTTGGGAAAAACCGAACAAAACAACTTGTTCTGGCAAGACATCTTCGTCCACCATCAAGGCATCCAAGAACGCATTTAGGTCTTCTACCGCGGCTTCCATGCCGCGCATGCTTTCTTCTTCACTTGATCCATCGATCCAAGGGATCGGGAACCATTGATATCCAAATGGGCTTCCTGCGCAATTTTCAGGTGCATCTGGGGCCACAAACAAGGTATCCGGCAAATGTTCCGATAGGGGATCGGCCAAGCCCAAGAGATCCTCACCATTTGCGCCATAGCCGTGCAGGAAAACTACGACAGAGCGTGTCTCTCCCGAGAGTGGCTCTTTGCGTTTGGCGGTTAAGACACGTGTCATCGGATTCCCTCTCTTTGCTTGTCATAGGCGTAATACGCCCAAAGAATGCGCGCTGCAACTGCTCTCCACGGAGCCCAAGCTTGTGCCATAAGGCGCATTTCCTTTTCCTTGGGCCGCGCCTCAAGCCTGTACAAAAGACGCGCACTTTCCTGAAGTGCGAGATCACCGGCGGGAAAAACATCTGCCCGGCCTAAGCTAAACATCGCATAAATCTCGGCCGTCCACGTGCCAATTCCAGAAACACGTGTTAGGGTTTTCACCACCTCATCGCTTGGCATTTCTGGCAAGAGGTCATATTCGATATCAGCCTCGGCCAACGCCCGTGCGTATTTCACTTTTTGCCGGCTCAATCCTGCCCCGCGTAATTCTTCCTCAGACGCGGCCAAAATGTTGACCGGATTGGTAAAGCCCGCAGCCTCTAGCTTTTTCCAAATGCCATCTGCGGCGGCCACGCTTATTTGCTGGCTCACGATCGCCCCAAGAAGCTGGGTGAACCCACCCTCACGCCTGCGCAACGGAACACGGTCGATGCACTCTACCGCATGTGCCATCCTTGCGCAGCTTTGCACCAAGGCGTCTACTCCTTCGTCAACACAGGCCTGTGTTTTGATACCCCTCTCTTGTGTCATAACGCGGTCCTTATATGGTGAATGGCATCCTCAACTGAGGATAGTGGTGCTAGGTCTTTGTGCTTTGGGCGTTCAACCATGATGACCTTTACCCCCAATTCGCGCGCCGCTGTTAATTTTGTATCTGCTCGTTGGCTTCCCGTATTGTGAAGAACCAACGTGTTGATGCCCAATCGCTCAAACAAAGCCACTTCTTGATCATGCGAAAACGGTGGACGCCCCTCGACATATGCACCATTCCCAAATGGAAACGGGTCCGTGACATCCCGAAGCACACGCCAGAACAACTGCCCCTTAGCCTGCGAAAAAGCCCCGAGTTCATCGCGCCCAATTGTCACAAACGACCGATCTGTCGCCATTAACAAGGCCGCTGCCTGTTTTGCGTCCGCCACCGATACCCATGTGTCGCCCTCTTGAGGAACCCAAGCAGGCCGTAGCACATAGATCTGTTTGCATAGATGTTGCCCAAGACGGTCTGCGGCCTCTTTTGCTTCGAATGCATGTGAGGCTTCAACGTAAAAATCTGCGCCTTCTTTGCATAGAATTTCCTCCAATTGCACCAGATCGCAGTTGGACAATGTGTATTTTGGCGACACAGGCAACGCTGGATGCCGCCCCGTGCCAGATTGCACAAAAACCACCTCATACGATGCCGCGATCAGCCGCTCTCCTAGCTCGGCCCCTTCACGGGTCTGTGCCAAAATCACAACTTTCCTACGCAACGTCACGCATTCCTTATCCACCCGTTAAACACATTCATTATTTTCGATATTGCAATCTCTGATGTACAAGCCTAACCAATCCCATATGACACATGCAACAACCGATAGTCGCGCAAAGCGTAACGTAATGGTCCTGATTATGGCTCAGGCCATTTTGGGCGCGCAAATGCCAATGATTTTTACCGTTGGAGGACTTGCGGGGCAAAGCCTGTCGCCTAATCCGTGTTGGGCAACGCTTCCGATCTCTTTGATTGTTCTCGGCTCAATGATCACTGCACGCCCAATGTCGAATTACATGCAAAAACATGGGCGCCGTGCCGGCTTTTTCATCGGTGCTGCCGGTGGCATGCTGGGTGCGGGTATCGGCGCCTTAGGACTATATTACGCGTCCTTTACGCTGTTCCTGATCGGGGCATTGTTCACCGGTGTTTATATGTCTGCTCAAGGGTTTTACCGCTTTGCAGCCACAGATACCGCAAGCGAGGAATTCCGCCCCAAAGCGATTTCGTATGTGATGGCCGGAGGCTTGCTTGCTGCTCTTGTTGGACCACAGATGGTCAAATTGACAGTTGATTATTCTGCTATTCCTTTCTTGGGCACCTATCTGGCGGTGATTGCGATGTCGATTTTTGGCGTCAACCTATTCTTTTTGCTGGATATTCCAAAACCAGAAGCCCCTTCTAGCACCTCTCCAAAAGGGCGCAGCCTGCGAGACATGTTGAGCGATCCCACCATAAAGGTCGCCATTATTTGCGCCATGGTGTCCTATGCTTTGATGAACTTGGTCATGACCTCCACGCCGCTTGCGGTGGTTGGCTGTGGATTTGAAACCTCACTTGCCGCCGACATCGTAAGCGCACACGTCTTGGCCATGTATGTTCCCTCTTTCTTTACAGGCCACCTTATTGTGCGATTTGGCGTACGCAAGATTGTGGCGACCGGCTTGTTCATCTTGGCGGCGGCGGGCGTTGTGGCGCTGCAAGGCGTCGAAATGGAAAACTTCTTTATCGCTTTGATCCTGTTAGGCATCGGGTGGAATTTTGGCTTTATCGGCGCGACAACCATGCTTGCAGGGGCGCATCGCCCAGAAGAGCGTGGCACAATTCAAGGGTTCAACGATTTATTCGTCTTTGGCGGCGTAACTGTTGCGTCCTTGTCGTCTGGAACCTTAATGAATTGTTCAGGCAGCAGCGCCCAAGCCGGATGGACGGCCGTCAATCTTGCGATGCTACCATTCTTGGTACTTGCAGGCGGGGCATTAATCTGGCTCGCCCTGCGTCCAAAAGAGATCTAGGTCACCACGAATTGGTTAAACTGACACGTGCAAGCCGAAGCGCAGAGCGAAGCGCGTTTGGTTCAGCACCCCCTTGTGCAACCAAAGCAGGCTGTTTGATAACCCGAGGCAGCACCAAAGGAACCTGCCACGCACTGCGCAAAGCCGCTGCTTCTATGGTCCCCTTGTGCCGCTTTGCTCGTTGCCATCTGTCCCACGCCCCTTGCGCCAAGTCTTGAACAGCCTCGACACGACCATCCACCAATGGAACCCGACCTGCGGCCTCGAGCGCTGGGATAGCCTGTAAATAATTGGCAACCGCAAGCGCATAGCCAACATCGGCCCCAACCGCTGATTGACCCGCTGTTATCTCTTCGGCCACCTGCATGAGGGGCGCGCCTGTCTCATGTAAATACAAGGTCAAGGCATCGGCATCTGAATGCGCCTCTTTATAACAATCCCAACGACGCGCATCCACCAACCTTTGCAACAAACGCGCCTGATCCGGCGACAAAATATGCGCAAGAGGCACTGTCACATCATGAGACCGCACAATACCCCCTGTTGCGATCTCTTCCAGTGCATCCCACCACCATTGCAAACGCATCTCGGCGATCATCGGCTCGGACGCAGCCCAAGGGGCGCGGGTCACTTCAACATGAAACGCATAAAGCACAAAGAGTGCTGCCCGCTGGTCTGCGCGCGCACTCATCACGGCCTTGAACCGAAGTGGGTCACCCTGCTCGACACGCTGTGCACAACTGGTTACATCTGAGAGAGAGAGTTGCATTGCCTCTAACTCACATCAGCGGTGCTATCTTGCACCAACTTCCAATTCATCGCATCCAATAGCGCCTCAAAGCTGGCATCGACGATATTCGCCGAGACCCCAACTGTTGACCACCTACGGCCCGTGCTATCCTCGCTATCAATGACAACCCGTGTCACCGCCTCTGTGCCACCTTGGGTGATACGCACCTTGAAATCGACCAATCGGATATCTTGCACGGTGTCTTGATATTGCCCAAGATCCTTGATCAACGCTTTGGCCAAGGCATTGACAGGCCCACGATCCAGCCCACTTTCATCTAGGCTTTCGCTGACGGACAAATGCTTAACCCCGTCAATTTTCACAACAACAACCGCCTCTGAGAGGCTAACCATTTTGTTGTATTTGTTTTTACGCCGTTCGACCGTCACTTTGTACCGCTTAACCTCAAAGAAGGTCGGCAACAGGCCCAACTCACGCCGCGCCAATAGCTCAAAACTGGCTTGTGCTGTATCATAGGAATACCCTTCGGCCTCGCGCTCTTTGATTATGTCCAGAATACGGGCCAAGGCCGGATTATCACGATCCACATCCAGCCCAGCCTCGGCAAGACGACGCCGCAAATTCGATTGTCCCGCTTGGTTTGACATAGGGACAATACGTCGATTGCCGACCGAGCTTGGATCGATATGCTCATAGGTTGTGGGGTTTTTCAAAATCGCGCTTGCATGCAATCCGGCCTTATGCGCAAAGGCCGAAGCCCCCACATAGGGCGCCTGTCGCGCTGGCACGCGGTTCAAAATATCATCCAAAAGACGCGATGTCTTGGTCAATCCCGCGAGCGCCTCTCGGCTCACGCCAATTTCATATTTGGACGCATAGGGCTCTTTCAATAACAAAGTTGGAATAAGTGTGGTCAAATTCGCATTGCCACAGCGTTCCCCCAATCCGTTCAACGTCCCTTGTATGTGGCGCACGCCCGCATCGACTGCGGCCAAAGTATTGGCGACAGCATTTTCCGTATCGTTATGCGTATGAATGCCCAGCCGATCTCCCGGTATGCCCGATTGAATAACCTCAGAGACCGCATGCGCCACCTCCAAAGGAAGCGCGCCGCCATTTGTGTCACACAAAACGATCCACCGCGCGCCCGCGTCAAACGCCGCCTTCAGGCTGGCAATCGCATAAGCGGGGTTTGCCTTGAACCCGTCAAAGAAATGTTCAGCATCAAAAATGGCCTCCCGCCCCAGCGAGACCAAATGCGCAATCGAAGTTGAAATCACTTCAATATTATCCTCAAGCGCAATCCCGAGGGCCTCTGTTACATGAAAATCATGAGTTTTGCCCACCAAACAAACGGTCGGCGTACCCGCATTCACCACAGCCGCCAACACATCATCATTGGCCGCCGAACGACCCGCACGTTTCGTCATTCCAAATGCGGTGAAAACCGCCCGTGTCTTTGGAAGCTGCTCAAAAAATGCACTGTCTGTTGGGTTCGCCCCGGGCCATCCGCCTTCAATGTAGTCCACGCCCAACTGATCAAGCGCTTGCGCAATTTGCACTTTCTCGGCTGTCGAAAACTGCACGCCTTGCGTTTGCTGCCCATCCCGCAAAGTGGTGTCGTACAAATACAAACGCTCTTTTTCTAAGTTCATTTTTTGTCCTCAAATATCTTCGGGGGTTTGGGGGCAGACAGCCCCCAATCGGCCTCACACCTCCCCAAGATCCCCAATATTAAAACCTGAGGGCGCAATTAACGTCACGCCAGTTTTACTCATACGAACTTCCAGACCAGCAGCTTGATAGATACCTTTGATCCGATCGACGTCTGAGAAATCTTTGCTGTCCATGGCCTGCACACGCGCCTCCCATAGCTTGGCCTCAAACGCACCCAGATCA
>JALRHZ010000095.1 GCA_023259435.1 Paracoccaceae bacterium | reverse complement strand
TTCATGTTCGACGGATCGTCGATTGCCGGGTGGAAATCCATCGACCAGTCCGACATGAAGCTGATGCCGGATCCGAGCTCGGTCTATATCGACCCGTTCTATGCCGAAAAGACGATGTGCGTGCATTGCACCGTTGCAGAACCCGACACCGGCGAACCCTATGCCCGTGACCCGCGCGGCACCGCCGTGAAGGCCGAAGCCTATCTGAAGGCCAGCGGGATCGGTGATGCCGCCTATTTCGGCCCCGAAGCCGAATTCTTCATGTTCGACGACGTGCGGTTCGAGAACACCTATTCGTCGAGCTATTATAAGATCGACGACATCGAGCTGCCGGGCAATTCGGGCCGCGAATATGAAGCCGGCAACATGGGCCACCGCCCGCGCGCCAAGGGCGGCTATTTCCCGGTGAACCCGGTCGACGAAGCGCAGGATCTGCGCGGCGAGATGCTGAGCACGATGAAGCGGATGGGCATCAAGGTCGACAAGCACCACCACGAAGTGGCGACCTGTCAGCACGAATTGGGCCTGATCTTTGACAGCCTCACAAAACAAGCGGACGAGCTGCAGAAATACAAATACGTGATCCACAATGTTGCACAGGCCTACGGCAAATCGGCGACATTCATGCCAAAGCCAATCGCAGGTGACAACGGCACAGGTATGCACGTGAACATGTCCATCTGGAAAGATGGCAAGCCATTGTTCGCAGGCGACAAATACGCGGATCTTTCCGATGAGGCGCTTTATTTCATCGGCGGCATCCTAAAGCACGCGAAATCGTTGAATGCGTTCACAAACCCATCCACAAACTCTTATAAGCGTTTGATCCCTGGGTTCGAGGCACCTGTTCTACGCGCGTATTCTGCACGCAACCGTTCTGGCTGTGTTCGTATCCCTTGGACAGAATCGCCAAAAGCGAAACGCGTCGAAGCACGCTTCCCTGATCCATCCGCAAACCCATACCTATGTTTCGCAGCCTTGTTGATGGCCGGCCTAGACGGCATCAAAAACAAGATCGATCCAGGCGAAGCGATGGACAAAAACCTATATGACCTTCCAGCAGAAGAGTTGGCAGATATCCCAACAGTTTGCGGATCACTGCGTGAAGCAATGGAAGAGCTACAGGCCGATCACGATTACCTCTTGGCGGGCGATGTGTTCACCAAAGATCAGATCGATGGCTATATCGACCTGAAAATGGAAGAAATCGAACAGTACGAGCATACACCACACCCAGTGGAATATGGCATGTACTACAGCTGCTAAAACACAAAAAGGCGCTCTACGGAGCGCCTTTTTCGTTATGACTTTGGCATAAAACTTAGTCTAGATTGACTTCAAAACTGCTCACTGCATCGCTCGTTTGTGATGTCAACGTACTAAGGCTGGCGACCAAAAATGGCGCAGTTGCAATTGCGAATGCAGCGGCCGCCGCAGTTATGATGATCCAATCAACAGTTACGGCCCCGGTTTCGTCTTTGGCAAAAGATCTAATCAACGGATATCCTATCTTTTCGTTGTTTCGTCCCAGAAATCAACGTTGATAACCGTGCACCGGCTCTTTATGTCAATCCTCTCTGCCCCAGAAAGAAACGTATTAGGCCAATGGGGCAGAAAAATGTTTATTCCACGGTATTTTTCCACCCAGTCGAGTTTGCGGTTATGTATAGTCCCGCTAAGCGCGTAGGATCAGTTGCAAACTTGTGTTGCTCCACCCGATGGCGAAACATAGATTACAGTGCTTTCAGTACTGGCACAAAACAGTCCACCAACTATATTTGCTTCTGTTTTGGACAATAAAGGTTTGATCCCATTGAAAATTCCAGGACCGGCAATTAGCGCCATTGCGGCTGCGGCGGCTGTTATGACAACCCAGTCAACTGTTACAGCCCCCGACGTGTCGGTTAAAAAGTTTCTAATCATGTCGCTGCGTCCGTTTGTTAGCGTTACGAAAATGGTTTGTTTCACTCCCCGCAGCGTGACACACCATAGATGTTGTAACGGATACACATGAATTTAGACAAAATTATGAAAATTGCGCGGTGCTTTTATTTCAGCACCACAAATGTGTGTATGCCAAACACAACCGCCTTGGTGTTAGGCAAGCGCAACAGGCTTTGACGTTCGGATCGCAAATACGCGCCTTCCCTTTGACCTGCGTCATCTAGGTATTTGGGATATGGCTGATGCAGTTCAGCGGATCGATACACCAGCGCATTAAATCGCCACAAAGGCCGCCCAACTTGGATGCCGTTAAACAATCGTTGAACCCGACGTGCGATGTTGTCATCATATTCGGCCACAGGGATGTGAATATCGGTTAGCGGTTTTTGGAATTTATCCTCAAGTTTCCAACTGGCCGGAAAGCACAGAACAGCGGCTGTTAAAACATGCTCGTCTCCGTGTTTTTCGAGGATACAAAAATCACACTGCACCACCTGCCCTATTGTTCCAAGTGGATCATCTGTATCTATGTCCACCGTCACCCCATCCGGGCAGGTCACAGTCTTTTCATCTACTGAATAACTGGGCTTTGTTTTCAAATCTGTCAGAACATAATCTAGCAACTCATCCGCCGCTTCATGCGTACCATCGATAGGTGCAATGACCGCCGCGCGACGCGTCGCAATAAGGTGACGCCGCTGCTTCATTTGCCCCGCATAGGCATCATCCACCAATATCCAATCTTGCGGCGGCAATGGGCGCATGCCCGGTAAACGCAGGTCTGATGTATCATAGGGGATATGAGATTGTAGGATGTCTGTCATCTCGGGCCTTTTCACCAAAGATGACGCCGTTCAAGCGCGGTCACAAGAGGCAATTTGAAAAATTAGCGTCATGTTTTTCGTCGCAAACAGGCGGTTGATTGTCCCAAGTTTAAGCAAGAGTTGAGAAAACCAGCATCAGGACAGATCTATGAACTATCAACGTGACACGCGCAAAATCGACCCAACCCGTGGCGCAATGTTGGGGGACAACACGCCGAATGATAAAAACCGTGTTGAAATTGGACCGACGCAATTGGCCTATCAGGAATGGGAGGCCGCCGGTTTGGTGCTTCCTGATCTGCAAGCCATGCGCAAATACCGCTGGGAACGGTTGACACAGCATATCGTAGACCGAGGATATGGCGGCCTGTTGATGTTTGATCCCCTGAATATTCGCTATGCCACGGACAGCACAAACATGCAGCTGTGGAACACGCACAACCCATTTCGCGCGGTTCTGGTTTGCGCGGATGGGTATATGGTGATCTGGGATTATAAAAACTCGCCCTTTTTGTCCGAATTCAACCCGCTAGTGCGGGAACAACGCTCTGGTGCGGATTTGTTTTATTTTGACCGAGGCGACAAGGTTGATGTTGCGGCCGATAAATTCTCGAACGAAGTGCGTACGCTGATCGAAGAGCATGGCGGCAACAACAAGCGTCTTGCCGTGGATAAGATCATGTTGCACGGGTTGCGCGCGCTTGAGGCCCAAGGGTTTGAGATCATGGAGGGTGAGGAGGTCACCGAAAAATCGCGTTCAATCAAAGGGCCTGATGAAATTTTGGCGATGCGCTGTGCGTCGGTTGCCTGTGAAAATGCGGTTGCTTTGATGGAGCAAGCCGCGCGCCAAGGTGTCCCCAAAGGCAATATGAGCGAGGATGACATTTGGGCCGTCTTGCATGCCGAAAACATCAAACGCGGCGGCGAATGGATTGAAACCCGCCTATTGGCCTCGGGTCCGCGGTCAAACCCGTGGTTCCAAGAATGCGGACCCCGCATAGTACAGAACAATGAAATCGTGGCCTTTGATACGGATTTGGTCGGGTCCTATGGTATTTGTGTAGATATTAGTCGAACATGGTGGATCGGTGACGCAGCTCCCCGCCCTGATATGATCTATGCCATGCAGCATGCCCATGAACATATCATGACCAATATGGAGATGCTGAAACCTGGGGTTCATATGCGTGAGCTCTCGCTAAATACGCATGTCTTAGACGATCAATATCAAAAGCAAAAATATGGATGTTTGATGCACGGGGTTGGCCTATGTGACGAATGGCCGTTGATCGCCTATCCCGACCATCTGGTCGATGGCGCATATGATTATCACCTTGAGGCCGGAATGGTTTTATGTGTTGAGGCCTTGGTAAGCCCCGAGGGCGGTGATTTTTCAATCAAGTTAGAAGATCAAGTTTTGATCACTGAAACCGGATATGAAAACCTATCTAAATACCCATTTGATCCAAGATTGATGGGAGAAGCCTAATCGGCGGAACGAGATGGGCCACCTTTAGGCCCGTCCCTCTATGCCACATACGGCACTGATTGCGAGACCAACCACTCTTCAACCGCCCCTCGGCGTGTGCGCGCAACGGTAATTTCTGTTCCGTCTTCGACAATTAGGATAAGTTTGTCATCGACCTCTTTGGCGGCGCTAATTGATGGGCGTGGCACCCAATAGGATCTATGAGGCTGTATGCCGGTTTTGCCGTCCAAAATGTTCAGCAAATCTTTCATGCGGGCCCGCTCGAACACTTCGCCCTCTGATTTTGTGAAAAAGCAAACACGGTGTTCATTTGCACGGATATACAACAAATCGCCCATAGAGATTTCTCGATCCCCAATCTGAAGCAGGTCCTCTTTGTCAGCAGGATCAACCCGTTTAAGAATATATGAGAAAAAGATCCACTCAAACATCACCATACGCATGATGGAGACCATAGTGATTCCAAATATGTTTTGATGCTTTGGCAACAGCTCGACACCGATGACGGGAGCAATCTCAAGCATCAAATATGTTGCCAAGACTGTCGCAGCCAAGGTTCCCCCAATCGCATGATAGGTAAATGGGTCCCTGTTTCTAAATACGAACCACCCGAAAAACCATAGCAGGAGATGGGTCGAAACATAAACTGAACTCCCCAAGAGCCATAAAAACGCAACCCGAGAATAGCTAATAGTTGAGGAAAAATCGTCTGGGTTAAATGACGTATGCACCGCAAAAACGATCAGCATATAGGCAAGGACTCGTGGCGTGACCAAAAGCGACAGAAATTCGCGCCCCGTCATTCTAGCTGTTGCAACGAACGGAAACCGAATTTCAAAATCTTTATCTAACAACCGCACGATCTTAACCCCAAAAAATTGCGTTTACAGTGTTACCTATCCGAATCGAAAATGTCCCCACATCGACGGTATCAACTCAACCCTTTTTTGACATTTCACTTTTGCCAAAGTCGGGTGAAAACAAGGTAACTTTGTGACCAATTGCTGCAAAAATATGGCAAGGGTTGAGCATACTGTAACAGCATTGTAAAGGGGAGCTATCGATCTTAACCGCAAACTAAAAAGGCTTTTGCAATGATCCCCCGTTATTCTCGCCCTGACATGGTCGCCATTTGGTCCCCTGAAACAAAGTTCCGTATTTGGTACGAAATCGAAGCACACGCCTGTGATGCAATGGCCGATTTGGGTGTCATTCCGCGCGAAAATGCCGAAGCGGTCTGGAAAGCCAACGATGTTGAATTTGATGTTGCGCGTATTGATGAAATCGAAGCGGTCACAAAACATGACGTTATTGCGTTTCTGACACACCTTGCCGAACACGTCGGGTCAGACGAGGCACGTTTCGTTCACCAAGGCATGACCTCTTCAGACGTTTTGGATACCTGTTTCAATGTCCAGTTGGTGCGTGCTGCGGACATCCTGCTTGCGGATATGGACAATCTTTTGGCGGCCCTGAAACGCCGCGCCATGGAACATAAAATGACCGTTCGCATCGGGCGCAGCCATGGCATCCACGCGGAACCCACGACAATGGGTCTGACATTTGCGCGTTTCTATGCGGAAATGGAGCGCAACAAGCGTCGCCTCGAAGTGGCGCGTGAGGAAATCGCAACCGGTGCAATTTCTGGCGCGGTTGGTACATTTGCCAATATCGATCCCCGTGTCGAAGAGCATGTCTGTGAGAAATTAGGCCTTACACCCGAGCCAATCTCGACACAGGTTATCCCGCGTGACCGTCATGCTGCGTTTTTTGCGGCCCTTGGTGTTGTCGCAAGCTCAATCGAAAACGTGGCAATCGAAATCCGTCATATGCAGCGTACCGAAGTGCTTGAGGCCGAAGAGTTCTTTTCTGCGGGTCAAAAAGGATCCTCTGCGATGCCCCACAAACGTAACCCTGTATTGACAGAAAACCTAACCGGCCTTGCACGGTTGGTGCGTATGGCGGTTGTGCCGGCGATGGAAAATGTGGCGCTCTGGCACGAACGCGATATCTCGCATAGTTCAGTAGAACGTAACATTGGACCGGATTCTACAATCACGCTTGATTTTGCCTTGGCGCGTTTGACACAAGTGATTGATAAACTTGTGATCTATCCAGACAATATGATTAACAACATGAATAAATTCCGCGGCTTGGTCATGTCACAGCGCGTTCTATTGGCCTTGACACAGGCCGGTGTAAGCCGCGAAGACGCCTATCGCCTTGTGCAACGCAATGCGATGAAGGTCTGGGAAGAAGACAAAGACTTTAAGACCGAATTGTTGGCAGACCAAGAGGTGACAGCCGCCCTATCCCCTGCGGAGATCGAAGAAAAATTCGACCTTGGCTATCACACCAAAAACGTCGATACGATTTTCAAACGCGTGTTTGGCGAATAATCCTTAAAAATGGCCCTAGGATCACCCATAGGGCCATTTTTCTTTAACCAGCTGTTCATTGAAACCATGTGACAAAGAAGCCAAGTGAACACGAGGCGCTTTGATGACTGGAATTCTTAGTATTACGGGTGGCCGAACAGACGGCCCTGCCCCAGTTCCATCCCCCACCCTATCCCGTCCGGAAAAGGCGGCGATCGTAGTGAAATTCTTGATGGAACAAGGCGTGGAGTTGGACATCCACACATTGCCCGAAGCCTTACAACTTGATTTGACCCAAAAAATCGGCGCCTTGTCGGTCGTGGATCGGACGACCTTGGCGAATGTGGTCCAAGAATTCGCAACAGAGTTGGATCACATTGGGCTTAGTTTTCGGGGCGGCTTATCTGGTGCTCTGGATCTCTTGGAACATAAGATCAGCCCAAGTGCCGCGCGGAAATTACGCTCTGAGGCGGGGATACAATCGTTTGTCGATCCATGGGAGCGGTTAAATGCAACCCCGCTTGAGGATATCATTACAATTGCTGAAACCGAGCAGCCCGATATCGCGGCCGTATTACTGTCAAAACTTGATGTGGCGCGCGCGGCCAAAGTTCTTTCGGGTTTACCGGGTGATGTTGCGCGCAAAATAAGCTATGCAATTTCGCGCACGTCACAGGCCACGCCTCAGGCCGTGGACCGTATTGGTCAAAGCCTGGTGGCCCAGTTGGACAACCGCCCCGAACGCGCCTTTGCACAATCCGCAGAATCGCGCATCGCCGCGATCCTTACGGTTGCATCCCCTGAAACACGCGAGGCTGTGTTAGAGAGCCTAGAACAAACCGATGCTGAATTGGCTGGCAAAGTGCGGCATTCCGTATTTTCCTTTGCCGATATCCCCGCAAGGGTTCATGTCGTCGATGTGCCAAAAATCATGCGCGTTGTTGATCAAAGCACCACTGCCATGGCGCTGAAATACGCGACCGAGACAGGAGATGGGGACGTGTGTGACTTTATTCTCAACAACATGTCAAAACGCATGTCCGAAGCAATCAGAGAAGAAATCGAAGAATTAGACACGATCGACAAGGACACAGGGCAAGACGCGCTAAACGAAATTGTGTCTTCTGTCCAAAGTTTGATCGGATCCGGGGAAATTTCGTGGAAGGCCGCAGAAGCCTAATCCAACCGACCGGCCCAATAAATTGCGCCCTGCTGGGTGGATTGCAGCAATAACACATGACGCATCCCGTTTTGTTTTTCAAAACTTGCAG
>JALRHZ010000094.1 GCA_023259435.1 Paracoccaceae bacterium | reverse complement strand
ATTGGTGATGGGGAATACGGTTTGGCTCTGGTTGAGGCGGTTGCGCATTTGAACCATTTACATCAATCAGGCGCGGTTGCGCGTGAATTGTGTGGTGATGGAGCTTATCGGTTCCAAAAAATGGATGCGACATGAGGTCTCTGGCCAAGTTTGCACGGTTGTGCGTGACAGCGATAAAAGAATCCGTTAAAGACGGCCCAAGTTCAAAGAGAGGATGAAAAATGTCTGAGCATAAGCATGGTTCTATGGATATTTCGGCACAAGAAAAAGCATTTGAGGGTTTCATCAAAGGCTCTGTGCGTGTCGCTATCGCATCTATCGGCATTTTGGTGTTTTTGGCACTGTTCAATTCGTAATTAACAGACAAAGCAACTGGGATGCGTCGCTTTGTAATGTGTTTGGCCGTTTGTTTGACGGCCACAGGGTGTGCTGGGCAATATGTTTGGGCGCCCGATGAAAAAGTGGAAGCGGTTCGGTATGTGTCACCCGAACCCCCGTCCTTGACCTTGTTAACGATGGTGAATAACGAGACAGGCGCCGGTGGTCATAGCGGCCTGATGATTAATGCGTCTGAACGTGTGATTTTTGATCCGGCAGGCACTTTGACACATCCAACATTTGTTGAGCGAAATGACGTTTTATATGGTGTAACTCCTAGTTTCTTGGATTTTTACACCCGTGCGCATGCGCGTAAAACACACCACGTTGTTATTCAAAAGATCGAAGTGTCGCCTCAGATTGCGGAACAGGCCTTTGCCTTGGCCCGTGAACGTGGACCAGTCGCGCCGGCACTATGTGCAAACAGCACGTCTGGGCTTTTGTCGCAGTTGCCTGGTTTTGGGACGATCTCGACAACCTTTTCCCCGATCAAGTTGATGGAGCAATTCCGAGGCTTGCCGAATGTCGATGAACAAGCCCTATTCGAATATGATGATCCGGACAAAACGAACGCTTTGCGCGCGTATGTTGCGGGACGCACTGCTCAGGCGAATTGAAGCATAAGCGCTAGAACAATAGCCCCGCCAAAAATAGAGATGACAATACGCCCTGTCATCAAAGATAGGGCCAATGTGGTCCCTGCAGCAACCAGCCGTACCGGATCCATTGCGCCGCCGGTTGCGGACGGCCAGAGAACCAGAGGCGCAATCAGACCAGGCAGGATTGCAACCGCGGTATAGCGTAGATGCCGCATGAGCCATTCTGGTATCGTCCGATCACCAATTATGCCGAGGAACGCAAACCGTAGCCCAAAACTTCCTACGCCTAGGGCCACAATGATGATCCAGATATCTTCAGGTCTGTTCACGGCGCACACGTCCTTTGTTTTTGATGAATTCTTCACTGGCCGCGCCTGCGATCATGGCGCAGATCCCGGCCAGAATGACACCTAAATTGAATGGAATAAACGCAAGCGCCAATGACAGGACAACAGAGGTGCAGGCGGCAATGACATGCGGCAGAGTGCGCAGCATGGGTGTGATAATCGCAATAAAGGTTAAGGGGATCGCGAAATCCAAGGGGAGTGTTGAGGGAACGGCACTTCCCGTCCAAGCACCTGCAAGGGTTGCCAGATACCACAGCGGTAAAATCGGGGTCGCAACGCCAATATAGAATGCAAATTTATCTGCCACCGACATTTCCGGTTCGGTTTCAAATTTCGCAATGCTGACGGCATAAGTTTGATCAACCGTAAGATAGGCGACCAAGGCGCGCTTCCATAAGGGCAATTTCCCCATATGAACTGCCATTGATGCCGAATACATCGCCATACGCAAATTCACCGCCAAACCAGAGAAAATGATGACAAATGTATGCGTATTTTCCTGCATAAGCTGTATCGCGGTGAGCTGTGCCGCGCCTGCAATGACGATGACACTAAACGACAACGCCTCAAATACGTTCAGGCCGGCTTGCATAGCAACAACGCCAAACAAAAACGCAAAAGGCGAGATTAGGAATATAAAGGGCCACCCAACTTTGATACCTTGATAAAAATAAGTTCGCGTTTGCGTTGACATCAATTTTTCCAAACATATCGTCTAAGTCAATTCACACCCAATCTTGGAGACTCATGTGGCGCATGACCAAAATACAACTTCGTATCTAATAGAACCTAAACCGCACACCTCTAGGTTGACAAGGGTAATCTTAGGTCAAGATCATCTTGGGCAGGAAACAGAAATTTCTGTGGTTGAGGAAAGGCCGCTGACGATTTTCCTGAATTCACAAGAAATCGTGACGGCTATGACGATTGGAGATTACCCAGAGTACCTGGCGTTGGGGTTTCTAAAGAACCAAGGCATGCTGCGGGCGGAAGATGAAATTAAAGGCGTGGACTATGATGACGACATCGAAACCGTTGTCGTGCGCACGTCCCGCGCCACCAATTATGAAGAAAAGCTGCAAAAGAAAACTAGGACAAGCGGCTGTGCAGTCGGCACTGTATTTGGTGATATGATGGAGGGGCTAGAGGATCTTTCTTTGCCACCGGCCAAAGTGAAAACCTCGTGGTTGTACGAATTGGCACATAAAATTAATACGACACCCTCAATTTACCTGACCGCGGGTGCCATTCACGGAACCGTCTTGTGCCACGAAAATCGGCCCCTAGTTTATATGGAAGATGTGGGGCGCCACAACGCGGTGGATAAAGTGGCGGGATGGATGTTGTCTGAAGCTGTTCCTGCCTCGGACAAGATCTTATACACAACGGGTCGGCTCACCTCAGAGATGGTGATCAAGACTGCGCAAATGGGCATTCCCGTTTTGGCATCGCGATCTGGGTTTACCGCATGGGGTGTGGAAATCGCGCGACAAGTTGGATTGACATTGATCGGGCGCATGCGTGGACAACGCTTTATGTGTTTGTCTGGACACGATCGGCTTGAGTATGACGCAGATGTGAACGCAGTTACATCCGAACCCAAAAAGTCGGGCCGGAAAGGAGCGCAAGATGACTAAGGTCATTGGGGTCATTTTGGCGGGCGGTCAAGCGCGCCGTATGGGCGGCGGTGACAAAGGATTGCTTGAGTTAGGCGGCAAACCAATTTTGTCCCATGTGATTGACCGGATCGCCCCACAGGTGGATCACCTTGTTCTGAATGCCAATGGTGATGCGAATAGATTCGCCCATTATGGGCTTCCTGTCGTATCAGATAGCATTGAGGGCTATGTCGGCCCCCTTGCGGGTGTACTGGCAGGTATGGATTACGCAGCCGAGCATGGATACGATGCCGTTGTTTCTGTCGCTGCGGATACACCCTTTTTTCCGACTGATCTCGTAGTGTGTTTACAAGATACAGGGCACGACTTGGTCCTTGCGGCAACGATGGAAGACGACCGCATCGTACGGCATCCAACTTTTGGGTTTTGGCCAGTGGCTTTGCGAGATGACCTGCGACAGGCCTTACAGAGCGGGTTGCGAAAGGTCGTCATTTGGACGGATCAACACGACGGTGCGCAGCATGTGTTCACACAGGATGGATTGCCGCCGTTCTTCAATGTAAACACGCCAGAAGATTTAACGGCGGCAAGCGCGATTCTGGAGCGGACAGGATGAAAATATACGGTGTGACCGGTTGGAAGAACTCTGGCAAGACCGGATTAATGGAACGATTGGTCACAGAGCTTACACAGCGTGGCCTTAGGGTTTCGACGATTAAGCATGCACATCACACCTTTGACGTTGATCAAGAAGGCCGTGATAGTTTTCGTCATCGCACAGCCGGCGCACAAGAGGTGCTCTTGGCGTCGCGCAACCGCGTTGCCATAATGCAGGAATTGCGTGATCAAGACGAGCCGAGCTTAGCTGATTTGATCGCACGTTTGACGCCTGTCGATTTGGTCCTGATCGAAGGGTATAAGCGCGACCGCCATCCAAAAATCGAAGCGCATCGTGTTGAAACGGGAAAAGACCTTATTGCGCCAAATGATCAGACAATCCGTGCTGTCGCCAGCAATGTGTCACTGACACTGGACCGCCCTACATTCGACTTAGACGATACGCAGGCAATCGCAGATTTCATACTAAAAGAAACAGGTCTAAAGGAGCATGCGCATGGTCGCCCCGCCACCGCTTCGCAATGATTGTTTTGCTTTGCCCTCAGGCGTTGATTGGACGCCTGTGACAACGGCCTTGGAGCATTTGAAATCTGCCTTAGGTCCAGTCGTGACATCCGAAGATATCCCGTTGACCAGTGCCTCGGGTCGTATCTTGGCAAAAGACGTTCACGCCTGCGTGTCAAATCCCCCACATGCGAATGCGGCGGTGGATGGATATGGGTTTTCTGCTGAGGCCGCCCAAGGCGAGGGGCCTTTTCATTTGCCATTGGTCAAGGGGCGGTCCGCCGCCGGTGCGCCGTATCTGGCGGATGTGCCTATTGGACATGCAATTCGTATCTTAACCGGTGCAGCTTTGCCAAACGGAGTGGACACCATTGTGTTACAAGAAGACGTTGCGGTCGATACCGATGAGGTGGCGTTTCATGGGCCAATCAAAGCAGGGTCCAATAGCCGCAAAATGGGAGAAGATTTCGCACAGGGGGATGCGATCCTAGAGGCGGGGCGCCGCCTTGTGCCTGCTGATCTTGCTTTGATGGCGGCGGCAGGCGTGGGGCAGGTTTGCGTTTACGCGCAGCTGCGCGTTGGTGTCTTGTCGACGGGGGATGAAGTGCGCAATGTGGGTACGGATTTAGAGGCGGGTCAAATCTATGACGCCAATCGCCCAATGCTGTTGTCTCTTTTGTCCGAGTGGGGTTTTGTGCCCGTTGATCTTGGCCGTGCGCCCGATGATCGCTCACAGGTGCGTGCAAAGCTTGATGAGGCGGCCAAGACCTGTGATGTGGTTTTGACAAGTGGCGGTGCTTCGGCGGGAGACGAAGATCACCTTTCGGCGCTTTTGGCAGAGACCGATACATTAAACCTATGGCGTATTGCCGTGAAACCCGGCCGTCCTTTGGCGCTTGGGGTTTGGTCCGGCTGTCCTGTCTTTGGTTTGCCCGGAAATCCCGTTGCGGCATTGGTCTGCACTCTTATATTCGCGCGGCCCGCCTTAGAGCAGTTGGCTGGTGGACATTGGCATCAGCCGACATCGTTTATGGTGCCTGCTGATTTCACCAAAAACAAAAAACAAGGTCGAATGGAGTATCTACGTGCGCGTATGGGTCCAAACGGGGCAGAGGTCTTTGCAAGTGAGGGATCAGGTCGGATTAGTGGCCTAAGTTGGGCGACCGGTTTGGTCGAACTGCCGCATGAAAGTGTCACAATTGACCGCGGCACGCCGGTCAAGTTTATTCCCTATTCAAGCTTTCGATAAGGCCGTTCTAGTTAAAGGTTCCGGCCACACGGCCAAGCAACATAAAAGCCCGCGCTGTACGGGTCTCAGATAGGGCCGAAATCTCACGATCTGACGCATCGGCTTCGAATTTTGAAAATTCACGGTCAAACAAACGCAAGAAATGATGCGCGGCGTCGCGAAAAACGGGGTCTTGTTTCATGCGGCCATTTGTAAGGGCCAAGCAGCTTCGGTCACGAATACCGCCAAGAGCCGCGATTTGGCGTCCCCGCTCGCCATGTGCAAGCTTTCGCCAAATGTCAGGCCGCGCCATATCTGGGCGCAGATCATCCATATAGATGCCATCTTGGCTAAGAAGCGTAAGAATGTCCTGTGCCGCCTGAACCAATTGACCTGTGTTGCGATCTTTTAGGGCGCGGCGAAGAGCGGCAAACCCCTGTTCATCTTGCGCAGTTTCGGGGAAATTAAGGGCTCGGATAAAATCTGATTTAGAGAGGGGGCTGGTGACCTCTTCGATCTGAGTGCCTAACGCCAAGGCGGGTTGTTCCTCGCTTTGCGTATCCGCTGCATTCTGGGCAGGTTTTTCAAGAACGCTACGCGTGGTCGTGAACATCGCCAATGCGGTTTCTGCGCGCTTTTGTTGTGCAGATATTTCTTCCAGCTTTTTGATGATTGATCCTTCTGCGGGCGCGTGACCGGCCACTTTGGTCTGGTCGATATAGGCTTTGCGCAGCGCTTCGATTGAGGCATCAAGGCGCCGTGTTTCTTGTTGCATGAGACGCGCTGTGCGTAACAAAAGGACCGACACCCAAACCATCGCAATCGGCATGAACACCACTGTGACCATTCCCAAAAGCGAAATCACACTGTCGCTGATGGGTGTCTCAGAGGTTACAAAAAACCATCCCGTTGCCATCAGCCAAACAACAGCTAATCCAAATCCAATCGCCTCGGGCCAGCTGTTTTGAGCTGGCTCTGATCGGCGGTATAACCCTGCGGGAGTTGAATTTGATTTCGGCGCTTCGGCCATAAAAATCGCCTTACTTGTAGAGGATGGTTAGGATTTCATACGACTTTTCGCCGCCAGGGGTGCGTACTTCGACACTGTCGCCCTCGTCCTTGCCAATCAGCGCACGCGCGATGGGGGATTTGATGTTCAAAAGGCCCTTTTCGATATTGGCCTCATGTTCGCCAACGATCTGCCATGTCTTTTCTTCGTCGGTGTCTTCGTCAACAACGGTCACTGTCGCGCCGAACTTCACGGTTCCTGACAATGTTGTCGGATCGATCACTTCGGCCAACGAGATGATGCCCTCGATTTCTTTAATTCTGCCTTCGATAAAGCTCTGTTTTTCGCGGGCGGAATGGTATTCGGCATTTTCTGACAAATCGCCGTGTTCGCGCGCCTCTGCGATAGCCTTGATAATTGCAGGGCGCTCTTCTGATTTGAGATGCTTTAATTCCACCTCAAGCGCGTTAAACCCCGCACGGGTCATAGGGATCTTTTCCATTTATTTTCCCATTCTCATCTTATTCAAAAACTGCGCCCCTCGGCCAAGGGCCAGGGGCGGTGAACTGTGTTGTCGGTATCTGACTGAAAATTTGTGCAAATTGCAAGCCAGAACAAAAAAGATCGGCATATTTTGGTGAATTCGCCAAAACATGTTTTGCCTACCTTTTAACATGCTTACGCTCGATTACCTGCGACTTTGCGTAACGTCTCGGCGTTTTTACCCCTAGAAGTGTCGTCATGGAGTTGACGAAACAATATTTCACGGGCTAATCAGCAAATGGAATTTTAAGATGGCGCTGTGGGTCAAAACAGGAGTGACGGATGTCTGAAATTGAACGCGAAACCATGGAATACGATGTTGTCATCGTGGGTGCCGGTCCGGCTGGTCTGTCCGCTGCGATCCGTCTCAAACAACTTGACGCTGATTTGAATGTTGTTGTTCTTGAAAAAGGGTCTGAAGTTGGGGCGCATATCCTATCCGGTGCGGTTTTAGACACCAGCGGATTGGACGCATTGATCCCTGATTGGAAAGAACAAGGCGCGCCGATTACCGTTCCGGTGAAAGAAGACAACTTTTACATGTTGGGCGAAGCGGGTCAGATACGCATTCCGAATTTCCCAATGCCGCCTTTGATGAACAATCATGGGAATTACATCGTATCGATGGGCAATGTCTGTCGTTGGATGGCAGAACAGGCCGAAGCGCTGGGCGTTGAAATCTTCCCCGGAATGGCATGCTCTGAATTGGTGTATGGTGACAACGGCGAAGTAAAAGGCGTTGTTGCAGGTGTCTTTGGCCTAGAAGCGGATGGCACAATTGGGCCAGACACCGAGCCTGGAATGGAATTGCACGGCAAATACGTGTTCCTGTCCGAGGGTGTCCGTGGGTCCCTATCCAAAGAAGTGATTGCAAAATACGACCTAGCGGAAGGCAAAGAGCCACAAAAATACGGCGTTGGCATGAAAGAGATCTGGGAAATTGATCCGGCCAAGCACAAAGAGGGCTCTGTCACACATACAATGGGCTGGCCCTTGGGCAGCAATGCAGGTGGTGGATCATTTATCTATCACCTCGACAACAACCAAGTGTATGTCGGGTTTGTGGTTCACCTAAACTATAAAAACCCGCATCTCTTCCCCTATATGGAATTCCAACGATTTAAGCATCACCCAATGGTTGCCGAGTTGTTGAAAGGTGGCAAACGTGTGGCCTATGGCGCGCGGGCGATCACCGAAGGCGGCTATCAATCTATGCCGAAAATGGTTGCGCCAGGTGTGGCGTTGTTGGGC
>JALRHZ010000093.1 GCA_023259435.1 Paracoccaceae bacterium | reverse complement strand
GGCTTTATCTTTACCACGTCCCTTCCGCCTGCGATTGCAGCAGGTGCCGCAGCCTCGGTTGCCCATTTGAAAACGGATCAAGAGTTACGGGATAAACACCAACTTCAGGCAAAGATCTTGAAAATGCGCCTAAAGGCGGCTGGTCTTCCGATCATTGACCATGGATCGCATATCGTGCCCGTGATTGTGGGTGATCCTGTCCACACGAAAAAGCTTTCAGATATGCTTTTGTCGGAATTCGGGATCTACGTCCAACCTATTAACTTTCCGACCGTGCCGCGCGGAACAGAGCGTCTTCGCTTTACGCCCTCGCCAGTGCATGGGCCGGAAGAAATAGACAAACTTGTCAAGGCCATGGACACCCTGTGGAGCCACTGTGCGCTGAATCGCGCCGAATTAAGCGCATAAACCAATACTTAAGTGCCAAACCTTTTGCCCTGTGGTATACAACCGTAGGGAAATGTATGCTTGATTCGTGGCATACATACACGTGGGACATGAGGCGATTTGGGCATGCTTCGGAAAAAGGTTGTCAAAGAGCAAGACAGCTCAGACAAACTTAAGGGATTTGATGATTTCCAAGTCAAGCTTGGTGATCTGATGCGTGGTGAGCGCGCGACCTTAGGAAAATCTTTGATGGATGTGCAGCGCGAGTTGCGGATCAAAGCAAGCTATATCTCAGCCATTGAAAATTGCGACGCCTCTGCGTTTGAAACCCAAGGGTTTATTCCGGGTTACGTCAAATCCTATGCGCGCTACCTAAAGCTTGACCCAGAAGAAGTGTTTAAATCGTTCTGCGACGAAAGCGGCTTTGTTCTGCCAACATCCTTCAGCTCGAAATCTGAATACGACGGCGAAACCCCAATTATCGCAAGCAGTGTAGCCCTTAAATCCGATGAAATGTTCAATCGCCCTAATGTGGGCAGCGCCGCGAGCGCAGGGACGTTTTGGGAACGCGTTGAGCCCGGCGCGGTTGGCTCACTGGCGGCGTTGATTGCTGTTGTTGGCCTTATCGGATACGGCGGATGGTCCTTGATCCAAGAGATTCAGCGGGTCCAAGTGGCCCCAGCCGATAACGCTCCGATTGTCCTCTCTGATCTTGAAGTGTCTCCCGCAACTACGGATGCGGCGGGATCACAATTTGACATGGTTTCACCAGCCCAAGCGTTTCCAGATGTGAATTTGATGGATCGCCTTTATCGTCCACAGCCTTTGGATGTGCCCGTTCTTATCGCGCGTGATGCGCCCATCTCGACGCTAGACCCACGCCGCGTTGGCGCATTTGCGACGCCCGAACCCTCGCGTTCGGCGATTGACAGCTTGATCGCTGAAATTGCGACCCCTACGTCGCCAGACCAAGAAAGCATTGCCCCACAAGTGGTTGAAAATACGCCACCACAGCTTGCGGTTTTCGCCTCTCGCACCGCTTGGGTGCAAATCAAGTCTGCTGCTGGAAATGTTATCTTTTCCAAGGAAATGCAAGCGGGTGAGGAATTTATCCTTCCGGCAACCGAAGTGCCCCCCACCCTGAGGGCAGGCATGTCAGGTTCGGTTTATTTCGCTGTGAATGGCACGCTCTATGGCCCTGCGGGCACTGGCACCGCCGTGGCCAAAAACATCGCCCTGTCTGTGGATGATCTAACGCAGAATTTTCAGGTTGCAGACCTCACATCTGATCCGCAAATCGAACGGGCCTATGCACAGGCAGATGTGACAAGTTTCTCGTTATCCTTTGATGAGAGCAACTAAGCCATCACCAAACGGCACTGCAACGCCACACGCACCCAACGCATAGATTTTAAGACATAGATTGCATGACATGGCCTGACGCATTATGTCAGGGTGAAATGTCAAAACAGTGAGGACACGATGTCTTTGAATCACATCCGCCCTTGGCGCAATATCGACCGCCGCAAATCTCGTCAGATTATGGTAGGCAATGTGCCTGTTGGCGGGGATGCTCCGATTACGGTTCAGACAATGACAAACACGTTAACGCCAGATGTGGCCGCAACTGTTGCCCAAATTCAGGCCGCCGCAGATGCAGGTGCCGATATTGTCCGTGTCTCTATTCCCGACGAAGAGAGCAGCGCCGCCCTTAAAGACATCGTAAAGCAAAGCCCCGTCCCGATCGTCGCAGATATCCATTTCCATTATAAACGCGGGATTGAGGCCGCCGAAGCCGGTGCCGCCTGTTTGCGGATCAATCCAGGCAATATCGGGTCGCAAGAGCGGGTTAAAGAAGTGATCAAAGCCGCGCGCGACAACAATTGTTCAATCCGCATCGGCGTCAACGCCGGATCTTTGGAAAAGCACCTCTTGGACAAATACGGCGAGCCCTGCCCCGATGCGATGGTCGAAAGCGGGCTGGACCATATTAAAATCCTACAAGACAACGATTTCCACGAATTCAAAATCAGCTGCAAAGCCTCAGACGTCTTTATGGCCGCCGCTGCCTATCAGGCTTTGGCCGAGGCCACAGACGCACCCATTCATCTTGGCATCACCGAGGCTGGCGGATTGATGTCGGGAACAATCAAATCTTCCATCGGTTTGGGCAATCTTTTGTGGATGGGGATAGGAGATACCATTCGGGTCTCACTGTCCGCCGATCCGGTTGAAGAGGTCAAAGTTGGCTATGAAATCCTCAAATCGCTTGGCCTGCGCCATCGTGGGGTGAACATCATTTCCTGCCCCTCTTGCGCTCGTCAGGGATTTGACGTGATCAAAACCGTAGAGACGCTTGAGAAACGCCTAGAGCACATCAAAACGCCGATGAGCCTGTCCATCATTGGCTGCGTGGTCAATGGCCCGGGTGAGGCGCTTATGACGGATGTCGGCTTTACCGGTGGCGGGTCTGGCAAAGGCAATGGCATGGTCTATTGGGCGGGAAAACAGGACCACAAGATCGATAACGACAAAATGGTCGATCATATCGTGGATCTTGTTGAAAAACGCGCAGCCGAGCTGGACGCCGAGCAAACCGTATAAAACACGTTTTGCGGAAAACATGCAATTAATCTGGTGGCGTTATTGCGTTTCTTCTTGGGGCGATGTCACTTATGCTGCCAAAACACAATTTAGGTGTACGGGAAAGGGACAACGACATGACGTGGGCACATGAACAGGTGAAACGATTCATCGACAGATGCGTTTGGTCTTGGAATGGATGGAGTCATGTGTGGCGCACGGAACCCAGCCTAAAACAATGGATTGTGGCGAATATCCTCTCCAGTGGACTTGCGCTGCTTCTGCCCCTAACGACAGCTGAAACCGCCCTATTGGTCGCGGGTGGGGTATTGGTTTTGGCCGCTGAATGTATGAACACAGCTATCGAACGTGTCGTCGATGATATCGGGACCGAGACCCGCGACGCGGCAAAACACGCAAAAGACGCTGCAAGCGCCGCCGTCGCAATAACTGGCATTGCTGTAGGAGTTGCGTGGATCGTTATCCTGCTTGGATTGTGATCGTGATAGTTTTTGTGCTGGTGGGGGAAGTGGCGCGGTTGACGGGGCTCGAACCCGCGACCCCCGGCGTGACAGGCCGGTACTCTAACCAACTGAGCTACAACCGCGCGTAGGGGATCACCTAAGACCTTTGCACAGGAACGTCAATCGCAAATAACACTTGTTCTATACTTTTTTTCGCCTCATGGTGAGGTGTATTTTAAATTAGGAATTTCAGACACGGAATGGGCATGTCAGAACAGGGATCACAGGCAGAATCACGGGCAGAAAGACTAGCCGAACAGGCCTATAAAATCGCCCAAGGTCGGATTGCCGAGGCCGCGCGGGACGAGGCGAGTTACCTTGATTTAAGTATCGATGACTTGACCACCCTGCCCCCAGAAATTTCAAATCTCACGGCGTTGGAAGCCCTCGACCTAGACTACACACAGATCAGCGACATTACCCCCATCGCAAACCTCACGGCATTGCAAGCACTCTTCCTAATGAAAACACAGGTGCAAGACCTACGGCCAATATTAAAGCGTCGAACTCTAATATCGGAAGATCCTTTAAGTGGCTTATTTTTTATTGAAACAAAGGCATGCGAATTTGATCGAACCCTCGCACAGCTCTCTGAAATCTCTGACAACCACGACCGCACACAAAAAACCTTTGACTATCTCGCCACCCTTCCCCCGTGGCCTGCGCCTTTGCCGTGGGAAATCCCGATTGACCAAACTGGCCTGCCAATACTTATCCTGACCGATGATCAGAGGATTGATGTTACCCAAACGCAGGCACCTGATGATCCGGTTACCATCAAGAGCTATCAGCGCCTTTTGCGTGATATCCCGAAATTACAGAGGTTTACGAACCAATACGCTGACCTAAATTCGATTTATGACTCGTTACGCGATCTGATCGATACACCGCTGGAAGACGCGGACTTATATACCTTACACCTAGATATTGCCGATCTAGAAGAGCTGCAGCGCCGGAATGCGACGGCGGATCCGCGTGAACAGTTTGATCCAGAGTGCAGCGCCGCGATTGCCGCGATCCTGCGCGTTGCGCCCCCGATCACAATGGGGCATCCGGATGTGATAGAATTTGAGGCACGGCAGCGCGCGTATACGGATCAACAGATCATACAAGCCGTGAAACAGGCCGAGCTTGCCCTTATCCGTGATTTCGCAAATTCTGATTTGATTACGGCCAGAACCCAAAACCTTGCCACTCGTCTTGGACAGCCGAGTGACAATACGCGTATCCAAACCGCACAATCGGGATTTGCCCGCAACAGCTTTGTTGTGCTGTCCTATCTGGCGGTTCAACTGGGCGACGCGGCCGCGGGATATGTCGCATCCGAGGCCGTTATACTGGCAGCGCAGTTTATTGGCCTGCATGCCAACGAAATTCTCGCCATCGCGCCGACGTGGGGCATGAATGGTATGGCTTGGGCTGAAAGTGTCCTTCGTCAAGTGCAGTATCATTTGGGGCAGCTGAAATAAAAAAGCCCTACCATACGGCAGGGCGTTTTTTAAATGGCGCGGTTGACGGGGCTCGAACCCGCGACCCCCGGCGTGACAGGCCGGTACTCTAACCAACTGAGCTACAACCGCGCATTTGTGACGAGGTGTTTATTCGCCAAATGTCAGACCGTCAAGCGATCACACGCGGTTTTTTACAAAAATTTTTAACCAGCCAGCCTGTCACGTAGAGAGTCGATGCCCCCCGCTTTTTGAACGAGGTCCAAAAGGGATTGGGAAAGTTCTTTGTCTTTACACTCAGACGCCCAACTTACCAATTCAAGGGCTTCACGCGCTGACATTGAAATCGATGACATCTTTGCCTCAGCAAATTGACCCATCGAATGCGGTATTGCGTTACTAATGTTTGACACCTTGTCACCCCTTTTTTAATACAACCTAAAGCGTATATGCATTCTATAACATACAGCACTTGAGTCTCGTCAACGAAAATGACTATTGATCCTTTATTTGGGACCAAAGGTTAACAAAGGGAAAACGCGCGTGTCAGATTTTCACGAAAAACTCAAAGAATTCATAGACTCATCGACCTATGACTATAAATCGCTTTCCCTTAAAATCGGACAGGGTGGCCGCTATATCTCAAACCTTTTGAACTCAAAAAGCGATCCAAGCTTTGAAACTGTGGTGCGAATCTGTGCGGCCCTCAACATTACACCCAATCAACTTGTGGGTATTGGAGATCAACTTTCGATAGACAATCTAGGGATGGAAAAACGTCTGGTTGCAGCGCAGGCAGAAAAGCTCTTGTCCGCGGTCACCCGCGAGGCGCATTCGCGTCTCACTTTACGAGGAATTCGTCCTTCTTTGGATGATATTTTACATTGGTGGCATCAAAATAATGGCCAGCTTAAAAATTTTCGCAGTATCGAAGAACACGTCGATCTCTTTTTGGTGCCGGCAAAAGATGCCGACACCCCTATAGCAGTCTCAATTGGTCCTGCCGGTTTATTGAGTCAAACACTTGAGATCAAAAGCGCATCTGAATTTAGAAAAATCGCCGCCGGTTTCGGTGAACAAGCCCTGACCCAAGTTATGGATAGCCACCGTAGAGCGGCAGAAAACTCTCCTGTACTCTCCGTCGAGACGATGGACTTTATTGCTCCCGGGCAAAGATTCCCAATGAGCCTGACCTATAAGCGATTGTTGTTGCGCGTTGAGGCCAATAGTCAATCCATGATCCTAAATTACGCTCAGGCGTTCGACTGAGTGCGAGTAGTAATTGAACATATGGTCCAGATGCCAGACGGGACAGCAACAAGCCACTCTTGATCGCCTCGTCCTAATGGTGCTGGGTCTTCCCATTGAAAAATCCCGGGAACCTGATGGGTAAACCCATAAACCGAGGCCAGCCCGCGATGTACATCGCGTTCTCGCATGAATGCATAATGCCATTCAACTTCCCATTTTGTAAAAATGGTGACCTGACACAAAAGCGCAAACGCGCGAAGCTTTTTGCGTGACCCCCTATTTTGAGAGTTGATAAACAACTCGCCGGAATACACCATAGGCCCGTAAAACCCAGATGGAAGCGCAGAGCTCACTCCCTTTAGGGCTTGGCCCGACTGGTTAGGGTAATGCCGTGCAAAGGTGCGTTTCAAATACGATTGCATTGACTCTCGTCCCGTATCCTCAAATCGTGCACCAAGACAAGCCGTGTAGTGTCCCTCCTCTTTCATAAACATCCAAAACGCTGATTCCTCGGTGAAATCATTGTAATCCAAGGCCATTTTAGGCTGTAATCCCGGCTTTCCGATTTCGCGCGTGATTGCCTCGGCGCGTTCGAAATCTGTAATCATCTCAACTTCAGTTCCAGTTTCTTCTAACATTGCAAGACATTTATGCGCCATCTTGAGCGCCTCTAGGCTATATTTCATAGCTTCCCCCAAATTGATTGAATTTTGTCCACTCACCCAACGACTCGTTAACGGACTTTAAAAATACTTAATTCCACCTATACGGGCATCGATACATTTCGTGAAAACTGTAGAAATATTCTATTCTAGGTCATTAAGTTGTGTCAGGTCTTTATGTTTAAATGTTAATATTCATTAAGAAAAAAACTTGTTGGCATCAAAATTACACGCGAAAGATGATTCTTAACTGCATTCCCAAGGAATTAATAGTGCCGCCTTCTGCACCCCTGTCCGAAATAGCGACTTGAAAAATGCGAATGAGTGTCCCAAATACTATTGTCGAAACAGAGGACAGCCAGAGTTGCCTATTTGGGACCTATGCTGTCTTGCTAGAAAAGGACAAATCCAATGCAAGAACCACTCAGCGGTACCTTTCCTGTTCTGCCGTTGCGGGACATCGTCGTCTTTCCACATATGATTGTTCCCCTATTCGTAGGCCGCGACAAATCTGTCCGCGCGCTAGAAGAGGTCATGGACAACAACCAGCAAATTTTGTTGGCCAGCCAAATGGACGCGGCCGAAGACGAGCCGTCCACAGATAGCATCTATAGAACCGGTGTTTTGGCCAATGTTCTACAGCTGTTGAAACTGCCCGATGGCGCGATCAAAGTCTTGGTCGAAGGCAAAGACCGCGTTCTAATCTCAGAGTTCGTTGACAACCCAGACTATTTTGCGGCGCACGCAGATTATTTGCCAGAAATCGACGGTGACGCGGACACAATCGAGGCCCTCACGCGCAGCGTATCCGAGGAATTCGAACGCTATGCAAAGATCAAGAAAAACGTCCCCGAAGAGGCATTAACCACGATTGCCGAAACCACCGACCCTGCGAAGCTTGCGGATTTGGCCTCGGGTCATTTGGGGATCGAGGTCAACCAAAAGCAAGAGCTGCTGGAAACCTTGGACGTCTCGCAGCGCCTTGAAAAGGTCTATGGCCTGATGCAGGGCGAAATGTCCGTGCTGCAGGTCGAGAAGAAGATCAAGACGCGGGTCAAATCCCAGATGGAGCGGACGCAGCGCGAGTATTATTTGAATGAGCAAATGAAGGCCATTCAAAAAGAATTGGGCGATGGCGAAGAAGGTCAAAACGAGATTGCAGAGCTAGAAAAACGCGTCTCGGAAACCAAACTTAGCAAAGAGGCCCGCGAAAAGGCGGATGCGGAATTGAAAAAGCTCAAGAACATGAGC
>JALRHZ010000092.1 GCA_023259435.1 Paracoccaceae bacterium | reverse complement strand
AGGGCACAGCAGTGTCTTATTTTGCTCAAGGGCATAGATCGCGGCGGGCAGCGCCCCATTCACACTATTTAAACGCCCATCCAAGGAAAGCTCGCCCAAAGCGACTGCTTCTTCTATGGCTTCTTTCGGGCAGACCTGCATTTCGGCTAATATTGCCAGCGCAATAGGAAGGTCATAATGCGCACCGATCTTTGGGCGATCGGCAGGGATCAGATTAACCGTGATCCGTTTTGCTGGCATCGCAAGAGACAGCGCCGCAAAACTTGCCCGAATGCGTTCGCGTGCCTCTGAGACGGCCTTATCGGGTAGTCCCACTATTGAAAAAGAGGGTAGCCCAGGGGTAACCGCACATTCCACCTCGATGGGACAGGCGTCGATGCCATCAAAAGTTACTGTATATGCACGCGAAACCATGTCAGTTTTCCTCAGAGTCATCTTGTTTTAACAAACAGGGTCTTACTCAAAGGTTAACTGACGTGTTAATTCACTGGTAAGGTCAGGGAGAGCCGAGAATTTATTGAAATATATACAAAATTAAGGGCAATAGTTTATTGCGCCTACGTCTAATCCAGTGTTGGTAACTTCAAATGTTGTGACAGACAGGTTGTCGATTTTTTGGGCAAACGTCTCATAGGCGGATTGAGATTTGGCGCGTTGGATCGTGCGAAGGATGACCCCGTAATGGGCAACGCAGATCATTGTTTCACCGACATAGCGGTGATACAATGCATCAATCGCGCGGTCTATGCGGTCTGACAAACTATTCCAACTGTCGCCGTTTGGCGCGCTTGTCGCGCCTGGGTTGTCGTAAAATGCAAAGATGCGATCAGGATCCGTTGCATTGATCTGATCAAATGTCTTCATCTCCCAATCCCCAAAATTGATCTCTCTTAAATCAGGATCATGGGGCAAACGATTATGGTTTTGCGCCACAGCGTCGGCGGTCGTAATCGCACGTGACAAATCAGATGAAATCAAGAAACCGCTCTGAGGTAGATACGCCCGAAGTCGCCCTATCGCCTCGACATCGGACAAATCTGCTGGGCAATCTGTCCACCCCACCATGCCTTTTTGATGGGTGGGGCCATGCCGTACCATGAAAAGCTTCATGCGGAACCTTTCAAATTCATGGGTAATCCCGCAACAACAAGTGTAACGCGGTCGCACACCTGCGCGATGTCTTGGTTCAACCGCCCTTGGGCGTTTCTGAATTTGCGGGCCAATGAATTGTCCGGAACGATGCCATGGCCCACCTCGTTGGTCACAAGTACAACTGGCCCTTTGCGCGCGGTACACGTCTGAACCAAGGTCCTTGTTTCAGCCTCAAGATCATAGTCGGCCAACATAAGATTGCTAAGCCACATCGTGAGGCAATCGACCAAGACAATGTGATCCTCAGGGCAGTACGATATCGCCTGAGCAAGGTCTATTGGGGCCTCTTTTGTGATCCATTCAGGGCCCCGCATCTCTTGATGCGCGACAATTTTCTGGCGCATTTCGTCGTCAAACGCCTGTGCCGTTGCAATATATATCCGTGGTAAATCAGTTTGAAAAACTAGGTTCTCTGCAAATTTCGACTTGCCAGACGCTGCGCCGCCGATCACCAGATGCATATTGTTTGACATTTTTTGGCCCCAATTGTGATCCAGTCAGGCTCCCCCTGCGTATCACTTACAAAGACAACAAGAACGACACAAGTTCAATAAGGTTTTTGTAGGGAGCCAGTACTATGTTAGACGGAAGCAACCAAACCATACTATCTCGGACGGCGATGAAGGCCGAGTTACTTGATGCAGAAACCGAACTACAGCTGGCTTATGCATGGAGAGATCACCGCGACGAACAAGCGCTTCATCGGTTGATCAATGCCTACATGCGCCTTGCGATTTCAATGGCCTCAAAATTTCGCCGTTATGGGGCGCCCATGAACGACTTGATCCAAGAAGCGGGTTTGGGGTTGATGAAGGCCGCAGACAAGTTTGATCCAGACCGTGGTGTTCGTTTCTCGACATATGCGATTTGGTGGATCAAAGCGGGGATCCAAGACTATGTTATGCGCAACTGGTCATTGGTGCGGACCGGCTCGACCTCGTCGCAAAAGTCGCTGTTCTTTAACATGCGTCGTGTTCAGGCCCAGCTAGAACGCGAAGCGGCACAATCAGGTGCGCAGCTGGATCACAATGAATTGATGCAGCGGATTGCCGAAGAGATTGGCGTAAAGGTCCACGATGTGGAAATGATGGATGGCCGTCTATCTGGGTCAGATTTTTCCTTGAATGCAGCGCAATCAAGCGAAGATGAGGGACGAGAGTGGATCGATACGCTTGAAGATGATGGCGCGGGTTCGGATGGAATCGAAGAGGCCCATGACAACGCGCAGCTACGGCAGTGGTTGATCGAAGCGATGGGCGCATTAAATGAACGAGAACGGTTTATCGTAATCGAACGCAAACTCAAAGACGAGGCGCGTACTCTTGAAAGCCTTGGGCAGGAACTTGGTCTGTCGAAAGAGCGCGTACGCCAGCTTGAGGCCTCTGCGTTTGGCAAAATGAGAAAGGCGTTGGAACGCACAGTTCCCGAAGTGGCGCACTTTCTATAAGGAATGACGGGCTTTCCCTCTCTGTTGTCCCGTCTTGAGGCGTCTCGGTTGCGTGAGCTGAGGCGCCTCACTTATTTTCGGTGTTTTTGAGCGCTGTCCAAGCCTTTACACTGATACCTCTCGCACATACTGTGGGCCCAGCAAACGACGGATGGTGTGCCTATGATACACGGTAAGCGGATATTATTGATTATCACAGGCGGTATTGCCGCTTATAAGTCTTTGGACCTAATTCGAAAATTGCGTGATGCCGGGGCAGAAGTCATTCCAGTGATGACAAGAGCCGCGCATCAGTTTGTGACGCCTCTCTCTGTGTCTGCTTTGGCAGGACAAGCCGTTCATACCGAGTTGTTTGATCTGACTGCTGAGGCGGAGATGGGGCATATTGAGCTGTCACGCAGTGCGGATTTGATCGTCGTAGCGCCTGCTTCGGCAGATATCTTGGCTAAAATGGCCCATGGTCTGTGCACTGATTTGGCGACGACCCTTTTGTTGGCCACTGACACACCTGTTCTAGTGGCACCCGCAATGAACGTGCGCATGTGGGAACATCCAGCCACGCAGCGCAACGTCTCAACCCTGAAAGGCGACGGGATCGCGTTTGTAGGGCCTGATGATGGAAGTATGGCGTGTGGCGAATTTGGCCCTGGACGCATGGCCGAACCTTTGGCCATCAAGGCGGCCATCGAGGCGCATTTTGCAACGGATTCGAAACCTTTGGCGGGACGGCGGGTTTTGGTCACATCTGGCCCAACGCATGAACCAATTGATCCGGTGCGATATATTGCCAATCGCTCATCTGGGGCGCAAGGGACTGCGATTGCCGGGGCGCTTGTATCTGCAGGGGCAGAGGTGATTTTTATCACAGGACCCGCGGATGCGCTACGTCCAACAGGGTGTCAGATCGTCGAGGTGCAAACCGCCAAAGAGATGCAGGATGCGGTGTTAGGGGCGTTGCCAGTTGACGCGGCAATCTTTGCCGCAGCCGTCGCCGATTGGCGCGTCGCAGACTATGCACCCGATAAAATTAAGAAGAAAAATGGCGAATTGCCCACGCTTCAGTTTGCGGAGAATCCAGATATTTTGGCGACGGTATCGCAATTGGCGACGGATCGGCCTCAACTTGTCATCGGGTTCGCCGCCGAGACATTTGATGTGGTGGAAAATGCAACAGCAAAGCGCGCACGCAAAGGGTGTGATTGGATTGTGGCCAATGACGTCTCGCCTGAAACTGGGATCATGGGGGGATCGGAAAACTCTATTGTTTTGATAACGGATCAAGGCGCAGAGACCTGGCCACGTATGTCCAAGGCCGAGGTTGCGCATGACTTGGTTGCGCGCGTGTCACATGCGATGGAGCAGGGCAATGGTTGACATTAAAATCCGATTAAACCCCGATGCTGATCCCACAGTATCGATGCCGTCTTATGAAAGCGCGGGCGCAGCTGGCGCAGATATTCGGGCCAACTTTTCCGCAGTTGAGAGAGAGACCGGCGTTGTGGTTGATCCGGGCCAAAGGTGTCTGGTGCCGACCGGTTTGCACATGGAAATCCCACAAGGATACGAAGTACAAGTCCGCCCAAGGTCGGGTTTGGCGCTAAAGCACGGGATCACATTGGTCAATTCGCCCGGTACGATTGATAGCGATTACCGAGGGCCAGTGGGGGTCATTATTCTTAATACAAGCGATCACCCCTTTCACATAGCCCATGGGGATCGCATTGCGCAGATTGTTGTCGCGCCCGTAACTCGGGCTAGGTTCCAAAATACGTCCCAATTGTCGGAGACCGACCGTGGGGATGGGGGGTTTGGCTCAACAGGGGCATCTTGATGTTGTTATATTTAATCGCCGCAACGGCGTTTTGGGTTCTGGGTCGTGCGTTTGGGCTTAATGCGCGGCGCAGGGGGAGTGTGATAGTCTCATCCTATGTGACCATTGTTTTGCTATTGATCGTCCTTCCAATGGACCACCCCTTTAAGCTGGCGCTTGGGGGGACGGTTGCACCTTGGTTGCTAGTCGGTGGGGGGATTGGGCTTATTGCTCTGTACCGATGGGGGCTTGGTCGGCTAAAGTCGCGGATTTCGAACCAGCAAGAGGCAGAGCCCGTTCAGGATAACGTGCCCAATGATAAATTTTCCTCTACCGAACTTGAAAGATATGCACGTCATATCGTATTGCGCGAGATCGGTGGCGTTGGACAGAAAAAGATCAAAAAGGCCAAGGTCTTGGTGATTGGCGCGGGTGGATTAGGCGCGCCAGTGTTACAGTACTTGGGCGCCGCTGGGCTTGGAACCCTTGGGGTGATTGACGATGATGTGGTCGACAATTCCAACCTGCAACGGCAAATCATCCATCGCGATGATGATATCGGAATGCCAAAGGTCTTCTCTGCGAAGAATGCAGTTGAGGCACAAAATCCTTACGTCACTGTTGTGCCGTATAATCGCAGGCTAACCGCCGACATCGCAGAAGAGCTGTTTGCCGACTATGACATAATCGTTGACGGAAGTGACAATTTTGAATGTCGATATGTTGCGAATAAAGCTGCTGTTGCATTGGGAAAACCCTTGGTCAGTGGGGCGTTGTCGCAATGGGAAGGCCAAGTCACGATTTTCGATCCAAAGCAAGGAACACCTTGTTATAAGTGTTTGTTCCCTACAGAACCCGCGGCAGGTATTGCGCCGTCTTGTTCTGAGGCAGGCGTTTTTGCACCCTTGCCCGGCGTGATAGGCTCGATGATAGCAGCTGAGGTTCTAAAGTTAATTACCCATTCGGGGGAACCTCTCCGATCGAATATGCTGATATACGATAGTCTATATTCAGAGACGCGAAAATTTGCCATTAGGCCGCGTCAGGGATGTGATGTGTGTGCGGCAACGCAGGTACAAGAAGGAAATTGAAATTGAATATACTATTAAATCAGACGTGGGATACCCCTTTCGAAATACCGCCATTTGATCAAGTTGGTGACGACGATTATCTTCCAGCCTTTGAAATCGCTTTAGAACAAGATTTCCAAGAGGCCAAAGCGGTTGCAGATCAAAGTTCGGCCCCGACGTTCGAAAACACAATAGAAGCGTTGATGGCAACGGGTCGGGCACTTGATCGAGTGCTATCTGTGTTCTATGCGGTGTCGGGGGCGCATACAAATCCAAAGCGTGAAGAAATTTCTCGTGTCTTTTCGCCGCGTTTGGCCGCCCACAGCTCAAGGATTTATGCCATTGAGGCGTTGTTTGAGCGCATTGATACAGTGTATCAACAGCGTGATACCTTGGACCTATCCCAAGAACAGCATCGTGTTCTAACCTTGGTTCACCAAAATTGGGTGCGGGCTGGTGCCGGTTTGCGGGGAACGGCTGCGGAACGTGTAAAGGTCATCAAAGAACGGCTTGCAACTCTGGGCACTGATTTCTCGCAGAACGTTTTGGCGGATGAACGCAATTGGTATATGTCTCTCAAAGACCAAGATCTTGAAGGTTTACCGGATTTTTTGATCCGTGCGGCCCGTGCAACTGGTCAAGAAAAAGGGGAAGATGGCCCAGTCATAACGACATCACGCTCTTTGATTATGCCGTTCCTTCAGTTTTCACCGCGTCGGGATTTACGAAAACTTGCGTTAGAGGCGTGGTCAAATCGCGGTGCGCGGGGCGGTGATACGGATAACCGTGCCATTGCGGCAGAGACCATCGCGCTTCGCCATGAAATGGCACAGCTTTTGGGGTATGAAAATTTCGCCGAGTATAAGCTTGAAACCGAAATGGCGAAAACGACAGAGAACGTCAGGGCTTTGTTGATGCAAGTCTGGGAACCGGCAAAGGCGCAGGCATTGAAGGATGAAAAGATACTAACTGAAATGATGCGTCAAGATGGTATTGAGGGGCCATTGATGCCATGGGATTGGCGGTATTATTCTGAAAAACGCAGGCAACTTGAGCATGATTTGGACGAAGAGCAGATTAAGCCATATTTTCAATTAGAACCGATGATTGAGGCGGCGTTTGACTGTGCGCATCGCCTCTTTGGACTTGAGTTTAGACAGTTGGACATCCCCCTATACCATCCTGATTGTAAAGCCTGGGAGGTTACAAAAGGCGGCGACCATATTGCGGTTTTCATCGGTGATTATTTTGCGCGCGATTCAAAACGCTCGGGTGCATGGTGCTCTGCCATTCGATCGCAATCGCAATATCCTGAACATCAATCGCCAATTGTTGTAAATGTCTGCAATTTTGCAAAAGATGATCCGGCGCTGTTGTCCGCAGATGATGTGCGAACGTTGTTTCATGAATTTGGCCATGCTTTGCACCAAATCCTATCAAATGTGCGATATGAAATGGTGTCAGGCACATCCGTTCCGCGTGATTTTGTGGAATTACCAAGCCAGCTGTATGAACATTGGGCGATGTTGCCTGACGTGATGCAAAAATATGCGCGACATGCAGAAACGGGACAAGCTATTCCGCAAGACATGCTGGACCGTTTAATCGGTGCAGAAACCTATGACATGGGGTTTGCGACAGTTGAATTCATCGCAAGCGCGATGGTTGACCTTGAGTATCATCAAGGCCCAATGGTCGGCGATATTATGGACCGTCAAAAGGAAATTCTTGCAACGATTGGTTTGCCCGCTTCGATAGAAATGCGTCATGCCACGCCGCATTTTTTACATGTATTTTCCGGTGGCTACTACGCTAGCGCGTATTACAGCTATATGTGGGCCGAGGTCATGGACGCAGATGCATTTGCAGCCTTTGAAGAGACCCAAAATGCATTTGATCCCAACATAGCGCAAAGCTTATATGACAATATTTTATCACGTGGTGGGGCAGAGGATCCTGAGCACCTGTATACAAAATTCCGAGGCCGTATGCCCGAAGTATCAGCCCTGTTAAAGGGTAGAGGATTAGCGGCCTAGTCTGCGACAAAATTCGCATCCATTTGTATGAATGAAATTGGGGTCAGGTTGACCCCAATTTTTTTTGTTTTCATGTTGAAAAAAATTCGATGGATATTCTTGACTCCTGTTTGGGGGCTCCCTAACTATGCCGCGTTAGCACTCGACAGGGGTGGGTGCTAATAGTGAATAAATGACCCCATCGAAATTATGAGCGAAGGAGCCTCAGAAATGGCATTGAAACCGCTACACGACCGTGTCCTCGTACGCCGCACAGAAAGCGACGAGAAAACAGCTGGCGGATTGATCATTCCCGACAGCGCAAAAGAAAAACCAGCTGAAGGTGTTGTTGTTGCATGTGGCGATGGCGCCCGCAAAGACAGCGGCGAGCTGATTGCAATGGCTGTGTCCGAAGGTGACAAAGTGCTGTTCGGCAAGTGGTCTGGAACAGAAGTCACTGTTGATGGCGAAGAGCTATTGATGATGAAAGAAAGCGATATCATGGGCATTTTGTCCTAATCCCTTTCTCTTTCACTGAAACGTAAATTATTTAGACGAGGAAATGCACAATGGCTGCTAAAGACGTCAAATTCGGCACAGACGCACGCAATCGCATGCTAAACGGTGTCAACATCCTAGCGGATGCTGTAAAAGTAACACT
>JALRHZ010000091.1 GCA_023259435.1 Paracoccaceae bacterium | reverse complement strand
ATCGCAGCGTATCGCCTGCATAAACCGGTTTTAGAAACCGCCCCTCCGCATAGCCCAAGTTGGCCACAGCATTCAAAGACACATCAGGAACCGTTTTCCCGAACACCACATGAAAGGCCGCCAAATCATCCAACGGCGACTGCGGCAAACCCGAGCGGCGCGCGAATTCGTCAGACGAATACAACGCATGCCGCGCAGGATAAAGCGCATGATACAATGCACGTTCCCCACCCGAGACGGTTCTTGGAACCGCGTGGTCAATCACTTGCCCCACGGCATAATCTTCGAAAAATCGTCCCGAGTTGGTTTTCGCCATTACTGCGCTCCTAGTTTCATGTCAGGCGCATAGTCGGCCTCGACGTCTTTGGTGACGGCCTGCCCGCACCGCATTTTGCCCGTCGCTTGGTCAAACGCATAGGTCGGATCACCGTACAATTCCCACCCTTTGGCCAAGGCATCAGACACCTTATGGCAAAAGGCGGATGTGTCTTCTTCAGTCAATAAACGGTATAGTAACGCCATGTGATCACCCAAACGGCCAAGGGCCGACCCACATGTGAACGCCTGCTATCACCGCAAATGTCACAACGGTCACGGCGATGTATTTCACATCCATGCCGGTTTGCGTGATCTCAGGTTTGACCCATTCAGAGGCCTTATTTGTGCGGATCACCATAATCACGGCCCAGGCCAAAATTGATCCAAACAACAGGATCGATGCCAAATCACCGTTCACCAAAAGGTGCGCAATCGCCCATGTTTTAACACCGATCAACATCGGATGGCGCATCGCCACGCGCAGTTTTCCTGTCGCAGAGGTCATCGAAAAAATAGCAACCGCCACAACCATCAAGAGGTTATTGATGTGCGTGAAAAAGGCCGGTGGCGACCAAACGTCAATCACGGGTGCGGCGCGGTAGCCAATGACCATTAACACAATTGACGCAAGCGTGCTAAGTGCCACAATCATTTTCGATTTTCCGCCCATGGCCGCATGAAGCCCTGGCGCTAGGGTCTTTGCACTATGTGGAATATACCAGAGCAATATGCCCAAAATTAGAAGTGTCATGAATTCTCCCCTTACATGTCAGCAATAGCTTTGGCCTTTGCCAAAATTTTCCTTGCCGTTTCAACATGCAGGTTTTCAACGATTTTACCATCCACAACTGCAACGCCTTGACCACTTTCTTCGGCCTCTTTGAATGCTTCGATTTGGCGCTCGGCCAATTCAATCTCAGCGGCAGAGGGCGCAAAACATTCGTTTGCAATTTCAAGCTGCGCAGGATGGATTAGGGTTTTCCCATCATAGCCAAGGTCGCGCCCTTGGTCACATTCGATGCGCAAGCCGTCTTCGTCTTTGAACGCGTTATAGACGCCATCAACCGCCACAACCCCATGCGCACGCGCCGCCAAAAGGATGGTCTGTAGGGCCATTTGCATGGGCAACCGATCTGCGCGGAAACGACAGTTCAGCTCTTTGGCCAAATCGTTCGTCCCCGCCACAAATCCGGTTAATTGAGGATGTGCCGCGATCTCAAGCGCGTTTAGAATGCCCAATGGTGTTTCCATCATGGCCCAAATTGGGGTGTCGTTGCCCAAGCGGTCCACAACCGCATCCACGTCCGCCGCAGAATTTACCTTTGGCACCAAAATCGCATCAACATCGGCATCTTTAAACGCGGCAATATCACCTTCGCCCCATTCCGTGTCCAACCCGTTAATGCGTACGATCTTGAACCGATTTCCATATCCCCCCGCAGCCAAAGCGGCGTTTAAGGTGTCCCGCGCATCCAATTTCGCATCGGGAGAAACAGCATCTTCTAGATCAAAAATGATCGCATCCGCCGCCAATCCACGTGCTTTTTCCAATGCGCGGTCTTTTGATCCTGGGATGTAAAGGACAGAACGAAACGGGCGTGATAATTGATCCATAGAAGTTCTCCGCAATAAAGTTACGCCTTACTGCACCAAAACGATAGAAAAGTTCAAGGTGAAATTTGCCGCAGTGCAGAAAAATTACACAAATGCCATCCAAATCAAACGTGCGCCGGTGATCAATAGCAACACATAGGTCAGCCCAAAGTACACTTTTTCCGACATCCACCGATGCAATACCACCCCCAACCAGACGCCAAATAGCGCAAAGGGAATGAAATACACATTCAGCAAAAGACTTTGTTTTGAAAACAGCCCCAAGGCTGCATAAGGCACGACTTTGGACAAATTGACCGCCCAAAACACTAAAACTGTGGTGGCCTGAAATTCTGTTTTCCCCAGATTTCGTGCCAACAAATATATCGCAGCGGGGGGACCACCCGCATGGCTGACAAAACTGGTGAACCCAGCTGCAACGCCGCATATAATCCCCCACAGTCGCACCCGCACCAAAGCGACAGGCCGCACATACCCCAGATTTTTGGCAACCTGCCAAACCACAAATGCAATTGAAATGACGCCAATCAGAACACGCAAAGCAGCATCATTGGTATAGGAAAAGAACAAAGCCCCCGAAATGCCCCCCGGCAGCGCCCCTAGGATAAGCCAAAATGCGGCCATGGTATTCCACTTTTTCCAGTAGGGTTTGAACCCACCCAAATCCATGACCATTAAAAGCGGTAACATAAACCCAACAGCAACTCCGGGATCGATAACCGTGGCCAGAATCGCCGAGGAGGCAAAAGCCGCGCCAGAGCCGAAACCGCCCTTAGAGGTGCCTGCAAACACGGTTGCAAGGGCGGCTATGACGAAAAATTCAATATTCATTTCCATGGCACTTCCCCGACAAAAAACCTTATAATCTATGTGCTAGTAGGAATTCGGACAGTTGACTAGGCTATAAGATTTGATGTGCCGCATCGCAGCAGACTTGCGGAATGCGAACAAAAAGACTAGCAACGCGCCATTATTCGTAAACGGACCGGAGAAATTTTCCATGGCCAGACCTAAAATTGCCCTAATCGGCGCAGGACAAATTGGTGGGACACTTGCCCACCTCGCAGCGATCAAAGAACTTGGAGATGTCGTTCTATTTGACATCGCCGAAGGCACCCCACAAGGCAAAGCCCTCGACATCGCGGAATCCGGCCCATCCGAAGGCTTTGACGGTTCCTTCAAAGGCACCAACGATTACGCCGACATCGCAGGCGCAGACGTATGTATTGTCACAGCAGGTGTTGCTCGCAAACCTGGTATGAGCCGTGATGACCTATTGGGCATCAACCTCAAAGTTATGAAATCAGTCGGCGAAGGCATCGCAGCACATGCACCCAATGCTTTTGTGATCTGTATTACAAACCCGCTAGACGCGATGGTTTGGGCCTTGCGCGAATTCTCTGGCTTGCCACACAACAAAGTGTGCGGCATGGCCGGCGTTCTAGACAGTGCACGCTTCCGTCACTTCTTGGCAGACGAATTTGACGTCTCGATGCGCGATGTCACGGCATTCGTTTTGGGCGGTCACGGCGACACTATGGTTCCACTGGCACGCTATTCAACAGTCGCAGGGATCCCATTGCCTGACTTGGTGGATATGGGCTGGACGACACAGGACAAATTAGACGCCATCATCCAACGCACACGCGACGGCGGTGCAGAAATCGTCGGACTGTTGAAAACAGGATCCGCATTCTATGCGCCTGCAACATCCGCCATCGAAATGGCCGAAGCCTATCTTAAAGACCAAAAACGCGTTCTTCCATGTGCCGCCTACTGTGACGGCGACCTTGGCGTAAAAGACATGTATGTTGGCGTTCCGACTGTGATCGGTGCAGGTGGTGTTGAGAAAATCGTCAACATCAAAATGAACAAAGACGAACAAGCCATGTTCGACAAATCCGTTGATGCGGTCAAAGGACTGGTTGACGCATGTAAAGGTATCGACGCCTCATTGGCCTAAGCCTTTACCGATATAAATTTAGAAGGGCGCAGGCAAATTTGTCTGCGCTTTTTCGTTTATTCCCATGGAACGGCGCATAATCAACAGGTTGGCGCAGATTTTGCCCATACGCGGCAAGGAGACTGGCCCAACCATGAGAATACACACATTTGTTGCCCTAGTTCTGTCTGTGATTGCGCCCCCAAGTCATGCAGTAGAGGCGGTACGCACCCATCACGACGCAAAGATGGACGTGGGCACGTTGATTGTATCCGAGCCACATCCACAAATGTCTTTTTTCGGTCCATTTTACGAACAAGGCGCAACTGGCCGAACAAGTATTGATGTACGCGCCACGAGAGATCAGCTCTCTGCAATGGCGCATATGCTGTGGGTTCGGTCCTCTTATCTGGACATTATCATTCGTCAAAAAAACGCTCGTCCCACCTCTGAGGCCTTTAAATCCGCCTCAAAAGACCTCGAACAGTTCGAAATGCGCCCTGCCCTATTCACATCCCTTGTAGATCAAATCAGTGGTGGGCAACTCAACGCGGATAAGTTTCACCCAAACGACTATCCGGACGCAAAAAAACGCTATGGGCAGAATTATATCGATGGATGGTGGTGCGCTGTCACAGAAGAGACGGTTTTACTGGGGACCTATCCCGCGTTTTCGTGCAGCACAATCGCCTCATTCAGCCGCTGCAACAAAGCAAACCCAATCGACTGCGCTCGGCGCGATTATCTGGCCCCTGAAACGGTTATCGTCCAACCCAACAGGTTAACCGAATTGGTCTATAACGAATTTTGGACGCGGGCCATTTTAACCTATGGAGACCGTGCAATCGTAAAAGGATTTTTATCCTGTTCGGATTTCACGTATGAAACATGCTCGCTTTACGCCAGTGAAATCACAGCTGTTCCCCTTGCCGAATAAGAGAAAAAGATTCGTGTAATATTTTGTGATCACGCCCCCAAAAGTGTGATCACAAAATGCAAAAATCCACATTCAATTTCATGCCTTACATAAAAAAACCTTTTCTAATGTCGTACAACCAAAGCAAATACGCTCAACTATCACGCAACACGGGACAGTTTCATGAACATACATGAATATCAAGCGAAGGCTCTTCTTCGGACATATGGCGCCCCTGTATCAGAGGGACGCGTTGTCCTGAAGGCAGAGGACGCAAAGACAGCTGCAGGCGAAATGGACGGCCCTCTTTGGGTTGTTAAGGCGCAGATCCACGCAGGTGGACGCGGCAAAGGCAGCTTTAAAGAAGCCGACGCAGGCGAAAAAGGCGGCGTGCGCCTTGCCAAGTCTGTTGAGGAAGCAGCCGACGAAGCGAAAAAAATGTTGGGCCGGACTTTGGTCACGCACCAAACCGGTCCAGCTGGCAAACAAGTCAACCGCATCTATATCGAAGCAGGCTCTGGCATTGAGCGCGAATTGTATTTGGCCCTGTTGGTTGACCGTCAGACATCTCGTATTTCATTTGTCTGCTCGACAGAGGGCGGCATGGACATCGAAGAAGTAGCGGCCAGCACACCTGAGAAAATTCTGTCGTTCTCGGTTGATCCTGCAACCGGATACCAAGCATACCACGGACGCCGCATCGCATTTTCACTGGGCCTAGAGGGCAAGCAAGTCAAAGAATGCGTTAAGCTCATGGGCATCCTGTACAAAGCCTTTGTCGAAAAAGACATGGAGATGCTTGAAATCAACCCCTTGATCGTTGCCGAAGGTGGCAGCCTCAAGGTGCTTGACGCGAAATTAGGCTTTGACGGCAACGCAGTTTACCGCCACCCAGATATCGCCGAATTGCGCGATACCACAGAAGAAGATCCAAAAGAGCTTGAGGCGTCGAAATACGACCTTAACTATATCGCTCTGGACGGTGAGATTGGCTGTATGGTGAACGGTGCGGGTCTTGCCATGGCGACCATGGACATCATCAAACTTTATGGCGCTGAGCCTGCGAACTTCCTCGATGTTGGTGGCGGCGCGACCAAGGAAAAAGTGACCGAGGCGTTCAAGATCATCACGTCAGATCCAAACGTAAAAGGCATTTTGGTCAACATTTTCGGCGGCATCATGCGCTGTGACGTTATCGCCGAAGGTGTTGTGGCGGCCGTAAAAGAAGTGGGCCTTCAGGTTCCGTTGGTTGTCCGTCTTGAAGGCACGAATGTGGAAAAAGGCAAAGAGATTATCAACACATCTGGCCTAGACGTTATCGCGGCAGACAACCTGCGCGATGGAGCAGAAAAGATCGTGAAAGCGGTGAAGGGATAAGACCATGGCAGTTCTTGTAAACGAAAACACAAAAGTCATCTGCCAAGGTTTCACCGGATCCCAAGGCACATTCCATTCAGAACAGGCTATCGCCTATGGCACCAAAATGGTGGGTGGCGTCACACCCGGTAAGGGTGGCATGGAGCATTTGGGCTTGCCTGTATTCAATTCAGTGCACGAAGCGAAACACGTGACCGAGGCCAATGCCTCTGTGATCTATGTGCCTCCTCCCTTTGCGGCGGATTCAATCCTTGAGGCGATCGACGCGGAAATGGAATTGATCGTTTGTATCACCGAAGGCATCCCAGTGTTGGACATGATGAAGGTCAAACGTGCGCTTGAGACATCAAATTCGACTTTGATTGGTCCAAACTGCCCTGGCATCATCACACCAGACGCGTGTAAAATCGGTATCATGCCTGGTCACATTCACAAGCGTGGCTCTGTCGGTGTTGTGTCCCGTTCAGGGACTTTGACCTATGAAGCGGTGAAACAAACCTCTGACGTAGGCCTTGGCCAATCCACATGTGTGGGCATCGGCGGCGATCCGATCAAAGGCACCGAGCATATCGACGTGTTGGAATGGTTCCTAGCGGATGATGAGACTGAATCCATCATCATGATCGGCGAAATCGGCGGATCCGCCGAAGAAGAAGCCGCGCAGTTCCTTGCAGATGAAAAGAAAAAAGGCCGCTGGAAACCAGTTGCTGGCTTTATCGCAGGCCGCACAGCCCCTCCTGGTCGTCGCATGGGTCATGCCGGTGCGATTGTCGCCGGTGGCAAAGGCGGCGCCGAAGATAAGATCGAAGCAATGAAATCCGCAGGTATCGTTGTTGCCGAAAGCCCAGCCGGACTAGGCGAGGCTGTTTTGGCCGCGATCGGCAAGTAAGACTTTGGCCTCGCCTCATTGGCGGGGCCATCCATTTTTAGCACCCGTTAGGGATATGTGATATGAACGACCATTCTCCAAATGACCAATTCCACGCCTCTAGCTTTATGCAGGGGCACAATGCGGAATATCTTGAACAGATGTACGCGCAATATGCCAACGACCCCAATGCGGTTGACGCGGCATGGCAGGAATTCTTTCGCGCCATGGGTGACGATGAAGTCAGCGTAAAACGCGAGGCCCAAGGGCCCAGTTGGGCACGCGCAGATTGGCCACAACAACCCAATGATGATTGGACCGCTGCCCTTACAGGAGAATGGGCACCTGCCCCTGTCGAAGCACAGTCAGCGGGTAAAAAGATCAAAGAAAAAGCCGCAGAAAAAGGTGTTGAGGTCTCTGACGAGGCGATCAAACGTGCCGTTCTGGACAGTATCCGTGCCTTGATGATCATCCGCGCCCACCGCATTCGTGGCCATTTGGTTGCCGATCTTGACCCTCTTGGTATGCGGGACCAGACACCGCACCCAGAACTGGATCCGAAAACCTATGGGTTTACTGAGGCCGATATGGATCGACCGATCTTTATCGACAATGTCTTGGGCCTTCAGATCGCCTCGATGCGTCAGATTGTTGACATTGTACGTCGAACCTATTGCGGCACATTTGCCCTTCAATACATGCATATTTCCGACCCCGAGCAATCGGCGTGGTTGAAAGAGCGGATCGAAGGCTATGGTAAAGAGATCACCTTTACCCGCGAAGGCCGCAAGGCCATTCTAAACAAATTGGTCGAGGCCGAAGGGTTCGAAAAATTCCTCCATGTGAAATACATGGGCACCAAACGCTTTGGCTTGGACGGCGGCGAGGCGTTGATCCCCGCGCTAGAGCAGATCATCAAACGCGGCGGTGCATTAGGGGTCAAAGATATCGTGATCGGAATGCCCCACCGCGGGCGCCTATCGGTCTTGGCGAATGTGATGGCCAAACCCTATCGTGCGATCTTTAACGAATTCCAAGGCGGATCATTTAAGCCAGAGGATGTAGATGGATCCGGTGATGTGAAATATCACCTTGGCGCCTCGTCTGACCGTGAATTTGATGGCAATTCCGTGCACCTGTCGTTGACCGCAAACCCGTCCCACCTTGAGGCGGTGAACCCTGTTGTTTTGGGCAAGGTCCGCGCAAAGCAAGAACAGATGGGCGACAAAGATCGCACCTCGGTATTGCCCTTGTTGCTGCATGGTGATGCGGCGTTTGCAGGCCAAGGTGTGGTTGCAG
>JALRHZ010000090.1 GCA_023259435.1 Paracoccaceae bacterium | reverse complement strand
AAACCAACCAAAGGTAAGCGTACCCGCAACAAAAACAAAGCGTCGCAAAAGCTTATCATTCGCTCGCGTCACGCTAAGAAGAAAGGGCGTTAATCGATGGCTCGCTCTGTATGGAAAGGTCCTTTTGTGGATGCTTATGTGCTTAAGAAAGCAGAAGCAGCCCGTGAAAGCGGCCGTAATGAAGTAATCAAAATCTGGTCGCGTCGCTCGACAATCCTACCACAGTTCGTTGGTTTGACATTCGGCGTCTACAACGGCCAGAAACACGTTCCTGTTCAGATCACTGAGGACATGATCGGTCAGAAGTTTGGTGAATATTCGCCAACTCGGACTTATTATGGCCACGGCGCTGACAAGAAAGCGAAGCGGAAGTAATAGCCATGGCAAAAGAGAAAAACCCTCGTCGCGTGGCCGATAATGAAGCAATGGCAAAACTGCGCATGCTTCGTACAAGCCCGCAAAAGCTTAATCTTGTCGCTGGTCTGATCCGCGGTAAGAAAGTTGACAAAGCGCTGAACGATTTGACATTCAGCAAAAAGCGTATTGCGATTGACGTTAAGAAATGTCTGCAGTCCGCAATTGCGAATGCCGAAAACAACCACAACCTAGATGTTGATAACTTGGTTGTTGCAGAAGCCTATGTCGGTAAGAACCTTGTCATGAAACGCGGTCGTCCTCGGGCGCGCGGTCGTTTCGGCAAGATCATGAAACCGTTCTCAGAGCTCACCATCAAGGTGCGTGAAGTAGAGGAGCAAGCCTAATGGGACAAAAAGTCAATCCAATCGGCATGCGTCTTCAGGTCAACCGCACCTGGGATAGCCGCTGGTACGCTGACACGAAAGACTATGGTAACCTTCTTCTTGAAGACCTACGTATTCGTGAATTCGTGAAAAAAGAATGTGCGCAGGCTGGTATTGCTCGTGTCATCATCGAACGTCCACACAAGAAATGCCGCGTGACAATTCATTCGGCACGTCCTGGTGTGATCATTGGTAAGAAAGGTGCAGACATTGAAACTCTGCGCAAAAAACTTGCCAATATGACAGATTCAGAATTGCACCTCAACATCGTTGAAGTTCGCAAACCTGAGTTGGACGCGCAGTTGGTTGGCGAAAGCATTGCACAACAGCTTGAACGCCGTGTGTCCTTCCGTCGCGCTATGAAGCGTGCGGTACAGAACGCAATGCGTATGGGCGCGTTGGGTATTCGTGTGAACGTCGCTGGCCGTTTGGGCGGCGCCGAGATCGCGCGTACAGAATGGTATCGTGAAGGACGCGTTCCTTTGCACACACTGCGTGCAGATATCGATTACTCGAACGTCGAAGCGATGACACCTTATGGTATCATCGGGATCAAAGTCTGGATCTTCAAAGGTGAGATCATGGAACACGATCCACAGGCGCGTGATCGTAAAGCGCAGGAAGTCCAAGATGGCCCAGCACCACGCGGTGCCGGCAATCGTCGCTAAGGAGGGTATGTAAATGCTACAACCAAAGCGTACAAAATTCCGCAAAATGTTCAAAGGCCGGATCAAGGGCGAAGCCAAGGGCGGTTCTGATCTTAACTTTGGATCTTATGGTCTTAAAGCTGTCGAGCCTGAGCGTGTAACTGCGCGTCAGATCGAGGCAGCACGTCGTGCCATGACACGTCATATGAAACGTCAGGGTCGCGTCTGGATCCGCATCTTCCCAGATGTGCCAGTAACCGCGAAGCCTATCGAAGTTCGTATGGGTAAAGGTAAAGGTTCTGTTGACCGTTGGGTCTGCAAAGTTAAGCCTGGCCGTGTGATGTTCGAAATCGACGGCGTGAACGACGAAATCGCCCGCGAAGCACTTCGCTTGGCAGCGATGAAATTGCCTGTGAAAACACGGGTCGTGGTTCGCGAAGACTGGTAAGTCGATCGACAACAGAAAAAGAAAAGCCCTCGCAATCGCGGGGGCTTTTTGTGTCTCGGGTGAGCCGCGCGCCGTCGACCTCGGGTGGCGGTCTGTGATATAAGTTGCGCACTTTATCTCGCAAAATCGTCTAGCGTTTGATTTGTATGTCTCGCCCTAAAACCGCCTCCCGTGCGGGAGGTCGGCGGTGCGCGGCGGCCTACGGCCTTGGCCCGCGCTGCACTGCGTTGATTTTGAAATCAAGTTTTTTAGCCAGTGAAAGTTGCTAGGTTTTTAGCAACTAGGGAGAGTTAGGTCTTGGCTCCTTGCAACACTCGGCCACGCGTTAACCACCCCTATTGGCGGCGTGCACGCCGTGCAGAAGGTACGAAACATTCCTGTTCACCCCCAGCTGTAATTAAAGCTCACTGAAATGCGCTCATCGTCGGACATGTTCATGGGCACTTCGTGGCGCAGCCAGCTTTCCCATAGGAGAACATCACCGACCGCAGGGGCCACATAGATGAATTGGCGTAGCTCTTCGCGGGCGTCTTTTTTGCGGGGAGGGGCGGCCATCATGCGGCTTAGGCGGGGGTCTTCGAATTTTATCGCGCTTGCCCCATCGGGCATGGCGACATAGGTGGTGCCTGAGATGACGGAGTGGGGGTGAATGTGGTTGGAATGGGTCCCGCCTTCGGGCAAGATGTTGATCCACAGGTCCTCGAGTTTGAGGGATTTATCGCCAAGGTCAAAATCTAGGTCCTCTACAAACGCCGCGACATGTGCATCGAGCGCCTTGACCAGATCTGCGAAAATCGGGAAGCGCCATGGCAAGTCTGTAAGCGAGGCATAGGAGGTATAACCGGGATAGCCGTTTTCTTCACACCAATCTTGGCCTGCTTCGTCATCATCTGCAATAGACCAACATGAGTTCGCCAAATCACTGTGCGAGATAGCGGGTGCCTGTTCAGACAAAGCCGCATGATAAATTGGTGTAACAAATAGAGATTTTACGGTAGCCATGTGACCCTCTTTTCCACAAGGACTAGACCGTTTGGCCCGATAGAACAATCAGGAACTTTTCAAGTGTTTCTGTTTTAACAGGCGAGTGTGTGACCAAGGCGGTGTCGCTCTCTGACGCGAAATTTGTATAAATTCGAACTGACGATTTGATCACTGCAAATTTTCAATATCCTCAACAGTCACCTGGTATTGTGCTGTGAACTCAACGATATCGCCGGGGCCAAGGGTGTCCCATCGACCATCTATTGTCGCATCAGATGAATCCCCCAAGGGAGCAATGTCTGTGACAAGTTGCTCAGAGGAAGGGATGGGTTGCGCCGGACTTATCCCGTTGTGGTCATCAACAAGGGTGACATCAGTGACAACGCCTGTGCCTTTGTTCTCAATCCGATAGCTGTAGGTAATCACATCTCCTAATCCAACAGGCTCGGTCGCATCCGACGTTTTCTCAACAAATATCTCTGCGGCCTCCACTGGGATTGATGCGTTCAAAATGTCGCTTGCGGTCGTTGGGTCGTTTCCTGCTCCTGTTGCCCGAAGTGTTGAACACACCACCTCATCGCCACGGCCAACCGTACCTTTTAACGTGAGTGTTACAATTTCGCCGGCCTTAAGATTGCCGATGTTCCAATATCCGTTCACGTCATTGTAACTTCCTTGAGTGACCACACCGTTGTCGGTAATAGCCGTCAAATTAATGGGGAGCGCACTCGTGACTGCAACATCTTGGGCGTAATGGGTGCTTTTGTTTTCGACGGTAAGTGTACAGGTCACCGTTTCTCCGGGCGCCGTGGGGTTTTCATTTGCCGAGACGCTAATTTTTGTTTCAAGATCGATGTCTAGTTCAGTTAAATTTAGCTGAATTTCGCGGACATGCATTTTGTTCACGCGGTTTGGCGCGGCCATTCGGTAAAATTCAACTTTTTGTACATTGTTGATGGTCGTCCCCAAGGGGTGCGTAGAATTTGCCGTTTCTGTTGTGTTCAGTCCTGCTTTGAACTGTCCAAATGTTTGTTGCTCTAAAATGCCGTTACCATCGAAATAGAATACTCTCGCGTTGAAAAACCCCATCCGTTGTTTTTTCTGAGCGTCCGAGTAGCTTGGTCGGAGCTGATTGTTCCATACACGGATGGCATCAACACTGTGGCCTTTGCCAGTTTGGCTAAAATTAAGTGTAAGAATTTGACCAGACTCTTCGTCCATACAAAGGCTGTCGTTATAGGTATTATCTGAAATTGAACCAACAGATCCACCGCATCTCCCTTTTGCAAGGCTCGCTCCATCAGCGGTCTTATAATCAGCCAAAAGCGTTTGTGGCATGGCGCCCATCAGAAAAAACGCCATTGTCATCAATGGCAAAATAGATCTGAAATTTTTCACGGTTTTATACCCTCATCTCCCCCAAGACTATCCGAAAGTATATATGTTGTGGGTCTTAGTTTGAACCCTTGAAGGTATTATTTTGGCAATTGGGTTACTGTGTTGCTTTATAGCAAATTGCGCCGGGCGTCATCTTGCGCTTTGGTGCGATATTGGTGATGTGATGGGCCGTGCTCGACAGGGTCAAGCACTGTATCACACACTCGGATGCCACCTGTGCTAATATCGCGTCCAAAGACGCCCGAGACTGCCTCGCTTTGTGAGCTATCATTGCCCAGATGGCTATTGAAGCTGTTCTATATCGTCTACAGTCACCACGTAACTCGCGGTAAATTCGATGCTATCATTAGGGCCTAGGGTTTCCCAATTTGCATCATCACCGTCAGTATCTGTGGAGTCGCCAACAGGTACTGTATCTATGAGAGTGCTTGTAACATGGGTCGGTATTAATATCGTTGTCTCGGCCGCTATATGACTGTCCGATAGGCTGATATCGGTTATAGCGCGACCGCCTTCATTCTTGACCAAGTAGGTATAGGTTATTGTATCACCTGCTGCCACGCCACTGTTTGGCGACGCGGTTTTGGTCACCGTTATTTTATCCGGCGCTCCAACGTTCACATCGACCGAAAGGGTATCGGTTGATGTATCGGGATCAATGTTCTCTTCACCGAAGGCGGCAGTTGTCGTAGCAGTTATAACGCCTTCGAAATTCGGTGGTATGGTCCCTACAAGGGTGAGTGTCACTGATCCACCAGCAGAAATTCCAGGTATGTTCCAAACTCCGGTTGTGGTGTCGTAGGTTCCCGACGATGCAACCCCATGTCCCGTTGTGGCGGAAAGTTCCGGGGGTAAAAGTGAGGTGAGTGATATGTTCTTCCCGTAATAGGTAGGATTGTTGTTTTTGACCGTTATCGTATATGTCACCACTTCACCAGGCTGTGGTGGATCGTTAGTTGTCGCAACGGTGATATCTGTTTCATAGTCATTCTCGATATCCCCAAAAAAGCCCTGAATTTCGCGAACATATATGTTGGTTGCGCCGTTTTCCGACGCATAATTTTTAAATACCAGCGAGGAAACGTTTGCATAATTTCCACCTAGATCGAATGTTGAATAAGAATTCAATGCGTCTTCCCTAGGGTTTAAAAAACCTGCATTAAATGGGCCCTTGGTTGTGACGACAGCGTTTCCATTTGCATCAATGTGATGAATGTCGACAGAAAAGGTTGCCATGCGGCTTCCTTGTCGTATTGCAATATATTCGTATTGTTCATCGTAAATGGTGTTGTTCCAAATACGCAGTCCTTTCAGGATTTTACCATTTGACGCATTTGAATAGTTAAGCGCTAATTCTTTGTCAGGTAGGTTTTTAATATTTATCGCGTCTGTGTAAATCCCGTCGCTTACTCGATACCGAAAATTTGCACCACCACCAACAAAGGCGCCCTCTGTGAATGTAACGAGGCTATTGAGTTCCGCATTGGTATCTCCGGTGGCAATGCTGCCCATGGGCGCATAATCTTGGGAAAATGATTGGTTTGGTATAATCAACGCAAAGGTGAAAATCACCGTCTTTATCGACGCAATCCAACTGTCGGATCGAAACATTACCTAAGCCCCCGCCTTAGCAACACCGTAAAAAACTATAAAATCTGAATTAAGTCGTGACCGATTATAATCAATTGCGTCTAAGGGTAGCTGGACACAAATGATGTGTCAATGTGGCGGTGGGCTAGCGCGTCCTAACTGCAATAAGAGGCAGGCACAGGGTAATTCAGGTTTCCTGTTCACACGTCGAAGTCTCACATTTTATGCATTGCGCCCCCGAGGTTGGTCGTGTATGAGCGCCTCATTGCCTAGCCGGTTTGAAAGAATCGGCTGGTTTTTATTTTGTCCACCAGATGACAGGTTACCCGAAACGGCGCCTGCTGGTGTTTGAGAAAGGAAATGGCGATGAATGCCAACGAACTGCGTGAAAAAACGCCGGATCAGCTTCGTGATGAGCTGGCCAATCTCAAAAAAGAAGCCTTTAACCTGCGTTTTCAGCAGGCCACAGGTCAGCTGGAAGGCACAGCACGTATGCGCACTGTAAAGCGTGACGTGGCACGTGTCATGACAGTTTTGAACGAAAAAGCAGCGGCAGCCGCGGAATAAGGAGAGCACGATATGCCAAAACGAATTCTGCAAGGTGTCGTAACATCTGACGCGAATGCTCAGACTGTAACTGTTTCTGTAGAACGCCGCTTTAAGCACCCCGTTCTACAAAAAACCATTCGTAAGTCCAAAAAGTACCGGGCTCACGATGAAAAGAACGCCTTCAAAGTAGGTGACACAGTTCGCATCATCGAATGTGCACCTAAGTCGAAGACGAAACGTTGGGAGGTTCTTGAGGCGTAAGCCCCAAGGCCTTTTGGCATTGTTGAAACCCTGGGGGTCAAGACCCTAGCTTGCACTAGGAAGCCCCAAAGGTCAGGAGAAACCACATGATCCAGATGCAAACAAATCTGGATGTTGCTGATAACTCCGGCGCACGCCGAGTTCAGTGCATCAAAGTGTTGGGTGGTTCTAAGCGTAAATACGCATCTGTGGGCGACATTATTGTTGTCTCAGTTAAAGAAGCCATCCCGCGCGGCCGTGTGAAAAAAGGCGACGTCCGTAAGGCCGTTGTTGTTCGTACAGCCAAAGAAGTTCGCCGTGAAGACGGCACAGCCATCCGTTTCGATAGCAACGCGGCTGTGATCCTTAACAACAACGGAGAGCCAATCGGTACACGTATCTTTGGCCCAGTTGTTCGTGAATTGCGCGCGAAAAACTTTATGAAGATCATTTCACTTGCTCCGGAGGTGCTGTAATGGCTGCGAAACTCCGCAAAGGTGACAAGGTCGTTGTTCTTGCAGGCAAGGACAAAGGCAAGGAAGGCACAATCGCATCTGTTGATCCAAAAGCAGGAAAAGCTGTTGTAGATGGTGTCAACATGGCGATCCGTCATACACGTCAAACACAGACATCTCAGGGTGGCCGCATTCCAAAAGCGATGCCGATTGATTTGTCAAACTTGGCATTGTTGGACGCAAACGGCAAAGCAACTCGTGTTGGCTTCAAAGTTGAAGACGGCAAGAAACTACGCGTTGCAAAAACAACAGGAGACGTGATCGATGCTTGATAGTGCAAACTACACTCCACGTCTGTTGACACAATACCGCGACACGATCCGCGCTTCTATGAAAGAAGAGTTCGGATATAAAAATGACATGCAGATCCCACGTTTGGACAAAATTGTTCTAAACATCGGCTGTGGCGCAGAAGCGGTAAAAGACAGCAAAAAAGCAAAATCAGCCCAAGCTGACTTGACTGCAATCGCAGGCCAGTTGGCGGTTATCACGAAAGCAAAGAAATCCATCGCGGGTTTCCGTGTTCGTGAAGAAATGCCATTGGGTGCAAAGGTAACACTGCGCGGCGTTCGTATGTACGAATTCATGGACCGTCTTGTTACTGTTGCGATGCCTCGTATCCGCGACTTCCGCGGTGTATCTGGCAAATCTTTCGATGGCCGCGGCAACTATGCCATGGGCCTGAAGGAACATATCGTGTTCCCCGAAATCAACTTCGACAAGGTTGATGAGGTCTGGGGCCTCGATATCGTGATCACCACCACCGCGAAAACCGACGCGGAAGCCAAGGCGCTGTTGAAGGCATTCAACATGCCGTTCAACAGCTGAGCCGCGGAGAGGAAGTAGAACATGGCTAAGAAAGCAATGGTCGAACGCGAGCTGAAGCGTCAGCGCCTGGTGGATCAGTATGCCGCCAAGCGTGCCGCGCTGAAGGAAATCGCGAATGATGAAGAGCGGCCGATGGAAGAGCGCTTCAAGGCACGCCTGAAACTGGCGAAACTGCCCCGCAACAGCTCGCCCACCCGTCTGCACAACCGCTGCCAGCTGACCGGTCGCCCCAAGGCGTACTACCGCAAGCTGAAAATGTCGCGGATCATGCTGCGCGAACTGGCCTCGAACGGCCAGATCCCCGGCATGGTCAAGTCGAGCTGGTAAGGAGGGTTTGACATGATGAACGATCCTATCGGTGATATG
>JALRHZ010000008.1 GCA_023259435.1 Paracoccaceae bacterium | reverse complement strand
ATAAAGGCCTGCGCAATCCGGTCGGCTGCAAAGGCGTTCCGCAGGGTGCGCACCATCGCATCTTGGCCCACCAGATCGTCAAAGGTTTCCGGACGATATTTTCGCGCTAAAACCTGATAGCCTTTGGATGCGGTTTCTGACATGGTGCCTCACAATTACGTCTGGTGTGAAAGCTAAGGCTTTGTCGCGCCAAGGTCCAGTCAAACCCGAGGAATTTATGAAATGACTGAATTTGAAATTGTTGAAATGCCGCTTGGGAATGGCACAATCGGCATCACGCGCCTGCCTGGCGCCAAAGGCGATTACAGCATTGGCATGGCGGCGTGGAAAGATTGGAACCCTGATGCGGTTTTGACGATGAATGGTCATGCCGAGATGGACAGCCTTGGGGCCAAAGAATTGCCCCTCGATTTGGCACGTGCCGATATCCAGTGGTTGCATTTTCCGGTCAAGGATTTTGGCGTTGCTGAAAAAGACAAAGAAGTTGTGTGGCTTCCCATTTCGCAGACCATCCATCGTATGTTGAATGATGGGGGCCGTGTGATTGTTCATTGCCGCGGGGGCTGTGGGCGGACTGGAATGGCCGTGCTGCGGCTCATGGTCGAATTAGGCGAAGAATTTGAGGACGCGTTGGAACGGTTGCGTGGCTATCGCCCTTGTGCCGTTGAAACAAATGCGCAACTGGCGTGGGCCCGCGATGCCGCGCCGGTGTCACGCGGTTAACACGTGCATTTTGTTCCGCAGTGGATTGGAGACAACTATCATGTATGTGAGGTGTAGGGCTTTTCCGTTTCAGTTGAGAGTATGGGCCGTACTAGTCGGAGTAACCATAGTGGTTGCGGGCTGTGGCGCTTCTCCACAGTCAAGCCTCGGACGGTTGAGCGCAGTTGTCTCTTTGTTTGATCAAGATAAGATTGTGCACAACTTTAGCCATATGCGCACGCTATTTAACACGGCAGATATTGCTGTGACGCGACAAGCAGACCCTCTTCCATTGGGCAAAGAAAAGCCGCCGTCGGGGTATGAGGATTGGCGTACAGCGCGGTCTGTGACGGGGATTGTTGTTCTTAGGGATGGCAAAAACGTATTTGAAAACTACTACCTAGGGACACAGCAAAACGATCAGCGTATTTCCTGGTCTGTGGCGAAATCGTACATTTCCGTTCTTATTGGCATCGCCATTGAAAAGGGCCAAATCCAAAGTGTGGAGGATTTGGCGTCTGACTATGTACCGGAGTTGGCCGATAGCCCGTATAAAAATGTGACCATTGAGAATTTATTGCACATGTCCTCGGGTGTTGAATTCGATGAACGCTACCAAGTCTTTACCAGCGATATCAACAAAATGGGTCGTGTTTTGGCTCTAGGCGGCTCGATGGACGTCTTTGTGCTGGAGCCGAGAGGAATGATCGCTGAACCAGGTGCGCGATGGAAATATGTCTCAATCGATACGCATGTTCTCGGGATGGTTTTGCGGCGCGCCACAGGACAAAGCCTTGCAGACCTTGTCGGATCGCAGATCCTAAATCCCTTGGGTGTCTATGGTAAGCCTTATTATGTCACTGATACCCAAGGCGTGGCCTTTGCCCTTGGTGGATTAAACCTAACCACCCGTGATTATGCACTTTTTGGCGAGATGGTACGGTTGAATGGCACTTTCAACGGTAGGCGGATTGTGTCGCAAGACTGGATTAAACAAAGCACACGGCCATCTGCACATACTGCGACCGGTAATGATCAATATGGGTATCATTGGTGGATGCCAGCCGACGCAAGAGATGGGGAATTTTTTGCGCGCGGTGTGTATGGGCAATTCATCTATATTGATCGTGTAGCAGGGGTTGTGATTGCACTTAATTCTGCAGACCGTGACTTTTTAAAAGAGGGTGTATCGCGCCAGAACATCGAAATGATGCGTGCTATTGCCGACAAAGCACGCTAAGCGGATATCAAATAGCCATAAGTGTGTGGAGGTGAGAGGTTGAGTTCGACCCAAACGGGACTCGTTACGGCTGCTTCCTTCCGGACCTGACCGGGTTGGCGAGGCGCTTGCCCGACCAACCTCTCGACTGCATATATAGCGGCATCAATAGAGTGATACAAGTGGGGGAAGACCTTGAAACTTGCAGAAACAGTGACTTTTGGAACCTCAGGGTTAGATCGTGCCGCGCATTTGCGAGGGACAGATTTGGCAGACCCGAAACCAGATGATCAAGTTTTGGTCATGTGGCGAGGCAAAGTGTTGCTGGATGCGTCTATGGGCCCTTTACGTGTGACGCCATCGCATCCTGCGCTCGACGGGGCAGAATTGATCTTTTTAGGGATCGATGAGGGGACACATGTGCACATGGCGGATGTCTCGCACTGGGCCCCCGAGCAACAGGATGCACCACTATCTGGATTTAGCGACGACACAGTACAAGTGCATCCGTTGTTTCCGGACTGCGGATTTCACGAACTGCGCAAAGTTATGGTCAATTTAACGCGGCGAGATGCCGAACTGATCGCCACCGGAAAGGCGTTGTTTCATTGGCATGGCTCGCATAGGTTTTGTGCCAAATGCGGGTCTGCCTCTGACCTGACGCAGCATGGATGGCAGCGTTCTTGTTCTGCGTGTGGGGCCCACCATTTTCCCCGTACGGACCCTGTTGTGATTATGCTCATCACACATGGCGAACAGGTCTTGTTGGGCCGATCTCATGGGTGGCCTGAAGGGATGTATTCACTGCTTGCAGGATTTGTAGAGCCAGGAGAAACGCTTGAAGCAGCAGTTCGACGCGAGGTATTTGAGGAAACCCAAATCCAAGTAGGTGATGTAACCTATCTATCGTCACAACCTTGGGCATTCCCGAATTCTTTGATGTTTGGTTGTGCCGGTAACGCCTTGACCACCGACATAAAAATTGATGAAACCGAAATCGAAGATGCGATGTGGGTTAACAAGAGCGATTTAATGGCCGTACTATCAGGCGAGAGGTCGGACATAAAACCGGCAAGAAATGGCTCTATTGCCCATTTCCTTATTCTCAATTGGTTGGCTGATCGTTTAGGTTGATGAAAAAGAAGCGGGTAAGATGAAATTTTCTAAACACGAAGACGTAAACGTGCCGCAACACGTTTTATTCGACAAGCTGACTAATTTTGGAAATCTTGAACGGGAATTGACCCGTCGTGGCCTTAAGGTTTCGGTTGCCGATGGTGCGCCATCCGAGGGCCAAGGCGCGAAATGGGATCTTGCGTTTAAGTTCCGCGGGAAACGCCGCACCGCCACTCTTGAGGCTACAAAAGTACATTCGCCTGACGCGGTGGGTCTTTATCTTGAAAACCCAAGCATGGACATCCGAGTTGAGATTGAGCTGACAGCTCTGTCAAAAAACAAAACGCGTATGATGGTGACCTCGGTTTTACAGCCCAGAACCCTAGCTGCTCGTCTTTTGGTTCAATCCATGAAATTGGGACGGGGCAGGTTTAACAAGAAATACGCGGCGCGGATCAAGCAGATCGCCGAAGAGTTGGGCCGCGATTAAATCGCAGCCCCGGTGCAATTCCTGACCTATTTAAACCGAAGGCCTGTTTTTTGGGTAGGTGCCTAGGATTTGGATGTTGGTTGTAAAATACTCCAACTCTTCCATGGCGCGTTTCACGTTTTCATCGTCAGGATGCCCCTCGATATCGGCATAGAATTGTGTTGCCGTAAACGAGCCCCCCACCATATAGCTTTCAAGCTTGGTCATGTTGACGCCATTGGTCGCAAATCCGCCCATCGCCTTATACAGCGCTGCAGGAATGTTGCGCACTTGGAAAACAAAGCTGGTCATCATGGTTCCATGTCCCCGGCGTGAAAAATCGGCCTCTGGGGACATGATTAAAAAGCGTGTTGTATTGTGGCCATGATCCTCAATATCGCGCTCTAAAACATCAAGGTCATAGATATCTGCCGCGATTTCGCTTGCCAACACACCGCTGTCTTTAGACATTGTTTCAGATAGCTCACGCGCTGCGCCGGCGCTATCTGCGGCGGCAATCGGAGTGATGTTGTGTTTTGCCAAAAACGACCGCGCCTGCGGAAGTAAAACCAAATGCGCCCGCACAGTTTTGATGTCGCTCAGCGCGACCCCGGATTTCGCCAAAAGCGCAATGCGCACCCGCGTAAAGCATTCATCAATAATCTTTAGGCCCGATTCTGGCAAAAGGCGGTGGATATCAGCCACCCGTCCATAGGTCGAATTTTCAACCGGCAACATGGCTTGGTCCGCCTGCCCTGATTTAACAGCATTAATCACATCTTCGAAGGTGCGGCATGGAATAACGTCAAAATTGGGCCGCGCTGCGTTACATGCTTCGTGTGAATAAGCCCCAAGTTCTCCTTGAAATGCGATTTTTTGTGCCATTTTGCTTTTTTTTCCAATGTGGTCGTTTGGTCGCGTCTACAACATCTTGCAATTATACATAAGAAGCGGCTAGTAAAGCCGCAAATTACAAATATGGAATCCGCACTATGCTCGATACTATGACATTAACCAAAATCCTAGGCGCGTTTTGTGGCGCTCTTTTGATCTTCTTGTTGGGCAACTGGGCTGCTGAGACGCTGTACCACGTTGGATCGGACGGTCATGGAGACGGTGAGCACTCAACCGGTTATGTAATCGAAGTGGCAGAGGCAGAGCCTGCGGGCGCTGCGGACGAAGGCCCGACATTTGCAGAAATCTACGCGGCGGCAGATGCCGACAAAGGCGCAAAGGTATTCAGCAAGTGTAAAGCATGTCACAAGCTAGAAGATGGGGCGAACGGAACAGGCCCTCATTTGTTTGGTGTCGTCGATCGTGCAGTAAGTAGCGTTGATGGATATGGCTACTCGGGTGCAATGGTTGCTGTGGCACAAGTTTGGACGCCTGAGAACTTGAATGGCTTTTTGGAAAGCCCAAAGAAATACGCTCCTGGCACCAAAATGGGCTTTGCTGGCCTACGCAAACCTGAAGATCGTGCAAACATCATCGCGTACCTAGCGACGATCAAGTAAGCATCTCATATACTTATGGAAAAGGCCGCGCCGTGTGCGCGGTCTTTTTTGTTGAAAACACAAATTCGTGAGCGCATTCCGCTTGCAACTGGTCCTGCGTGCGCCTTAGCCTATGTATAAAGAACGTACCAAACGCAGGGAGAGTATGATGAAGCATGTCGAGGGTATGGTGAAGGCCAAGAACCTGACGGTTCCAATGTGGCTCAGCAGTGGTGTTATAGGGGTGTCCCTATTATTCGGTTTTGCGCAGGCCCTTTATGCCGATGATCATATAATCAAAAGTCATGGCTATAACTTTTTTGGCGAATTGAAATATGGTCCAGACGCGACGCATCTTGATTATGTGAACCCGACTGCACCAAAGGGCGGTGAAATCTCAATCTGGGCCCAAGGCACATTTGATTCGATGAACCCCTACACTCGCAAAGGGCGTGCTGGTGCGTTGGCTTCTGCTCCTTTTGAAACGCTGATGGATGGCACTGCGGATGAGGTCGGATCGCTGTATGGCGTTTTGGCCGAAAGCCTTGAATATCCCGAAGATCATTCATGGGTGATTTTCAACTTGCGCCCCGAGGCCCGCTTTTCTGATGGCAGCCCTGTCACAGCCACGGATGTTGAATATACATTCAATGCGTTTTTGAATGATGGTCTGCCGAGCTATCGTGCCTATCTTGGTCAAATCGTGGACAAGGTTGAGGTGCTGGATGAAGATAGCATCAAATACACCTTTGCCGAAGGAACCCCGCCACGCAATACGATCCCGATTGTCGCCACCTTGCCGGTGAAATCGAAAAAGTGGTTTGACGACAATGGCGCGCGAATAGATGAATCGCGGCTTGAGCCAGCCATCGGGTCGGGCCCGTATATCTTGGACACCTATGAGATCAATCAAAACATCGTTTACAAACGCCGCGATGATTATTGGGGTAAAGACCTGTGGTTCAACAAAGGCCGTGCAAATTTCGATACAATCCGTGTTGAATATTTTGCCGATACGAATGCCGCCTTTGAGGGATTCAAATCTGGCGCATATACATTCCGTCAGGAAAACCAGTCAAAACAATGGGCCACGGCATATGATTTTCCGGCACTGACCGATGGTCATGTGGTCAAAGCTGAATTGCCAAATGGTGGGTTGGCGCCTGGTCAAAGCTATATTTTCAACATGCGCCGTGAGAAATTCCAAGACATGCGTGTGCGTGAGGCTTTGGGCCTGATGTTTAACTTTGAATGGTCCAACGACAGCCTGTTTTATGGCGCATATGCGCGGATCAATTCTTTCTGGGAAAACTCGGATTTTGCAGCGTCAGGCTTGCCATCAGAGGCGGAATTGGCATTGCTGCGCCCTGTTGCAGATCAATTGCCAGACGGCGTGTTGGACAGCGAAGCGGTTATGGCGCCGACCTCGGGCCTAGATGCCACAGATCGCCGGAACCTGCGCAAAGCGTCACGTTTGCTGGATGATGCGGGTTGGACTGTCGGAGATGACGGCCTGCGTAGAAATGCGGCTGGAGAGACACTATCCGTTGAAATTCTTGAGCGCAGCCCAACGTTTGACCGTGTGCATTTGCCCTATGTCGAAAACCTGAAAAAACTTGGTGTCGATGTGACGTATAACCGTGTGGATCCCGCGCAATATACGGAACTGCGCCGCGCGTTCGAATATGACATGATCACGCATTCAATGCCTATGTCGCTAGAACCGGGTGTTGGGTTAAAACAGTACTTTGGTTCTGAAACCGCGGACGTGTCTGATCGTAATGCCATGGGGTTAAAATCCCAAGGCATTGATGCGCTGATTGAGAATGTGATTGCGGCGGATAACAAAGCCGATCTAAAGGTCGCGGTGCAGGCCTTGGACCGCGCGCTGCGCGCCTATAAATTCTGGGTGCCGCAGTGGTTCAACGATAGCTACCGTGTCGCCTATTGGGATATGTACGAATACCCAGAGCCTTTGCCCCCTTATGCGTTGGGTGAAATGGATTTCTGGTGGTATAACGCTGACAAAGCGCAGGCATTGCGCGATGCTGGCGCGCTGAACTAGGACGACATGGGCGCCTATATCCTAAGACGCTTGGCCCTTGTGATCCCCACTTTGTTGGGGATCATGGTGATCAATTTCTTTTTGGTGCAATTCACGCCAGGTGGACCCATAGAACAGATTATTGCCCAAATTGAAGGGCAGGGGGATGTGTTTGAATCTGTGGCCGGTGGTGGGTCCGAGGTCGCCTCAAACGTGGACGTACGCGGCAATTACATTGGCGCAGAAGGCATTCCACCAGAGCTTTTGGCTGAGTTGGAAAAAGAATTTGGCTTTGACAAACCGATTGGTGAGCGGTTCCTCATTATGATGTGGAATTACATCCGCTTTGATTTCGGTGAGAGCTACTTTTATTCCAAAACCGTTATTGAGCTGATTGTCGAGCGGATGCCTGTTTCAATTTCGTTAGGCCTGTGGTCAACTTTGATCGCCTATATGATTTCAATACCGTTGGGCATTCGCAAAGCGGTGCTGAATGGGTCCCGCTTTGACAATTGGACAAGCGCATTGATCATAGCTGGCTATGCCATACCTGGCTTTCTGTTTGCCATTCTTTTGATCGTGCTGTTTGCTGGCGGAAGTTATTTTCAGATCTTTCCATTGCGCGGCTTGGTGTCTGCCAACTTTGACGAGCTGTCCCTCTGGGGCAAGGTTGTCGATTACTTTTGGCACATGGCCTTGCCCATTATCGCATCCTCAATCGGTAGCTTTGCAACCCTTACCCTTTTGACCAAGAATAGCTTTTTGGACGAAATTCAAAAACAATACGTCATTACTGCTCGAGCCAAAGGGTTAGATGAGCGAAGCGTTCTTTATAAGCACGTGTTTCGCAACGCCATGTTGATCGTGATTGCCGGATTTCCAGCGGTCTTTATCTCGGTATTTTTTGCGGGCTCATTGATAATCGAGACGATTTTTTCCCTAGATGGCCTTGGTCGTCTTGGGTTTGAGGCGGCCTTGCAGCGTGATTATCCGCTGATGTTTGGAACGCTGTATATCTTTGGTCTGTTGGGGCTGGTCGTGGGTATTCTGTCCGATTTGATGTATGTCTTTGTGGACCCAAGGATTGATTTCGAAAGGCGAGAGGGATGATGAAACTGTCTCCTTTAAATCAGCGCCGTTGGCAAAATTTCCGTGCAAACGGACGGGCCTTTTGGTCCTTGGTGATTTTTTCAGTGTTGTTTGGGCTGTCCCTCTTCGCCGAGTTTTTGGCCAACGATAAACCGATTTTGGTATCATATCGGGGTGATTTGTATGTTCCGGTGTTTCAGTTTTATCCCGAAACCACCTTTGGAGGCGATTTCCGAACCGAGGCCGATTATGCCAACGTCGAGGTACAATGCCTGATACTGTCGGGCGGGTTGGATGCCTGTTTCGATGATCCCGAAGGAATGGTCGCGGATATTCACAATGATCGGTTTCAGTCGGACGGATTTGAAAAAGGGTGGATGATTTGGCCTTTGATCCCCTATTCTTTTGATACCCTCGTTGCCCGCGATGGCTCTGCGCCGCTGCCTCCTGGTGAGGGGAATATCTTGGGCACAGATGACGCAAAGCGCGATGTTCTTGCGCGGATCATCTACGGATTTCGGCTATCTGTGATCTTTGCCATTATCGTGACTGTCACATCAAGTATCATTGGCATCATAGCGGGTGCCGTGCAGGGGTATTTTGGTGGGCGTGTGGATTTGTTGTTCCAAAGATTTCTAGAAATTTGGGGCGCTGTTCCGTCATTATATATCATCATTATTATGTTTGCCATTTTTGGCCGCGGCTTTTGGATCCTTGCATTTTTGATGATTGTTTTTGGCTGGACGGGTTTGGTGGGCCTTGTCCGCGCCGAATTTTTGCGTGCGCGTAATTTGGAATATGTCCGCGCCGCCAAAGCGTTGGGCGTCAGCAACTGGACCATCATGTTTCGTCACATGCTTCCCAATGCCATGGTGGCCACGCTGACGATGCTGCCGTTTTTGGTTACCGGAGTGATTTCATCCCTAGCCAGTTTGGATTTCTTGGGGTTTGGCCTGCCTGCGACGATGCCCTCACTTGGGGAATTGGTTCTGCAAGGTCGCAACAATGTACAAGCGCCTTGGTTGGGCTTTAGTGTATTTGCGACCTTTGCCATTATGCTTACGCTCTTGATTTTCATTTTTGAAGGTGTCCGAGATGCCTTTGATCCCAGAAAGACGTTCTCATGACCGAGTTGATGAATGCGAAGGGGTTAAAGATTGGGTTTTCCCACGAGGGAGGGAAAACACAGGTCGTTCATGGTGTGGACTTTACCATAAACTCAGGCGAGGTCGTGGCACTGGTTGGGGAAAGCGGTTCGGGTAAGTCGGTGACGGCCCTAAGTACCGTAGGCTTATTACCATTGAGTGCTCAGGTCTCTGGCTCTGTTCGGTTCCAAAACCAAGAATTGGTGGGGCTAAACGAACGTGGTTTATCGGCTGTTCGCGGAAATGACATCAGCCTGATCTTCCAAGAGCCAATGACATCGCTTAATCCCCTGCATACGATTGAAAAGCAGCTGAGCGAAGCGATTGAATTACATCAGTCTTTGCGCGGGTCAGATGTGCGCCGCGCGGTGGTTGATTTGTTAGAGCGGGTCGGCATTCCCAATCCGACAGATCGTTTGGGCGCCTACCCGCATCAGCTTTCTGGTGGTCAAAGACAGCGTGTCATGATCGCGATGGCGCTTGCCAATCGGCCCAAACTATTGATCGCGGATGAGCCGACCACTGCGTTAGATGTCACAATCCAAGCACAGATATTGGACTTGCTCGAAGATCTGAAGCGCGAGACAGAGATGTCGATGTTGTTTATCACGCATGATTTGGGTGTTGTGCGTAAAATTGCGGACCGTGTTTATGTCATGAAAGACGGGGAGATCGTTGAACATGGTCCAACCGCCGAGATTATGCAGCGCCCCACGCATCCCTATACCCAACACCTGTTATCGGCGCATAATCAGGCAGAGCGTGATGTATTGGAGCATACGGCGCCTGTCTTGTTACAGACCGAACAGGTCAAAGTCTGGTTTCCAATCCAACGCGGTTTGTTAAAGCGCACTGTAGGACATGTCAAAGCGGTGAATTCTGCGACCCTCAGAGTGCGCCAAGGCGAGACCTTGGGTATTGTTGGGGAAAGTGGCTCAGGCAAATCGACCCTTGCGCAGGCAGTGATGCGGTTGATCGGATCTGAGGGTGGAATTCAGTTTGACGGTCTTGATATTACCACGCTGAAGACGCGCGATTTGCGAAAACTGCGCAAAGATATGCAGATCGTCTTTCAAGATCCGTTTGGATCACTGTCCCCGCGTATGAACTGTGCCCAGATCATCGCAGAAGGCTTAGAGGTACATGGAGTCCCACAGGGCCGCACGGCGGATGATATGGTTGTTGAAATCATGCAAGAAGTCGGCCTTGATCCCGAGTGGCGGCACAGGTACCCGCATGAATTTTCCGGAGGTCAACGCCAAAGGATCGCGATTGCGCGCGCCATGGTATTGCGCCCGAAACTGGTGGTTTTGGATGAGCCGACATCAGCGCTGGATCGGACGGTCCAAGTTCAAATTGTTGATTTGTTGAAGATGTTACAGGATAAATATGGCATCGCCTATTTGTTCATCAGTCATGACCTGACCGTTGTCAGAGCTATGTCGCACAATGTTCTGGTGATGAAGGACGGCGACATCGTCGAAGCGGGCACAGCGCGGGACGTGTTTGAGCGCCCGCAAACTGATTATGCAAAATCCTTGCTTGCCGCGGCTTTATTATAGAGGGACGTTTTAAATCGCATGACTATGCGAGTTTTCCGTCACTTCGAATTCATCAAATTCTCGCGCAATCATACGGGTCAAGGGGCGCGCTGCCATTGGGACAGTTAAGCCGGCTTCTGATACCTCAAGTAAAAAGTTGAACTTTGTGTTCACCTGCTCAAACAATGCGGTTGTATCATTGGGGTCCAGATCGAATTCCTCTGCCAAAGTTTCATTCCGAATTTCAAAATCACACATAAGCATTTCGATCATGCGTGCACGAATTTTGTCATGCGGACGCAGCTCGTGGCCCCGCGAAGTGGCGAATGTTCCCTCTTGGATGGCTTGGATATATTTTGACGTTGACGGCGCATTTTGCGCATAGCCTTGTGGGAATTTCGAAATCGAAGACGCACCAAGCCCGATCAACACCTCGGATGTATCAGTGGTATAGCCTTGGAAATTCCGGCGCAGAGTTTTGTCATTTGCGGCAATTGCCATTGCATCAGAGGGGCGGGCAAAATGGTCGATCCCAATTGATTGATAACCATCCCATTGCAGAATGTTCTGTGCAGTTAAAAACAGGCTAAGGCGTTGTTGTGGCGTGGGAAGGGTCTCGGTTGGGATAAGGTTTTGGCGTTTCGCCATCCAAGGAACATGGGCATACCCATAGAGTGCAATACGATCCGGTGAAATTGACAAAAGCTTTTGAAGGGTTTCAGTAATCTTTTTCGGGGTCTGGTTAGGAAGACCAAACAAAAGGTCCGCATTCAACGAAGTTATGCCAACACCCCTAAGCAGGTTCACGGCGGTTTGTGTGACCTCAAAACTCTGCTCGCGCCCAATGATCTTTTGGATTTCAGGGTCAAAGTCTTGGATGCCGATGGAGGCCCGGGTCATTCCAATATCATGCAAAGCTTGTGCACGGCCTTGGTCGATCTCATTCGGATCAATCTCGACAGAAAACTCGATACCCTTGGAAAAAGGAACGCTAGATTTGATCGCGGTTCCAAGTCGCCGAATTAAGTCGGCGCTGAGCAAAGTTGGCGTTCCGCCACCCCAATGCAAATGGGATAGCGAAACGCCTCTGGGGAGGGTCTGTGCAAGCAAGTCCAGCTCAGCCTCGAGATGTTGAATATAGGCTTCTACTGGTGAAAGGGTTGAAGTTCCTTGTGTGCGGCATGCGCAAAACCAACACAAGCGACGGCAAAACGGAATGTGGATGTACAAAGAAATTTCAGAATTCTCAGGTATCTCTGAGATCCACTGTGTCATTTGAGCCGACCCGACATCATCGCGAAAATGTACTGACGTTGGATAGCTTGTGTATCTAGGCGCTTTTGTCGTAAAAAGCCCCAACTGAGTGAATTGCGTTGTCTGTTCCATGAAACCTACGTGCGCTATTTATTCTAATACGTCCTTGATGCAGATCAAATTGTGGAGCAGCGCGTGGATAGTTTAAAGACAACGGTAAATGTCCAATGCGAAAATTGTACAATTCGCCATCGTGCTGTGTGTTCATATTGTAATGATTCCGAGTTGGATCGGCTGGATAGTATTAAGTATTATAAGACCTTTTCGGCAGGGCAAAGCATCGCGAATACAAGTTTACCAATGAGTTTTGTCGGCTCGGTTGTGACCGGCGTCGCATCTTTATCTCAAACTATGGAAGATGGACGGACGCAAATGGTAGGCATGTTGCTCCCTTCTGATTTCGTAGGGCGTCCGGGGCGAGATCATGTTGTATATGATGTTGTCGCCACAACCGATGTGACGATCTGTTGCTTTAAGAAAAAGCCCTTTGAACAGTTGATGATCGAGATGCCCAAAGTTGTGCAACGTCTTTTGGAAATGACGTTGGACGAATTAGATGCAGCGCGTGAATGGATGCTTGTCCTGGGGCGTAAAACAGCACGGGAAAAAATCGCCTCGTTTTTGTTGATCTTTGCACAACGTGCGGCCGTGCTTCAAAAGAGCAAACCCAAGATGGATATCGAGTTTGATCTTCCGCTATCGCGCGAACAAATGAGTGATTATCTGGGCCTGACCTTGGAAACGGTCAGTCGTCAGATAAATGCGCTTAAAAAAGATGGCATTGTGGAAATGCCGACCAAGCGGCACATCCTGGTTCCTGATTTGTCGATCCTTTTGGCCGAGGCCGGAGATGATGCCGACGGCGGATTCTATTCCTAACATCTTGTCGGTTTTAGGGACCTCTTTGACCAGTTTAACCTTTGGACAAAGATCCCGATTTATTTCGTAAAAAGTTCAAAATTTGACTCATATCAAAGTTTCGCACCTGCAGAATGTGACATGACGCGGGGAGTACATAGGGGATTTGTGTCCTCTTTTGTGCGGAAACGAGAGGATATGATATGGGAAACTACGTTAAAGTTGTGGCGTTTGCACTTGTCACGCTTTTGGCGATGATAGCTGCGAACTTTGCTCGGGACATTGCGTATCAGGTGCATGCATTGATTGTGATGATAGTCGCCTTTGCGATGTTCGTAATTACGCTGCGCCAAACTGATGAACCGCTCAACGCTGCGGCTGATCAGAATGAATATTTAGATGGGGTCGTGCGCTACGGCGTCATTGCGACAGTCTTTTGGGGAATAGCGGGCTTTGCTATTGGGACCTTTATTGCGTTCCAATTGGCTTTTCCTAGCCTCAACTTAAATTTCCTAGATGGTATCGGTAACTTTGGACGGCTTCGCCCGCTGCATACCTCGGCGGTTATTTTTGCCTTTGGTGGCAATGCACTTATCTCGACCTCGTTTTATGTTGTGCAACGCACCTCGGCCGCGCGGCTATGGGGTGGAAACCTCGCATGGTGGGTGTTCTGGGGATATCAACTTGTGATCGTTTTGGCCGCAACTGGATACCTTTTGGGATCTACTCAGGCCAAAGAATACGCAGAACCCGAGTGGTACACCGACCTTTTGTTGACTGTTGTTTGGTTGGCGTATTTGGCGGTGTTCTTGGGGACAATCATCAAACGTAAGCAACCGCATATTTATGTGGCCAACTGGTTTTACCTATCGTTCATCGTAACCGTTGCGATGTTGCATGTGTTCAATAACTTAAGTATCCCAGTCTCAATTTTCGGATCAAAATCGGTTCAGGTTTTTGCCGGTGTGCAAGATGCCATGACACAGTGGTGGTATGGGCACAACGCTGTTGGGTTTTTCCTAACCGCCGGCTTTTTGGGGATGATGTACTATTTTATCCCAAAACAAGCCGAGCGTCCGGTGTATTCCTATAAACTGTCTATCATCCACTTTTGGGCGTTGATCTTTATCTATATCTGGGCTGGTCCGCACCATTTGCACTATACCGCTTTGCCGGATTGGGCATCTACGCTTGGAATGGTCTTCTCAATCGTTCTTTGGATGCCGTCTTGGGGTGGTATGATCAATGGTTTGATGACCTTGTCCGGCGCTTGGGATAAATTACGGACTGACCCCGTGATGCGGATGTTGGTGATCTCTGTCGGGTTCTACGGAATGTCCACATTTGAGGGGCCAATGATGTCCATTCGTGCGGTCAACTCTTTGTCTCACTATACTGACTGGACCATCGGGCATGTGCATTCTGGCGCGCTGGGCTGGAATGGGATGATCACATTCGGTGCGTTGTACTTCTTGGTGCCGCGTCTGTGGAACCGCAAAGGCCTCTATAGCCTTACTGCTGTCAGCTGGCATTTCTGGTTGGCGACGATCGGTATCGTTCTTTACGCAGCAGCGATGTGGGTGACTGGCATAATGGAAGGCTTAATGTGGCGCGAAGTGGATGCAAACGGGTTCTTGGTGAATAGCTTTGCCGATACTGTTGCCGCGAAATTCCCGATGTACGTCGTGCGCGGACTGGGAGGCATATTGTACGTCGCAGGTGCCCTCATCATGGCATGGAACCTTTGGATGACCGCAACGCGGTCACCCGAAAAACAGGCCGCATCTGCACCCTCCGCCATTGCGCAACCTGCAGAATAAGGAAAGAGACCATGGGAATTCTTGATAAACATAAACACATCGAAACCCACGCAACTTTGTTGCTTGTCCTAAGCTTCCTTGTTGTAACAATCGGTGGATTGGTTCAGATCGTGCCTTTGTTCTATTTGGACAACACGATCGAAGAAGTCGAAGGCATGCGCCCCTATACACCGCTCGAACTGGCGGGCCGCGAGGTCTATCTTCGCGAAGGGTGCTATGTCTGTCACAGCCAAATGATCCGTCCGATGCGGGACGAGATTGAACGCTATGGCCATTACTCATTGGCTGCCGAATCCATGTATGATCACCCATTCCAATGGGGATCAAAGCGGACCGGACCTGATCTTGCCCGTGTAGGTGGTCGGTATTCGGATGCGTGGCACGTTGATCACTTTCGTAACCCGCAATCCGTTGTCCCTGAATCTGTGATGCCAAAGTACCCTTACCTTGAGCAAAACAGGATCGAGGGTGAGTTCATCGCAGACCTGATGAAGACCCACAAATTTGTAGGTGTTCCATATACTGACGACATGATCGCAAACGCCCAAAGCGATTTCTTGGCCCAAGCGGACCCAGATAGCGATTATGACGGATTGCTAGAGCGCTATGGCGAAGCATCGGTCAACGTACGTAACTTTGACGGGCAACCCAACGTCACCGAGGCAGATGCCTTGATCGCATATATGCAAGTTTTGGGCACAATGGTTGATTTCTCAACCTTTGAACCTGACGCAAGCCGATAGGAGGATCATATGGAAACCTATTCATTCTTACGCGAATTCGCAGATAGTTGGATGCTTTTGTTTTTGTTCTGCTTTTTCATAGGTGTGATTTTCTGGGCGATGCGTCCGGGAAGCTCGGAACACTACAAGAAAACAGCCGAAAGCTTGTTTGAATACGAAGATCGTCCGGCCGAGAAAGGGAACTCAAATGGCTAAGAAAGACCAAGAAAAAAACGTCCCGACCACTGGCCACCAATGGGATGGGATCGAAGAACTAGACAACCCAATGCCACGGTGGTGGTTGTGGACCTTTTATGCCTGTATCGTTTGGGGCATCGGATATACGATTGCCTATCCTGCTTGGCCCTTGATCAAAGAAGCGACACCAGGGTTGCTGGGTTATTCAACACGGGCCAATGTTGCGGCAGAACTCGAGCAAGCTGAAGCCGCGAACGCAGCCATCAATGCCAAGTTGGTTGAGACAGAGTTGACCCAAATCGCACAAGATCCAGAGTTGTTGACCTACGCCACACGCAAAGGGGATGCCGTATTCAAAACATGGTGTGCCCAGTGTCACGGCTCTGGTGCGGCGGGTGTAAAGGCCAATGGCTATCCAAACCTTTTGGATGATGATTGGTTGTGGGGTGGGGATATTGAAAACATCCACCTAACCATTTCACATGGGATCCGCAATGAAGAGGACCCTGATGCACGGTTCTCGGCAATGTCTGCTTTTGTTGACATCTTTACCCAAGATGAAGTGGCGCAAGTGGCAAACTACGTTCAATCCCTGTCAGGCGCCCCAAATGACCCAACATTGGTGGACGCAGGTGGCCTGTTGTTTGCGGATAACTGTGCGTCTTGCCACGGTGAAACTGGTATGGGCGACCGCGAACAAGGCGCGCCAAATTTGACAGATGCGATTTGGTTGTATGGCGGCACATATGACGACATCGCCTATCAAATCAACTATGCGCGCAATGGTGTGATGCCAGCGTGGCAAAATCGTTTGGACGAAGCCTCAATCCGTGCTGTGGCCGCATATGTTCACAGCCTAGGAGGCGGCGAGTAAAACGCCCTCCAGCCGTAAAACAACAGGAAAGCCAGACGTAGTTATCTATGTCTGGTTTTTTTTAGGAGCGGCAATGCATTTTTCAGATCTTCCCCCAATGTCGACGATGACTTCTTTGGCGGTATATGCGGAATGTGAATCCGTTCAACAGACGGCGGATCACCTAGGTATCTCTAATGCTGAGGTGCAACAGCACTTTCACAAAATCGAAGGTCATTTAGGGGTCAAAGTATTCAACCGCGATACAAAACCAATAACACTAACGCCAGCCGGACGGCAGCTATCAGAATATGTGATGGCGGGATATTTTGAAATCATTCAGGGCGTGAAACTTGCAAAAGGTCAAGATGCCAGTTCACAAGTCACGCTGTCTTTGCCGATGTTAATGGGCTATGATTTCTTGGTTAGCCGCATGCCCGAGTTTCAAGGCAGCTTTCCTTTGATAAAAGTATCAATGACTCCCTATACATCAATACAATCTGTGAACCACGATGTTACAGACGTTTTGCTTGTTCATAAAAAACCACCATTGCCTGAATATGACTTTGAGGTGCTGGGAAAAACACAATTGTGCTTGGTGGGGGCACGGGACTTGGTCAAACGATATAAAGGCCGTGGTCTGAATGCTTTGCCCCTTCTCATTGCGCCTGATACCTCAATTGGCACGCAATGGATAAAAGACAACAATTTTGATGCAGTCCATAGCGGAGAAACAATCCCCGTGATGGAGCATGAAATGCTAGCGCATTTGCGCGCGGGTCGTGGGCTTGCCGTTGTTGAAAAGATTTATGTTCAAGATGCCATCTCACAGGGGAACCTAATTGTTTTAAAAGAAAACCTTGATGATGTAACGTTTTACCTTGGCATACTGCAAAACCTTATCAAGCCGACGGCGCGTAATTTATCGCAATGGCTTAGTGCGCGATTGCGGCCGCATTTGGCACCGGTCCAAGACGTCACGGGGATATATTGATCTTGATCTGATAAGATTGATTTGAATCAAAGAATCTTGTCCTGCTTGGGTGCATACCGCCACTAGAAGTACAGGAGTGGCAGTGTGTCCCAAGAGCAAAATACCCCCCCGAACCTTTATTCCGCGCGCGAACCGATTTTTCCGCGTCGCGTATCAGGCGCATTTCGTAATCTAAAGTGGGTGATCATGGCGGTCACTCTGGGTATTTACTACTTAACGCCTTGGATTCGTTGGGATCGCGGTCCGCAGCTGCCGGATCAGGCTGTCTTGCTGGACCTCGCGAACCGACGGTTTTTCTTTTTCTGGATCGAGATTTGGCCACACGAGTTCTACTTTGTTGCTGGTTTGTTGATCATGGCGGGCCTTGGCCTGTTTTTGTTTACCTCTGCGCTGGGCCGTGTGTGGTGCGGATATGCCTGTCCGCAGACCGTTTGGACCGACCTTTTTATTCTTGTCGAACGTTGGATCGAAGGGGACCGTAATGCGCGTTTACGACTGCACCGCCAGAAAAAGCTTGATCTCAGAAAAGTACGGTTGCGGATTACCAAATGGGTTGTTTGGTTTTTGATCGGTTTGGCGACAGGGGGGGCATGGATTTTCTATTTCACCGATGCTCCAACGCTTTTTAATGATTTGATCAATTTTCAGGCAAGTCCAATCGCCTATACAACAATGTTTGTTCTGACCATGACTACATTTATTTTTGGTGGGTTTATGCGCGAACAGATTTGCATTTATGCCTGCCCATGGCCCCGCATTCAGGCTGCGATGATGGACGAAGATACCCTAACAGTGGCCTATCGCCATTGGCGGGGCGAGCCACGTGGCAAACATCGCAAAGCCGAACACCAAGAGCCCTTGGGCGATTGCATCGACTGTATGGCCTGTGTGAACGTCTGTCCGATGGGCATCGACATCCGCGATGGACAACAACTTGAGTGTATCACCTGTGCATTGTGCATTGATGCCTGTGACGATGTGATGGAGAAATTGGGCAAGCCGCGTGGTCTTATTGATTATATGGCGCTGTCGGATGAGCCTGCCGAGGTGCAAGGCAAACCACCACGGCCTATATGGCAACATATTTTCCGCCTACGTACGATGTTGTATACTGTGTTGTGGGCAGGTGTTGGTATTGCCTTGGTGGTTGCATTGTTCGTCCGGCCGGCGATTGATTTTACCGCGGCGCCTGTCCGAAACCCCACCTTTGTGGTTCTCTCGGATGGATCCGTTCGGAATACATATGAGCTTCGGGTCCGCAACAAAAATGGCTCGGATACCGATTTTATGATTTCTACAACCTCATCGGCACACCTTATCTCTACTATAGAAGGCTTTGAAGAGGGTCTGGTCACCGTACCCGCAGATACCACCCAACAAGTAAAGCTATATGTTGTCGCTCCTAGCGCCTCTGAGGCAAGCCAAGCGGAACGGACCGATCTTCGCATTTGGATCGAAGATGTCAAAAGTGGCGATAGCGCGTTTAAAGATACTGTCTTCAACGGGAGGGCAAACTGATGACTATGTCCAGAGAACTAAATGGCCGTAAAATCTTGTTGATTTTTGTGGGTTTTTTCGGAGTTATCATCACGGTGAATTTGATCTTGGCGTATAATGCGGTCAAAACCTTTCCAGGGCTCGAGGTGAAAAATTCATATGTCGCCTCACAAAGTTTCGACGCACGCCGAACAGCCCAAGAAAACTTAGGCTGGGATGTGGATTTGGCCTATAAAGACGGCGAAATTGTTCTTGAGTTCCTGACAAAAGAGGGCGCACCGGTCATGGTCGGGGACCTTGATATTCTAATCGGGCGAAAAACAACAGTTCGGGATGACCTGACGCCCCAGTTTGCCTTTGACGGTGATACTTATGTCGCCAAAGCCGATTTGGCCCCTGGATTTTGGACTGTGCGTATCTCGGCAATGTCCGAGGATGGTGTCTCCTTTGAACAGCGTCGCGAACTTTATGTGAAAGATTAGTCATGAGTGATATTTCTGCATGTCCCGCATGTTCGGTTGCGCCATTGGCCCAAGAGGCCGTTGCGCGCAAAACGGCGGATCTGCATCCACAGCAAAAGATCACATTGGCCCTGCCTTCGATCCATTGCGCGGCTTGTATCTCAGGGGTGGAGCGCCTGTTAGCGCACCACCCAGAAGTGGTTGAAGCAAGGGTGAACCTGACACTCAAACGCGTTTCTGTCACAGCAACGGATCAGGTCGATGCTGTTGAGCTTGCTCATTTCCTGTCAAACAAGGGCTTTGAAGCCTTTGAACTGGATCAAACCCAGCTGAATGAAACCGCTACGGAAAAAGCAGGTCGCGCCTTGTTGATGCGGCTTGCGGTTGCGGCCTTTGCCATGATGAACGTCATGCTATTGTCAATTGCAGTGTGGTCTGGCGCAGAGGGCGTCACCCGGGATATGTTCCACTGGATATCTGCGCTTATTGTTTTGCCGGCGACTGCGTTTTCTGCTCAGCCGTTTTTTGTAAGTGCGTGGTCTGCGCTGCGCGCAGGACGATTGAATATGGATGTGCCGATATCATTGGCCATTCTATTGGCTTTGGTGACCTCGATTTGGGAAACGGTTCTATCTGGTGAGCATGCCTATTTTGATGCCGCCATCGCATTGACCGCGTTCTTATTGGCAGGGCGGTACTTGGATCATAGGACACGCGCGATTGCACGCTCGGCCGCAGAAGAGTTGACCGCTTTGGAGGTTCCTCGCGCACAGGTCATCCGACAGGGCGAGGTGCAAACCGTGCCTGTTTCAGAAGTGAGTGTGGGCGAGATCGTAAAGGTCAATGCTGGAGGACGTTTGCCCGTAGACGGCGTCATTGTAGAAGGCATTTCCGAGATTGATCGCTCTTTGATCACCGGTGAAACACGTCCCGAATTGGCGGATGTGGGCTCGCAGGTCAGCGCGGGCGAGATCAACCTGAGTGGGCCAATTCAAGTTCGAGCAACAGCCGTCGGACAAGAAACATCACTGGCACGCATTGCTGAATTGGTCTCTATCGCGGAAAGCGGTCGGTCCAATTACACCTCGATCGCGGATAAAGCCGCATCGCTATATGCACCCGGCGTTCATATTCTATCGGCATTGGCGTTCGTTGGGTGGTATCTCTATTCAGGAGATCTGCGTATGGCGCTGAATATCGCCTCTGCTGTTTTGATCATCACATGTCCCTGCGCCTTGGGATTGGCTGTGCCCGCCGTGACAACCGCTGCGTCAGGGCGGCTTTTTAAAAAGGGTATGTTGATCAAAAGCGGAACCGCGTTGGAACGTATCTCGGAAGTTGATACCGTCGTTTTCGACAAAACGGGGACTTTGACAACTGGGCACATGAAATTGGTTGAGATGCCCCGTGTTTCGGAAGAAGCGCGAAGTATCGTCAAGGCACTTGCGGGGGTCTCATCTCACCCACTTTCCGTTGCGCTAAGTGATGCTCTACAGTCCACAACAGCCGCGGTTGAGGTCACACACGTGAAAGAAATCCCAGGCTATGGTGTGCAGGGGGAATGGCAAGGCCAGTCTCTTCGCTTGGGCCGGCCTGAGTGGATTTGCGATCACGCTGTTGCCAATACATCCGTCGCCTTTGCGATTGACGGTCAATCACCTGTGATCTTTGAGTTCGAGGATAATGTCCGTGAAGGGGCTAAGGATCTTATGTCTGCGTTGCTTCGCGATGGATACGACATACACCTGTTGTCAGGAGATGCGCAGGCGCCGGTTGAGCGGGTTGCACAAGAGTTGGGGATTTCGCAATTTGCATACGGGATACACCCCGAGGACAAAGCGGCTTTCATAGATCAGCTGCGCTCATCAGGTCGCAAAGTCTTGATGGTCGGAGATGGATTGAATGATACTGCGGCCTTAGCCGGTGCACATGCATCGATTTCACCTGCCACCGCATTAGAAGCGGCACGCGTTGCTTCGGATATTGTGTTTTTGGGACAAGACATTAGCCCAATTTCAGACGTGATACAGACGTCGAAACAGGCGCAACGGCGCATTACCGAAAACTTTAGTATCGCCACAATGTATAACGTCATTGCGGTACCCATAGCCATCATTGGTCTTGCAACACCGTTGATTGCGGCCTTGGCGATGTCACTGTCTTCGATTACAGTATCGCTTAATGCGCTCAGAGTACGGTAAGTGCCTTGGATATATTACTATACCTCATTCCGATTTCATTGTTCCTTGCTGCTGTTGGGTTGCTGGGCTTTGTCTTTACGATTAAATCACGTCAATATGACGACCCCGATGGAGACGCGCAGCGCATCTTGAACGATGAATGGGACGATAGGCCCAAGCCATAACCCAAAGCAGGTGTACTAGCTGTCTGGTCCAATGGCTGTGCAGGTGATTTTGCGCACCTTCAGCCTGCGACAGGCAAGATCGGCGGACTCGCGGCTAAGGCCTACAAACGTGGCATCAAACCCTTTGCTTGACTTGCGCACTTTACGTAACGCATCCCCTAGGACATTCATCTCAGCCAAAGCCGTTTTCACCAGCATTTTTTCGGCGGCATAGTTTGTGGTGAACCGTCCCACAGTGATTGACCATTCGCGCTGTCCAGATGTTGAGATGCGGGTCACAACTTCTTGGATTTTAGCATCCCTCGTGTTGGGGGCAGCAACATGGGCAAACTTGACTGGGCGTTCTGGTGGGACAAGACTTGTTTCGAGGATATCTGCCGGTGCTGAGACATTTTGAGCTTCTGCTAGGGCCAGTGCGATTTCGTCTTGTATGTCTAGATCCAAAGAGGCCAGCAGCGTTTCCGACACTTGTTGTGTTTGCGTGGGACGTGCTTTGGGACGGAGGCTTTTGTCGACGAGACCTGACATGCGCACGACCTTACCCTGCGCGCCGCCGGTTGCGTTTGGTATGGATTTGCGTGAGGGTTTGACAATAGCGGCTCGTGATGGGGCTTTGCGAAATCCCAAATCCATCAGCTTTGCGACCTGCGCATTGCGTGTGGCGGTGGATCTGCCCCCAAAGACAGTCGTTATAATGCGCTCTTGTCCCCGCTCTGCCGAGGCCACCAAGTTAAACCCAGCTGCGCGGGTATAGCCCGTTTTGATGCCGTCCGCGCCTTTGTAGGAATTCAAAAAGCGCGTGTTGGTGTGTCTGACTGTTTTGACCCCGGCATCTGCGGTGCGGCGAGAGAATAGGTTGTAGTATTCCGGAAAATCGTAAAACACATGCCGTCCCAAAATCGTCATGTCGCGGGCCGTTGATAAATGCCCGGCCTCTGTCAGGCCATGCGCATTTTTGAACGTTGTGCGCGTCATGCCAAGTGATTTTGCCGTTTTATTCATGCGGCGTGCAAAAGCTGCCTCTGAGCCAGAGATCGCCTCACCAATCGCAGTAGAGGCATCATTTGCCGATTTGACTGCGGCGGCGCGTATTAAATAACGCAATTTGATCCTTTGACCGGCCCGAAGGCCAAGACGTGAAGGCTCTTCTGATGCGGCCTTGCGAGACACGCGTACCATCGTGTCGAGGCTGATTTCACCGTTTTCAATCGCTTGGAACGCGACATAGAGCGTCATCATTTTGGTCAAAGACGCAGGGTGAAGGCGCGTATCGGCGTTTTCTGCATGCAGAACTTTACCATTGCGCGCGTCCATGACTAGGGCTGCGTAGGGGGCTGCGATAACACTTATGGGAAGCACGATTACGAACCACACTAAAGTGGCCGCAAATAATAATATACGTGCCGGAGATGCCGATCCGTTCACGGTTAGGGTTTCCTTGTCTGCCTCATGCCGCCCATTTTTGGGTCGACTTATTATATTTTTGAAAAAGCTAGCATATGTTCTACGCTGAATAAAGTGTTCATTTTCAATGGAATATTTTATTTTGGATAAGAAAACTATATGTTGTGGTCCAATGGGCCTATAGGGGCAATACTATGGTCTAGGGTATGTGCAATAAGTTGAGTATCTTTGAAAGCTGACCAATTTTGTTCGAATGTGGATGACGCTTTTGCGGAAATCTACCTCACATCGCAATCACTCTTCTCTCTGGTGTCTGTTCGCGACTTGTTTGAGGGGAGACAACTATATTTTCATTGCTTTTCAGGGTGACGTCTGCGGCAAAACAACTGACAGAAATTTTGCCGTCCACGATTTCCTTGGATTACCTCTTTTCACTTGTCTGCGATGTCTTATATATAACTCCAGACGACGAACAGTTTATTCAGCAAAAGGGTCGGTATGCTAAACCATAGTGTGCGCATGACAGACAAAAACGACGAGGAAAACGAGAGCGGCGTTGTTGTGGCGACCAAGCCAAAGACGCAGCGTCCCCCGTTGTATAAGGTGTTGTTGCTAAATGACGATTACACGCCCATGGAATTCGTCGTTATGATTTTGGAACGGTTCTTTTCGATGACACATGCCGAAGCCTTTGAAATCATGTTGACGGTTCATAAAAAGGGCGTTGCTGTGGTTGGTGTGTTCTCACATGAAATTGCAGAGACCAAAGTCGTTCAGGTTATGGACTATGCGCGCCGCCATCAGCATCCTTTGCAATGTACAATGGAAAAGGAATAGCGGTCTCATCTGCTGACCATTTATGCTTCAGAACCGAATTGAATATGCAAGAGAGGCACTTGGCGAGTTTGGCCAAGTTGTCGTGTTCTTTCCATCAAACATCGAACAGGTGGCGGGGTTAGAACCGTCAAACGTAACCATCGTTTGTCGTTTAAAACCCATGTTCGACCTACTTACCGCAGCTGGATATCGCTGTGTCGTTGCCGCCGAGGGGGTATTTGATACCGCATTTGTCTGTGCCACGCGATCTAAAGAGCTTAACCGCAATGCAGTTGCCTCTGCGGCGGCGGTTGTAAAAAGTGGACACATCATTTTGGACGGCCAGAAAACGGATGGCATCGAGAGCCTGATCAAAGACGTCAAAAAGCTTGGGCAAACTGTTGATGTCTATTCAAAGGCACATGGCAAACTTGCGATTATGTCTGCATCAGAGCAGCTAACCGAATTTGCGACACCCGCTTTGCGCGACATAGGGGATGGGTTTGTAACAACCGCCGGAGTGTTTTCTGCGGACGGTATTGATATCGCTTCTGCGATGTTGGCCCCACATATCCAAAATTTGTCCGGGACTGTCGTCGATCTTGGTGCGGGGTGGGGATATTTGTCGCGTGCTGTTTTGCAAAGCATTAATGCAACTACTGTCCATCTTGTCGAAGCGGATCACGCGGCTGTGGAATGCGCACGGATCAATGTTGAAGATCCACGTGCCGTCTTTGAGTGGGCGGATGCCACGACTTGGCGCGGCATTTCTAACGCTGACTATGTTGTGATGAACCCACCCTTTCATACCTCTCGGGCCGCAGACCCAGGTTTGGGTCAAGCCTTCATCGAAACAGCGTCACGCATTTTGCATCCTAAAGGAAGCTTGATATTGGTGGCCAACCGTCAACTTCCCTATGAGGACACACTTTCACGGCATTTTTCTCGGGTAGAACAAGTCGAATTGGATAAAGGCTTTAAAATCTTGGTGGCCCGCTCTATTAAGAAACGCGCGATCTAGCGTTAGAAAAGGGGACCGCGAATGTCGTTTTCATTAGACGGTAAAACAGCAATCATTACCGGAGCTGCAAACGGGATCGGGTTGGCGATTGCGCGTCATTTTGTTGAACAGGGCGCAAATGTCATGTTTGCCGACATGGACGAGGACAATCTAAAGCGCGAGATTCAAGACCTGAATGACCAAGATAATGTTGCCTATTTTGCGGGTGATTTACGAGAGCGGTTGACCATCGCAAATCTATTATCTGCCACGATTGATGCGTTCGACGGTGTCGATATTCTGGTCAACGCATCCAGACAGGTTCTAACAACCGATCCGTTGGATAACGATGATACCAGTGTGGATGATCTGATCGAGCAGAATGTTCGGACCAGCCTTAGATTGTCCCAACAGGTTGCCAAGCGGATGATCAAACAGTCCGAAGGGCAAAAGACCTGTGGATCAATTGTAAATTTGTCGTCTCTTGCGGCGCGGCTTACGCGTCCGGATTTGTTGGCATATTCTATGTCCACCGCAGCGCTTGAGCAAATGACACGCTCTTTGGCAGTTGCGTTTGCCGAACATGGGATACGCGTAAATGCTGTGGCATTTGGATCAGTTATGTCCGCCAGTTTACAAGCGCATTTGAAAGACACCCCAAAAGATCGGGATATCATAGAACAGGCGACGCCCTTGGGCCGCATTGCCTCGGCACATGAATTGGCGGAGACGGTTCAATATCTTGCGTCAGACGCGGCGCAGTTTATGACCGGCCAAATCATAAGCCTTGATGGTGGAAGAGGTATCATCGACACTGTGGAAACTTCGGCCCACTAGCCGTATTGACAGGGTCAACTTGGCTTGGCATCACTCTCAAAACAAAAAGAGAGATTGGCATGACCGGACAAATGGATTCTGAAAAGGCGCAGGCAAGCGCGTGGTTTCGAGCCTTGCGAGACGAAATAGTTGCTGCCTTTATAGCGCTTGAAGAAAGCCACCAGTCGGGGCCGTTCTCAGATCAACCGTCTGGCAAGTTCGAAGTGACCGAGACAAAGCGTCATTCCGACACAGGCGAGGATGCCGGTGGCGGGTTGATGAGCGTCATGCGCGGCGGGCGTGTGTTCGAAAAGGTTGGCGTAAATGTATCAACCGTGTACGGAACCCTAAATCCACGGGCACAGGCGGCCATGGCTGCCCGCAAGGGAATTGAGGGGATGAATGACGACCCAAGGTTCTGGGCAAGTGGTATCAGTCTGGTTGCGCATATGCAAAACCCCCATTGCCCTGCGGTGCACATGAACACACGCATGTTCTGGACGCCGCATGCATGGTGGTTTGGTGGGGGCTCGGATCTTAATCCATGTTTGGAGTACGACGAAGATACCGCACATTTTCATGCCACCCAACAAGAGCATCTTGATCCGCATGGCGCGGACTTATATCCAGAACTCAAGGCATGGGCGGATGAGTATTTTTACGTCCCGCATCGCGGCCGCGCACGCGGCGTGGGGGGGATTTTCATGGATGACAGATGCACGGGTGACTGGTCTGCTGACTTTGCTTTGACCCAAGATATTGGACGGGCATTTTTGCCTGCGTATGTACCGCTTGTTGAAAAACGCCGTGTGCAAGACTGGACCGATGCAGACAAAGATGCCCAGCTTGTGCATCGTGGGTTATATGCCGAATACAATCTGGTCTATGATCGAGGTACTAAATTTGGCTTGGAAACAGGCCATGATGCAAATGCCGTCTTGATGTCGCTACCTCCTTTGGCGAAATGGGTTTGATCTTTTCTTGATCCTGTTTCCGCATCACGTCACAGTGGTGTAAGAACGGGAGATAGAGATGGATAACGTTTTAACTCAGCTGCGTGACATTGTCGGAGAACCTTGGGTTCTGACCGGCGCCGATATGGCAGGTTATGACCGTGATTGGACGGGCGCATATATCTCATCTCCTTTGGCTGTCGTGCGCCCCGTCTCGACAAAGGAAGTGTCCCGTATCGTTGCCTTGGCGTACGAACATGAAATTCCTGTTGTGGCCATGTCTGGGAACACAGGCTTGACTGGGGCCACTCAGACGCACGGCGGTCTGATTATTGCTTTGGATCGCATGACAAAAATTCGGTCTTTGCGTCCGGATGCCCGTGTGGTCGTTTTGGAAGCGGGAGTTATTCTTGCCCAGCTACATGCAGCAGCGGAAGAGCACGGATTGATTTTTCCAATGACATTCGGCGCCAAAGGGTCCGCCCGAATTGGTGGAATGTTGGGGACAAACGCGGGTGGGTCCAATGTTTTGAAGTATGGCAATATGCGTGATTTATGCCTTGGGATTGAGGTCGTATTGCCAAACGGCGAAATTCTGGATCTGATGACCGAGCTGCATAAGGACAACTCAGGCTATGACCTGCGGGACCTTATGATCGGGTCCGAAGGAACCTTGGGCATCATTACGGCCGCTTGCTTGACCTTGGTGGAACGACCTTTGGCCTATGCGACGGCAATGATTGCTGTGCCTGACCTCGGATCAGCATTGCGCATCTTGCACCGTTTGCAAAAAGAAACCGGAGGAGCAGTCGAGGCGTATGAATATATGCCAGCCGCTTATATGCGTGCCTTCCAAGAGCTACGACCCGAGCTGCGGCCAACGTTTGAGCAAATATATGCCGTGAACATCCTTGTCGAAATGGGCACTACAATCTCTGAGCTGGCTCATGAGCAGGAAGATGGGACCCGTCCCTTGAACCAGAATATCGAGGCAATCCTTGCGCAGTATTTGGAGGAAGGCACGATTTTGGATGCATCAATCGCCCAGAATGAGACGCAACGGCAAGCAATGTGGGAGGTTCGTGAAGCTGCGGCTGAAATTTCGTTAAAAACCACCCCTTTGGTTAATAATGACATTGCAGTTCCTGTGGATAAGGTCGGCTATTTCATCGAGACAATGGATGCGCAGATCGCCGAAACCTGGCCCGAGGCAAAAACCATGTATGTTGCCCATCTGGGAGATGGAAATATCCATTACGTTGTTTGGCCAAATGTGGACGATGACGGGGTAAAGAACGACATCATGGAAGCTGTTGAGGATTTGGTTGCTGAACTTGGCGGAAGTTTTTCTGCAGAGCATGGGATCGGACTTGGGAAACGGCCCTCAATGGCGCGGCGCAAATTATCCGCAGCGTTAAACGTTATGCGCGCAATCAAATCTGCTTTGGATCCAAAGAATATAATGAATCCTGGCAAGGTTTTACCGGAGTAGGGTGGTTTGTTCGTGTGAACGTGTTGCGGGTTTTGCACCCCCAAACCCCCGCAAGATATTTTTAGACAAAAAATGAAGAATGGGCGAATTAGGTGGTATGCCAAGAGAAGAAGTTTGGTCCGGCTTGGTCTAGAAGTATCTTGGCAAGCTCGGTGCCTAATTTTGCCCCATCTTCTATCGGTGCGGTTTGATCTATTGTGAGGCGCTCGGAGCCATCGGGGCGCAGAACTTCGCCACGTAATCGCAACGTGTTGCCGGAAAGCTCGGCAAGACCTGCAATCGGAGTTTCGCACGATCCGTCCAGAGCGGCCAAAAAGGCGCGTTCTGCCGCCAACCGTTGCCCCGTTTCGATGTGATGGATCGCGTCCAGCATGTGGGCAGTGCGTGTGTCGTCCGCGCGCCGTTCGATGCCGATTGCGCCTTGCGCGACTGCGGGGAGCATTTCGTTGGTTTCTATGGCCGAAGTGATTATATCGCTTTTGTCTAGACGATTGAGGCCAGCGACCGCCAAGAAGGTACAGGCCGCAACGCCATCGTTGAGTTTTTGGAGCCGCGTTTGAACGTTACCGCGAAATTCGACGACAACAAGATCGGGGCGGGTGTACATAAGCTGCGCTTTGCGGCGTAATGATGATGTGCCAACAACTGTGCCTGATGGAAGATCGGACAGAGTGTCGAACTTTTGCGAAATAAAGGCATCGCGCACATCTTCACGCGGCAGATAGGTGTCCAGCAAAAGGCCGTCCGGTTGAAGGGTTGGCATGTCCTTCATTGAATGAACGGCGATGTCGATTTTGCCAGACAGCAAGTCTTCTTCGATTTCTTTGGTAAACAGCCCTTTGCCGCCGATCTCTTTTAGAGGGCGATCCAAGATGCGATCCCCTGTCGTTTTGATCACAACGATTTCGAACGCCTGTTCGGGCAAGTCGAATGCTGACATCAAGCGCGCGCGTGTCTCATAGGCTTGTGCCAAGGCAAGCGGAGAGCCTCGTGTGCCGATTTTCAAGGGATTATGCGGATTGGGAAGTTCTATAGACATGAGCTACCTTTAGTCGCGGTTTTTTTGCATTACAAGAGAGATTACTTGACATTAATGTCCCATGCCATGACGAAGGAGACAAGACAAAGGGGCCAAGAGGAGCGAACACATGACAAAGAAGATTTTACGTGCTTTGGCAGGAGAAACGCAAGCGACCCCGCCGATTTGGATGATGCGCCAAGCGGGACGATATTTGCCTGAATATCGCGCAACCCGTGCGGAAGCCGGAGATTTTCTATCCTTGTGTTACAACAGCGAGCTGGCGGCAGAAGTGACTTTGCAGCCGATTAGGCGATATGGGTTTGATGCTGCAATTTTGTTTGCTGATATCTTGTTACTTCCGCAGGCGTTGGGGGCCGATCTGTGGTTTGTCACGGGCGAGGGGCCGCGCCTGTCAACTATTACCACGCAGGCCGAATTTGATGCGTTGAAGGGGATTGATCATATCCACGAGACCCTAAATCCTGTCTACGAAACTGTACGCATTTTGTCGCGGGAGTTGCCGGAAGAGACAACATTGATCGGGTTTGCGGGGGCACCTTGGACTGTGGCCACCTATATGATCGCGGGACGGGGAACACCTGATCAAGGTCCTGCGCATGCTCTTATGGCTGAAAATCTGGCCGTGTTTGAACAGATTATTGATTTGTTGACTGATAGCACGATTGACTATCTCTCCGCGCAAATTGAGGCGGGTGCAGAGGTTGTCAAAATTTTCGACAGCTGGGCAGGCTCGTTAAAAGGCGAGGCGTTTGACAAATACGCTTTGGCACCGGCCCGCAAGATTACGAAAGCCCTAAAAGCGAAATATCCACATGTCCCAGTAATTGGTTTCCCGCGCCAAGCCGGTGACAACTATATCGGGTTTGCGCGTGCCACTGGGGTGGATTGCGTCGCAGTTGACGATAGTGTTTCGCCAGAATGGGTTGCCAAACATGTACAGCCAGATGGATGCGTGCAGGGTAATTTGAAATCGTCCCACATGGTCACGGGTGGGCCCGAGCTTGTCTCGGAAACGCGTAGGATTGTCGAGACGCTCAAGAACGGCCCACATATTTTCAATTTAGGTCATGGCATCACACCAGATGCAGATCCAGAGAATGTTCATCTCATGATCGAGGCTGTCCGCGCAGGTAATTAGGTCTGGACATCTGATAAAATTGGCCACACATCATCTTGTAAGAATGAAAGGATGTGGCCGTGGACCAAATTTTGTCAGTTGAGGGTTTGAAAAAATCCTATGCTTCAGGCTTTGAAGCCCTTAAAGGGGTTGATTTAAACGTAGAAAGCGGTGAAATTTTCGCTCTTTTGGGGCCGAACGGGGCCGGAAAGACAACATTGATTTCCACGATTTGCGGAATAACCAATGCCACCGCAGGGACAGTTCGCGTTGGGGGGCATGATATTTATGCCGAATTTCGCGCGGCACGTTCATTGATTGGTCTTGTGCCACAGGAAATCAACCTAGAGCCATTTGAGAAAGTCATTAACACCGTCCGATTTTCTCGTGGGTTATTTGGCAAACCGAAAAATGATGCGTTGATTGAACAGATTTTGCGGGACTTATCGCTTTGGGACAAGAAAGATAGCCGTATCATGGAGCTGTCTGGTGGCATGAAGCGCCGTGTCTTGATTGCAAAGGCCCTAAGCCATGAACCGCGGCTCTTGTTTTTAGATGAACCAACCGCAGGTGTGGATGTTGAGTTGCGCAAAGACATGTGGAACGTGGTTGGGCGTCTAAAAGAACAAGGTGTGACAATCATCCTAACCACGCATTACATCGAAGAAGCCGAGGCCATCGCGGACCGTATCGGCGTGATCAGCAAAGGTCAGCTATTGTTGGTTGAGGATAAGGCCAAATTGATGGAGCGGCTTGGGCAAAAACAGATGATCATTGAATTACAAGCTCCGGTAACGGAAATACCTGAGGGTTTGGCAAGCTATGATCTGCAGATCGCACAAAATGGATCGGCACTTGTGTACTCATACGACGTAAAAGCGGACCGCACTGGTATTACCAAACTATTGTCGGATGTCTCGCGTGCGGGTCTTGTCCTCCGTGATCTGCAGACCAAACAGTCTTCTTTAGAGGAAATTTTTGTGAATTTGGTGCAGGAGGAAACGGCATGAACCTGACAGCGATCAAGGCGATTTATCTGTTTGAAATGGCGCGTTTTTTCCGTACGTTGACGCAAAGTTTCATCTCTCCCGTTATTTCGACCTCATTGTATTTTGTGGTGTTTGGTGCTGCGATCGGCAGTCGCATCCAAGAGGTTGATGGAATAGGATATGGTGCGTTTATCGTTCCGGGATTGATTATGTTGTCGGTGATGACACAGTCCATTTCCAACGGATCGTTTGGAATTTACTTTCCAAAGTTCATCGGAACCATCTATGAGCTTTTGTCCGCGCCTGTGACGTTCCTTGAGATTACGATAGGATATGTCGGGGCCGCGGCCACCAAGTCACTGTTCATTGGATTGGTCATTTTGGGAACATCTGCTTTGTTTGTAGATTTGACCATTTTGCACCCTTTGCCGATGCTTTTGTTCTTGGTTTTGACGTGCCTGTCCTTTTCGTTGCTAGGGTTTATCATTGGAATTTGGGCCGGAAATTTTGAGCAATTGCAGCTTGTCCCGTTATTAATCGTGACACCATTGGTATTTTTGGGCGGGTCATTCTATTCAATTTCAATGCTGCCCCCGTTTTGGCAGTGGGTGACAATGTTTAACCCCGTCGTCTATCTCATAAGCGGGTTCCGGTGGGCGTTCTTTGGCGCGGCAGATGTGCCTGTGATCGCAAGCCTTGGGGCGATCTCTTTGTTCACGGTCATATGCGTGGTGACGATCGGTTGGATCTTTAAAACGGGTTGGCGTATCCGCAACTAGATAAGTTTTATTTGTGGCAATTCGTGTCGCGTGTCTTGTTTCTAAGTGCGCGGCATTCTACATGCGCTTTATGAGATTAAAACTTCCATTCCGAAAAGACCGTAAATCAGTGTCTGTTGTGCGTCTGTCAGGCGTAATCGCCAATGGCCCGCGTGCAGGTATTAGTGATCAGGCTTGCGCGCCTTTGCTTGAGGCGGCGTTTCGCAAAGGCAAGCCCAGTGCCGTTGCCCTTGTGATTAACTCACCAGGTGGCTCGCCTGTGCAATCGTCGTTGATCGGATCACGCATCCGACGATTGGCAGCGGAACATGATGTGCCTGTCTATGCCTTTGTCGAAGATGTTGCGGCCTCTGGTGGATATTGGTTGGCCTGCGCTGCTGATAAAATCTATCTCGACGAGAGTTCGATTGTTGGCTCGATTGGCGTGATTTCGGCGTCTTTTGGCGCGCATGAATTCCTAAACCGCCAAGGTTTTGAGCGACGCGTTTATACGGCAGGAAAATCAAAATCTATGCTGGATCCGTTTCGTCCGGAAAACCCCGAAGATGTTGAACGTCTAAAAGGATCGCTTGAGCAAATCCACGATGTTTTCAAGACGCATGTCACTTCGCGCCGTGGGGGGCGTCTCGCCTCCGACCAAGATCTGTTTACAGGTGAAATTTGGTTGGGGCAAAAGGCCATCGACGTTGGCCTTGCCGATCACATTGGTCATCTTGTTCCAACTATGAAAGATATGTTTGGGGACAAAGTGAAATTCCGCGTCTTTGGGCAAAGACGTTCAATTGCACAACGATTTGGTCTTTCTCTTGCTCAGGATGCTATTGCATTGATCGAAGAGCGTACAGCCTACGCTCGGTTTGGATTGTAGAATGATAGTCAAGATTGTTACCTTGTTCTTGATTGGGATGGGCGTTCTTGCCATGTTTGGCAAGCTGCGTTTCCCGAAAATGACTCAAAAGATAGCAAACAAATGTGACAAATGTGGTAAATACCAAATTGGCAAAACGCCGTGCAATTGCACGAAACGCAGGAGATCTTAATGGTCTGGCTTATGGCAGTTGTGGGATTGGTGATCCTACTTTTGGCAGGGGATGCATTGGTAAAGGGCGCGGTGAATCTAAGCCTTAGATTAGGTATTCCTGCTTTGATCGTAAGTTTGACGATTGTGGCCTTTGGAACGTCCGCGCCGGAATTGTTGATCTCGGTCAGTGCGGTGCTAGAGGACGCACCAGGTTTGGCGCTTGGGAATGTTGTCGGATCCAACACGGCCAATGTACTTTTGGTCCTAGGGGTGCCGGCTTTGATTTCTACATTGAAAACCTGTGATTGCGAAACCCGCAAGATGTTTTCAATTATGCTTTTGGCCACGCTTGTGTTTATTGGGTTGGCCTATACAGGCGAATTTGGCCTATGGCAGGGTATTGTTCTTTTGGTGGGCTTGGCGTTGTTTTTGGGCGATGCTGCGCGACAAGGCAAGCGCGCCCACAAAGACGGTCAATCCTGTGCAACCCTGCAAGACGATGACGAAGACCTTGAGGGCGCAGATCCTGATATGCCCGGTTGGAAGATCGCCATGTATCTCGGTCTTGGTCTGATAGGCCTGCCTCTTGGTGCGGATATCTTGGTGGAAAGTGCGACGGTTATCGCGCGTGCATATGGCGTGTCTGAAACTGTGATCGGGCTCACACTTGTGGCGATTGGCACGTCGTTGCCAGAACTGGCCACCACGGTCATGGCGGCACTTCGCAACCAAGCAGATGTGGCTTTGGGAAATGTGATCGGATCCAACCTGTTCAATCTTTTGGCGATCATTGGTGTTGCATCCATGTTCGGCACAATTCCAGTCGCGGATCAGATGCTTTCTTTTGATCTGTGGGTGATGTTGGCGGCGTCCCTAGTTTTGATCCCATTTGTGTTTTTCAAAGTGAATTTGAATAGGATTTGGGGCGCGATCTTGACAAGTTGTTATATAGGCTACGTCATGGCTGTACTGCTCTAACAGGAGAACACCATGAAAGCACTTGTTACCGGAGCCGGCAAACGTCTTGGCCGTGAAATGGCATTGGCGTTGGCTAAGAACGGGCACGATGTCGCGGTCCATTACGCATCATCAGAAGATGCTGCACGTGCAGTCGTAGAAGAAATCCAAGCCCTTGGTCGAAATGCGGTCGCCGTGCATGCGGATCTGTTGGATGAGACCCAAGTTCAAACGCTTGTCGCGCGCTCGACCGAGTCTTTAGATGGCCCATTGACGGTATTGGTCAATAACGCCTCGATCTTTGAATATGACAATCTTACGACCGCAACACGGGAAAGCTGGGATCGTCACATCGAAAGCAATTTGCGCGCGCCTTTTGTATTAACTCAACATTTTGCGGCACAAGCACCCAAGGGCGCACGGGACGAGGCCGATGAGCCAATTGCTCAAGGGTTGGTGATCAATATGGTGGACCAACGGGTGCGAAAGCTTACCCCTGAATTTATGACCTATACAATCGCCAAGATGGGACTATGGGCATTTACACAGACCGCCGCACGGGATCTTGCACCTGATATTCGTGTCAATGCGATAGGGCCAGGTCCGACCATGCAAGGCGCACGTCAATCTTCTGAGCATTTCGCAAACCAAAGGAAAAATACTGTTCTAGAGCGCGGCTCAAATCCAAAAGATATTGTTGCAGCGTTACTGTATTTTCTAAATGCGCCGTCTGTTACGGGCCAATTGTTGTGCATCGATGGCGGTCAACATTTGGCATGGCAAACGCCTGATGTTCTTGGAGTTGAATAGAGGGTGTCAAAAAAGTTGTATACCGCGCGTCAAAAAACATGACACTTTTGTAAAACTCCCTGTTTTTTAACGAAAAATTAATGGCGCAAATAAAAATAATATTTAAAATCAATGACATAATATTATGCCTATTTTTTAGGCACATTGGCGAAGTGGTCTGAAAATAAGGAAAAATTTCGTGTTTTACGAAGTTATTCATAGAGTTATCCACAGGTTTCGTGGACAGGTTTCTTCTTGCATCGGATGGGGTAAAATTGCAGCAGGTAAAAGAATCAAACCAATCGAAGGACGCATATGACCAAAGTCGATAATGGCTCTGAAAATGGATATGACATTATCCACGGGTACGTCCAAACTTTGGACGGATCGCCCGGTGTCTATCGAATGTTGGATGCCCAAATGCGGGTGCTTTATGTTGGTAAAGCGCGGAACTTGCGAGCGCGTGTGTCGTCTTATGCCCGACCTGGTCAACATTCTCGACGCATCGCGCGAATGATTTCTGAAACACGTACAATGATGTTTCTGACGACCAAGACAGAGACAGAGGCACTCTTGCTGGAACAGAACCTCATAAAGCAATTGAAACCGCTCTATAACGTTCTGTTGCGAGACGATAAAAGCTTTCCCAATATCCATGTGACAGATCATGACTTTCCCCAGATCACAAAGCACCGAGGTGCTAAAAAGGACAAAGGTCAGTACTATGGCCCATTTGCAAGTGCAGGGGCAGTCAATCGGACGTTGTCTCAGTTGCAGCGCGTTTTTCAACTTCGCAACTGCGCAGATACCATGTTTGAAACGCGGACCCGTCCGTGCCTACAATACCAAATAAAACGATGCAGCGGCCCCTGCGTAGGGCGTATTTCCAAAGAGGAATATCGCGCATCGGTCAAAGACGCCCAAAGGTTTTTATCTGGTCGGTCTACCGAAGTTCAAGAAGTGTTGGCCGAGCAAATGCAAATGGCCTCAGATGCAATGGAATTTGAAAAGGCGGCAAGTTTGCGCGACCGGATCAAGGCCCTAACACAAGTACAGTCGGTTCAAGGTATTAACCCGCGGTCTGTTCCAGAAGCTGATATTGTGGGCCTTTATTTGGACCACGGTCAGGCATGTGTGCAGGTCTTTTTCATCCGGGCTAATCAAAATTGGGGCAACCGGGATTTTTATCCGCGGGTCGAGGCCGATATGAGCCACGCAGAAGTCATGGAGGCGTTCCTTGGTCAGTTCTATGATAATAAAGAGCCGCCAAGACAGATCCTTTTGTCCCATGACATCGAAAATGCAGACCTCATGACCGAGATGTTAAGCGAAAAACTGGGCCGCAAGGTCGATATTTCGATGCCTCAACGCGGAGAAAAGCTTGATCTCGTTTCAGGCGCGGTTCGGAATGCCAAGGAAAGCCTAGCGCGGAAAATGTCCGAAACAGCAACGCAAAAGAAACTTTTGCGCGGGGTTGCCGATGCCTTTGGGCTGGATGGGCCACCGAACCGCATTGAGGTCTATGACAACTCACACATTCAAGGTGCGCATGCGGTCGGGGCCATGATCGTGGTGGGGCAGGATGGGTTTATGAAAAACCAATACCGCAAGTTCAACATCAAGGGGGAGGAATTAACCCCAGGTGACGACTTTGGAATGATGAAAGAGGTCCTGTCACGGCGGTTCAAACGTCTGGTCAAAGAGGATCCTGATCGCACACTTGGGCATTGGCCTGATCTGTTGCTGATTGACGGCGGGGCGGGCCAAGTCTCTGCTGTGCATGAAATTATGCGCGAATTCGGCGTCGAAGATATCCCGATGGTTGGTGTTGCCAAAGGTGTTGATAGAGATCACGGCAAGGAAGAATTTTATGTGCCTGGTCAAAATGTCTTTGCGCTACAGAGGAATGATCCGGTTTTGTACTTTGTTCAACGCATGAGGGACGAGGCGCATCGATTTGCGATCGGGACGCACCGCGCGAAACGGTCCAAGGCTATAGGCGCAACGCCGTTGGATGACGTGCCAGGTGTCGGTGCGGCACGTAAGCGGGCGTTATTGGCGCATTTTGGATCTGCCAAAGCGGTCTCACGCGCCAATTTGGTTGATCTAAAAGCCGTTGATGGTGTGTCTGGGGCCTTGGCGCAAAAGATCTACGATTTTTTCCACGAAAAAGGTTAGAGCAGTTTGCACAGCTGTTTCGCCGTTGGTAGGAGGTCATTGCCTTCCGGCTGCGCCTCATACACACCTCGGGCGATTGCGCGTGCCACCGTTAATGAGGCCTGATGACAGAGTTCGGCAAAAACAAGTGGATTGCCGTCGAACGGTCTTTTCCCTGTTGAAAGTGCAAAAATCAAATCCCCGTCATGTGGCAAATGTGAGGGGACTATGGCGCGTGCAATTCCGTCATGCGCCGCTGTGGCGACGCGTTGTAGTTGCGATTTATCTAGGGCGAGGTCGGTTGCGATTACGCCAATGGTCGTGTTGGCACGATCATGTAAGGCAGCGAGTTTTGACTGTTCCATTTCGAGACCCGAACTTTTCGGAAGTCCAAGATTTCCAAATTCTGACCCAACTTCGAATGGAGCGGCCCAAAACCGCTTATCTGCAAGGTTAACAACATTGCCAACAGGGTTCGCCACCATGAGTGCGCCGACGAATGCTTTGCCCGTCAAAGTGCAAGACGCGGATCCTAATCCCCCCTTGGTCGCGCCGCATAGTGCGCCAAAACCCGCGCCCACCGTGCCAATGTCGCATTTAGATGCTGCGTTCCGATACGCCTGTTCTCCCAAAGAAAAATACGGCGAGTGATCCCATGTTTTGTCACCGCCGTTGAGCAAATCAAACAGGATCGCGGCGGGAACAATCGGCACCCGCGCGGGGCCAACGGAAAATCCGCGCCCATCTTGTCGTAACGCGTTCATCACACCACTTGCCGCATCAAGGCCAAAGGCAGACCCTCCCGACAAGACGATGGCATCCACACTTTGTACAGTTTTGTCAGGATGCAATAAATCGGTTTCCCGCGTCCCTGGAGCGCCGCCCATCACGTGAACGGCCGCGGTCATAGGTGTGTCTGACAAAATCACAGTTGTTCCGGATTTCAAAACTGGATCATGTGCATGGCCTACTTTCAGGCCGGCCACATCACAAATTGTGTTATGAGCTAAACTTGACATGTTTACTCCTTGATCTCGTCATCAGCAGAAAATTGCAAATTGACGCAGAAAGAAACTATTTTTTGAAAAATTCGTCTAAAGCGTGTATGGTCAGAGTATTACTACTCACGTAATACTGTCTTCATAGTTGTATTTATTAACGTAGAAGATACCCGAATAGATGTTACGTTATCCATCATTCGCGATACGCCTGCCCAACTGGGCGGGCGTTTTGCATCACTAAACCGTCTTTAATTTGGAAACCTTCAGCTGGATCAAACGCAGGCGACAGACGCGCGACGCGTTCCAATACGGCTCTCGCTTTTTCCGGTGCGTATATTTCGTAAATTTCAAGCGCACACCCCTCTAGGATCTGCCCATCAAGGATGGCCCCATCAACATCTGTCACGGAAAAAGGAGTTGGCTGACATACATCTAGGATCTGTCTCAAAATATTGCTTTGCCGTGCGGGGACTGGGTCAAATTCTATTCGGACGAAATTTATATCGTCGCTCGATCCAATTTGGACATACCGTTTTGTTTCAGAGCCGGTCCAAAGGGTAGCGGCAAAGACATTTTCCAATGCGACCCCGCGTGATGCAATTTGTTCAATCTCGACGTTAACACGGATTGACGCGTCTTCGCGTACCACCGAGGCTTTTGCATCAGACAGAGCCACCTGATGCGATCCCACAGTCAGAGAGTTCGCCAAAGCGACGATCCAGTGATCAGAGACGTAAACCAGCCGCATGATTTGTACAAATGGCAAAGAGATTTCTGGCATGCCCTGTATGGCCAAGACTGGCGCGCTTATTTCAAGGTCATATCGATTTGGAAACCCGTTTTGGTCAACGCCTGAATAGCCCAGTACGGTGTCGGCGTTATTTTGGGCTGCGGCCCAGTTTTCAAAGCGGTTGATATTGGTGCCCGCGTTCCAAAACCACGCGCCGAACCAAACGATCGAAGCGATGATCATTGTAAATATAAGTTGCTTCACGCCACACCTCTTTGACCAAATCCAAAATGCAGTTTACTAGGGTCCAAGCAGCGATACCAGAGGGCAGCATGTGGGTTTTTGGATACGGGTCATTATTATGGAATCCCGGGTTTCCGGTGGCAGAGAAAAAACTAGGGCGCTTGATGAACTATCAGCGTAGTTTTTGCATGTGGTCTATCCATCATCGCGGAACCGTCGAAGAGCCTGGATTGGTTCTTGCCCTTGATTATCAGCCCAAAGAATATTGTGACGGGGTTGCGTTTCGCGTCCAGCCCGGCGCCGAAGAAGACACCCTTGCCTATCTGCGAGAGCGTGAGCTTGTGTCTTCGGCATACCTAGAACGCATTTTGACCGTAAATCTCGGGGATGAGGACGTCCAAGCCGTGACGTATATCATAGATCCCGACCACGCCCAATATTGCAACTTATCCCTTGAGACACAGGCAGATGTGATTTGGAAGGCGGTCGGCGGGCGTGGCCCAAACACCGAATATCTATTTAATACAGTTGCTCATCTAAATGATCTTGGAATTTTTGATCAAGATCTGCAATGGTTGGATACAAAGGTTCGGACTTTGGTATCCGATCAGGCCTAGGTTCATAATGAGGAAGAGATGACGGAAACTTCTGCCCCAATTGCCCCAAAACGGGTGAAAGCGCCTGACCTTGAGGCCAAATTACATTTTTCACAGCCGTTCCGACAAATTGTCGTAATGCTCAGTGTTGTTGGGCTGGTTGCCTTTGGGATATTTGTGGCGCTACCTCAGGTTCTGCCGATTTTCATGTCGAATGTATGGTTTAACGGAACCATAACGCTCGTGTTTTTCGTCGGCGTCCTCAGCTGTTTCGCCCAAGTCTTTCAGCTGATCTATTCTGTCCGCTGGCTCGAAGGGTTTGCGACGGATCCATCAAGTGCCTCCAAAAAAGCGCCGCGGTTGTTGGCGCCTCTTGCCAATCTTTTGCGGTCACGCGGGGTCAAGACCCAAATTGCGGCCTCTTCGACACGGTCTATTTTGGATTCGGTTGCAACGCGCGTTGAAGAAGCGCGCGAAGTCACACGATACATCGTCAATTTGCTAATCTTTTTGGGACTATTGGGCACATTCTATGGCCTTGCCACTACGGTTCCGGCTTTGGTTGAAACTATTCGCTCACTTGCCCCGCAAGATGGGGAAAGCGGTGCGATGCTGTTCGGGCGGTTGATGGATGGCTTAGAGAGCCAACTTGATGGTATGGGCGTGGCCTTTGCGTCATCCTTATTAGGACTTGCAGGATCATTGGTTGTTGGCCTGCTCGAGCTTTTTGCGGGCCATGGCCAAAACCGATTTTATCGCGAACTCGAAGAGTGGTTGTCGTCCATAACCCGACTTGGGTTTGCCTCGGGCGATGGCGATGCAATGACCGAACAAGGCATGGTTGCTGCTGTGCTTGATCAAGTCTCGGAACAGATTGATGCAATGCAGACAATTTTCATGCAATCTGATGTGTCGCGATCAATGTTGGATGAAAAACTAGGGACATTGGCAAGCACATTAGACCGCGTCGCTGACCGTCTTGAAGCGCAGCAGCCGACCACATCGTCCCTTGAAAGGTTGGTACAGTCTCAAGAAAGCCTTGTCCAAGTATTGGGCGCATTGGAAAAAGCCGAAGCTGTGGATGCAGAAAGCCGTATGAGGCTACGCTCAATCGACGTCCAAATGTTGCGGATGACCGAAGAGATCGCGGCAGGTCGTGCCGAAACTGTGGCGGCCTTGCGTGCCGAAATTTCTTCGTTAACGCAAGCTATTGTTCGTGCAACCGATGATTTTTCAGAGACAAGGTAAACGTTGAATGGCGCTTTCCCGACGTACAGGTCAAAGGTTTCAGGCGGCAATCTGGCCGGGCTTTGTCGACGCGATGACAGGCCTATTGCTTGTCTTGATGTTTGTTTTGACGATTTTCATGGTGGTGCAGTTTGTCCTAAGGGAGACGATCACCGGCCA
>JALRHZ010000089.1 GCA_023259435.1 Paracoccaceae bacterium | reverse complement strand
TCTTCGCATGTGCCTTCGCGATAGACATCCGCGGTACAGCAATGTAGGCCGCCCCCAAAGGCATAAGCGTCACGAAGTTCAACTTCGACCACTTCCATCCCGAGTTTGTCCATCTGTTCTGCTTGATAGACCTCTGATTTTTCAACACAGACGGTTTTTGGATCAAGTACAAGGACGTTCATCGACAGCCAAACTGAGGAATAACACAAAGGAGGTGGCGCATTGTGCGCGGGTTGTGCCGCATCCACAATGTCCCATCCGTTATCGTGGAACATTTTGCGTTGCTCTTCGGGCAAGCGACGCTGTGGATTGTTCAGGATCAACCCCGGACGCAATGGCGTAAAGGTCGCGTCAATGTGGATTGGATAAGGGTCACCCGGAAAGTTAACAGCGTGGACACGGTGATCTGGAAAGTGGCGACGGATCCATTCGATCCCTTTTTCGTTGGTCGTAAACCCATGTTGCACCACAAGGTCTTTGCCAAACCGCAACACGTCTGCGGCATCAAAGAGGGGCTCTTCTTCGGTCGTTACAAAGAATTTTTCCGCAGCCCATTGCAAGCGTTTTTCAACACCAATTTTCTCCGACAGGTAATCAGGGTGATAATCTGCGTCGGTCAAACGGGGCTTTGGCGCGGCTTCATGACGGAAATTCGGGTCTTCGTTCCAATATTGCTGCATCAAGGGGCGATAGCAGAGGTATTCAAACCAGCGACAGCGATAAGACATTGTGGCTTCTAGAATTTCGCTCCCGACAGTTAACAAGACATCGCGTGGTGGCATACAGCCAAATTGGCTATCTGTGTGAAAATCGGGCGTTGTCACAGGTTGCGAGAAATCAATCGGTGTCGGGCGATCCACGCGAACGCCGCGCTTTTCCAACATCGATGCAAAGTTGTCCAACAACTCATTCGCGCGATCAATGGTCTCTTGGGGGCGGCGTCCCCACTGTCCGCGCATGTCGCTATCCTCTGGGACTTTGGCGTCAAGTGCGGGCTCTTCTGGTGGAATGTGGCAATCATCGGCGCGGCCTACGATTACATGCTTTAGCGGATCCCACTCGTTCCAGCTATTTACGATTGTCTTAGTCATAAGGTTCCTCCATTTTGATGGGAACAATGCGATTAATTTCCCAAGAGGCAAGCCCGAAATCGCCGCAAGGTGAATGTTTTCAGGATCAAGAACCTAACGTTCGTTAAAACCACGGCCGGCAAGGATCTTGTCACGATATTTCGCAATTCGGTTTATGCGCGTTTGGCTTTGTTTTGCATCTCCAATGGTCATGCAATATCCGCGCTGCCGTCCTGGGGTCAGTGCGCTAAAGGCTTCGGCCAATTCAGGATCGTCATCCATCGCTTGTAAAAGCTCTTGGGGTGTTTCAAAATTTACTGTCTTTTTGATTGGCTTTTGACCTGAATTTTCAATTTCAATTGCCTCATCCAGATAGCGAGAGATAGCATCCCGTTGCGCGTTTGGCGCGGCATTGTCAGTGAAAGAGAAAATGGAATTCGTTTGAGTGTGTTTTCCACGCTTTGTCAAAAGACCATCTGGGTCTTTCATCAAACTGGCCTTGAAAAAGGATAGGTGAAAATCCTCTTTGAATGCGCCCAAGATAACAACGTTCTTGCCGTTCAGGGTATAGCATGGATGCCCCCACTTGGCCTCTTCGACGAGGCCTTTTCCAAGGCAAATCTCACGGAGTGTGCTCAACCCCTCGCGCCATATGTGGACTTTGCAGTCAAGAGTGCGAAATTTGGAACATCGCCCGCACCCATCTGAGAAGTATTCATTGGGGTCACTGATCATGTGGATTTACTCTCGTCTTGCTGCGATAATTTAGAATGAAACACACAATTATATGGTTTGTAAATCACACGCACCTGTACAAGCAGGGGACCATTATTCATCTTGGCCTAGCATTAGGGACGTGGTAGGTGCCGATCTAGTTTGAAAATAGGTGGTCAGAACATGAGAGTAATGGATTCGGTGATCGTTCCAATGCATCCTGAGGGACGCAAGTTTGTTGCAATTTTTGCAGGGATCGCAGTTGTCCTTGGGATGATTTGGGCGCCCTTATTTTGGGTCGGATTGGGCGTCACGGTATGGTGCTATTACTTTTTCCGTAATCCCGTTCGATCGGTTCCGCAGGGCGAGGACTTTGTCATTTCCCCCGCCGATGGTGTCGTGTCGTTGATCCAAGACGTCACACCCCCCGCGGAAATGGGATTGGGTGATGAGCCGTTGACCCGTGTGTCTGTTTTCATGGACGTGTTCAATTGCCACGTGAACCGTGCGTGTATTGATGGCATCGTGACCAATGTCACCTACCACCATGGTAAGTTTTTGAATGCATCCTTGGACAAGGCGTCCGAGCACAACGAGCGCAATTCAATCACAATAACCCGTAGTGATGGTGTGAAAATTGGAATTACTCAAATTGCCGGTCTCGTGGCACGTCGGATTGTGTGTTTCGTGGAAGAGGGAAACACAATCGCCGCTGGTGATCGTTTTGGATTAATCCGTTTCGGAAGCCGTCTTGATATTTATTTGCCCAAAGGGGTTGGACCTGCGGTATGCTTGGGCCAGACGACCGTTGCCGGTGAAACCATTTTGGCGCATCTGGATCAATCCGAAGCGCGTGTGGGAATTTCTAAATGACCGAAGATTTGGATCGCGATCTTGCCCAACCCAAAGGCCGAATTCGGCCTTTGATGCTTTTGCCTAATTTGATGACATTGGGTGCGGTATGTGTTGGTCTCACCGCGGTTCGATTTGCTTTGGATGGGCGTGTTGATTTGGCTGTCATCGCCTTGGTCCTTGCGATGGTACTAGACGGGTTGGATGGACGTGTTGCACGCGCATTGAATTCATCGTCACGCATCGGCAAAGAGTTGGATTCCTTGGCGGATTTTTTTAACTTTGGCATTGCGCCTGGCCTTATCCTGCATTTGTCATTGTTCAGCCAATCCACACGTGTCGATTTCACGTGGGTGGCGATTATGGTGGTTGCCGCCTGTTGTGCCTTTCGACTGGCGCGGTTTAACGCCATTGATAGCGCTGAGCCGTCAAAAACCTTCCAAGGTGTGCCTGCGCCGATCTTGGCCTTGCTGACACTTTTGCCTGTCTATCTCTACTTATTGGATTTTTCATTTGTGACCCGAACTCCGGCGCTTGTCTCGGCGTATTTGATTTTCTGCGGGTTCTTGGCCGTGTCGCAAATTCCAACGATTTCCTTGAAATCCTTTAGAATTCCCTCGGCCTATATGTTTATTGTTGTGCCAATGATGATCATACTCATTGCATCGCTTTTGATCTATCCTTGGGAAACCTTGACTGTGATGAGCCTTGGATATTTAGCGTTTTTGCCAATTTTTGCGCGGCGTCATAAGAAAATTGTCGAAGAGTGCTAAGTCGACAGCACCTTTCGTACGAGACCGTCAAAGTTGCTGTACGAGTCAAATGCAGCGGTGTGATAGAGATCTGTAATTTCTGCTTTTCGATACCCTTGTGTGAACAAAAGAAATGGCACCCCTGCGCGCTTGGCGGTTTCTGCATCAACGTCGCTGTCTCCGACAAAGAGGATCGGACCACCCCCAAGCATCTGCGCGCAGGCAAAGAGGTGCGCCGGATCTGGTTTTTTAACCGCCACGCTATCGCCACCAACTACAACGTCGAAATAGGGGCTTAGGCCCAATGCGTCCAAACACCCAAGCGCAGGCGCGTAAGGCTTGTTGGTGCAAATGCCCAGACGATGTCCGGCTTGGGCGAGGGCGTGCAACGCATGCGTTACGCCCGAAAAAACCGAGGTCTGATCGTGTGGGGCTGCGGTGTAATGTGCCAACATACTCTGGGTTAATGCAGAATGATCGCGGTGTGAAAGATCAAGGTGATCCATGACCTGTTCAACAAGTCGCGGCACACCTTGACCGATAAAGGATATCACAGTTGGCAAATCAAGGGCGGGCTGGCCAATATCGTCCAGCATCTTGTTAACAGCGCTTTGAATGTCGGCTGCACTGTCAATCAAGGTGCCATCAAGATCAAAAATGATATTGGCCATTGGGTGCCCCTGATTTATGCGGTTTCAAGTTCTGCTAGTGTGACAACGCGCTTTTCAGCTATAGAAATTTGCGCCGCCATGCCCATAAGTACCGCCAAACGCCCGTCGTTCAAAGAAACATCCGGAGCGGCCCGTTCGCCGCGCACCAATTCAAGGAAACCCTTGTGCTGATAAAACGTGGATCCATTATGATCACCGGCCTCTAGCAATGTTGGATCAACAGGGATGTCACGAATTTCGGGCCCTTTTGGGGACCGTGGGCTGACGATCAATTTCGGAATTGGAGCCTCGCCCAGATGCTCTGGCCAGAACCGCCCCGGTCCAGGAACCAATGCTTCGACTTTGCCCTTTGGTCCAACAGCCGAGACCTCTTCTTGATAGGTCGCGCCTTCTGCGAACATGCACAATTCCAACATCGCACGTGCGCCGTTGTCAAAATCGACAATCACATATCCGTTGTCCAAAATATCCGGCGTCTGACCTTCATAAGTCTCGTCCAGATGGTTTGCATCTTGTCCGCCTGAGGCCATCACATGTACCGGCTCTGCCCCGATGCATAGGCGCATCAGATCGAAAAAGTGACAGCACTTTTCAACGAACGTACCTCCGGTTTTGTGATTGAACCGGTTCCAATCCCCCACTTTGTGCAGGAAGGGAAAACGATGTTCGCGGATGGTCAGCATTTTCAAGCCACCAGTTTCGCCGTGGACACAGTCCAAAAGCGCAGCAATCGGGGGCATATAGCGATATTCCATCGCCACCCAAACGGGTGCCGAGTAAGTTTCGGTAAACGTATTCAATGCCTCTAATTGTTCAAGGCTCGTGAAGAGGGGTTTTTCCACCAAGATAGGCACGGCGCGATGGGATGCAATTTCCACAAGTTGTTCGACATGGCGAAAGTTCGGACTGGCGATCACGATGCAGTCAAGCTCTGGGTGCGCCATAAGGTTTTGGATGCTATCCGCAAACACGGCATTTGGGGCAAGGCGGGCCGCCTCTGCCGCCATTTCTGTGTCGGGCTCAAAAATCACAGACACTTGTGTGTCGGGCAAAAGTGCAATGTTTTTGATGTGTTCATGGCCCATCATGCCGCAGCCGATAATGCCGTAGTGTGTTAAACCTGTCATTTGTTCATCCTTAGGTTAGCCGCTGTACATAATGCGCCCGTTCAGGGTCGAACCATGTGCGCGAAAATTCGATTGATCCTTTTTGGTCCGAATGGCCGAACCGCGTGATATACCCAACAGGCGCGCCAGCCTTTGGGTGAAATTCTGCAGGCGCCCAATCGGGCGTTTGTCCAATAGAGACATAGTCTTCGGCCCGCGAGATCCATAGCCCAAGCTCTTTTTTGTAAAACTCATAGAGCGAATCCAATAATTTGTTCGGATCCACCCGTCCTGCGCTGGCATCTATCCAGATTTCTTCGACTGCGATTGGTGTCTGGTTTAAAAACCGTAAACGGCGGATGCGGGCAGCGCGATCTGATTTGCCAAAAGCGGGGAGGTCATCGGGTTTGTCTAGTGTCTCAACCTCAAGAACGCGAGCGGTGGGCAAGCCGCCGCCATTCAGCAATTCCAAACGGAACATGGAATAGACACTGTTGATACTCGTGTGCGCACGAACGTAGTTGCCGGATCCTTGGATACGCTCGAGAACGTTTTTCTCTTCTAGGATCACAAGTGCCTTTCTAAGGGTTCTGACAGATATCCCATAGGTTTTTGCAAGGTCGCGTTCAGGGGGAAGGCGGCTTCCATTTGGCAGACGACCAGCCGCGATTTCACGGATCAGCAATTCGCTGATCTGAACGTAAATCGGTAGAGACGTTGTCGTTGTCTGCCGTGTGTACATTTTTCCCGTTCGTGTCTTGTGCAAAAATTGATACACCATTGATCCGCGCCATAAACACTGTTATCTGTGCGCAAAGTCAAGCAGATTCTGACCGGTTCGGTCGGACATATTGAAAAGGGTAGACTATGACCGTGGTTCCAATTACATCGCCTGACCTTGATGCCTCTGAGGTCTCGTGGTTTTCGGCTTTGTGTTCTGATGATTATCAATTTCTAGGTGTGCCTGACGGCGATCTGAGATCTTCTTGGGCGCATTGCTCGGAGATTGTGAAAACAGCCGAAGCGCAAGGATTTCGCAATATCTTATGCCCGTCTTCCTATCAGGTTGGTCAAGATACCCTTAGCTTTGTCGCGGGATGTGCGCCGATTACGTCCAACATAAATCTGCTTGCAGCCGTTCGATGCGGAGAAATGCAGCCAATCATGTTGGCACGGACAATTGCCACACTAGATCACATGCTAGAGGGGCGTTTGACCGTTAATATTATTTCATCTGACTTTCCGGGTGAAACAGCGCCAAGCCCCTATCGGTATCAACGGTCCCGTGAGGTGGTGGAAATTTTGAAACAGGCTTGGACGCAGGATGAGATCAATTATCAGGGCGAAGTTTATGACTTTGCGGGCCTGACAACTGATCCTGTGCGCCCGTATCAAACGGGTGGTCCGTTGCTGTATTTTGGGGGCTACTCGCCTGATGCGCTTGAGCTGTGCGGTCAGCATTGCGATGTATATTTAATGTGGCCTGAAAAAGAAGAAGACCTCGCAGGTCGGATGAAGGCCGTGAATTCGGTTGCCGAACGGTATGGCCGGACATTGGATTACGGTTTGCGGGTGCACGTCATCGTGCGTGATACAGAAGCTGAGGCCCGTGAATATGCTGATTATATCGTGTCGAAACTGGACGACGAAAAAGGCGAGGCGATCCGCAATCGCGCTTTGGATTCCAAATCATTAGGTGTGAGCCATCAGTCGCACAATCGCGAAATTGCCGATGATGATGGGTTTATTGAACCGAACCTATGGACAGGTGTCGGGCGCGCACGCTCGGGCTGTGGAGCGGCTTTGGTTGGGTCCACAGATCAGGTTCTAAGCAAGCTTGAAAACTATCACAAAATGGGGATGCGCGCGTTTATCTTATCGGGCTATCCTCATATCGATGAAGCAAAACATTTTGGAGCACGTGTGCTTCCTCAGATGAAAACTTGTTCCTTGCCGCAGGCCTATGGTCGCGTGCCGCAGGGAACACCAGCAACACCTCTTGGTGCAGGAGAACGCCGCTAATGATGCCTCGTACACAAATCACAGATGACCTTAGCTTTAGTCGCATTGTCTATGGCATGTGGCGGTTGGCCGATGATGCCAATACCGCACCTGAGCATGTAGAGGCGAAAATTCAATCGTGTTTGGATCAAGGGATCACCACGTTTGATCAGGCTGATATTTATGGCGGCTATACGGCCGAGGATGTCTTGGGTGCGGCATTGCGGGCGAACCCGTCTTTGCGCGGAAAAATGGAAATCGTCACAAAGTGCGATATCGTTGCCCCCGTGGGCCGGTATGAAACGGCCAAGGTCAAATATTATGACACGTCGCGGGCTCATATTGAAAAGTCCGTTGATCTGTCCTTGAAGGCGATGAACATCGACACAATCGATCTTTTGTTGATCCACCGTCCTGATCCATTAATGGATCACAACGAAACGGGGGCGACCTTGGATGATCTGGTGGCGTCGGGCAAGGTGCACAGTGTGGGTGTGTCGAATTTCCGTCCGTGGGATTGGGATTTGTTGCAATCTGCAATGAAGACGCGTTTGGCGACGAACCAGATTGAAATTTCGTTGTCGGAAATTCGTCCGTTTACAAATGGCGATTTGGCCTTCCATCAACAGCACGGTCACCCAATCATGGCGTGGTCGCCTTTGGGTGGCGGTAGCCTTATGTCCGACAGCGGCCAATTGGGACAGCGTATGGACGACATCGCGGCCGCACATGGTGTTGATCGCGCGGCGGTTGCTGTGGCCTTTTTGTTGCGTCACCCTGCACAGATTTTGCCTGTTATGGGGACCAACAACTTGGATCGTATCGGAACAATTTCAGACGCTTTGAAAATCGATTTGGACCGAGAAACATGGTTTGGATTATATGAAGCATCCCTAGGAGCAGAGGTCCCATGACGCATATGGCACATTTGGAAAACTATACGGAACAGACCTTTGACGTAACCGCAGAAAATAAGCGTGCGTTCAGAAATGCCTTGGGTCAATTCGCAACGGGCGTGACCATTGTCACGGTTGCATCTGACGATGGTCCAGTCGGCATAGTCGCCAATAGCTTTGCCTCTGTGTCAATGGATCCGCCATTGGTGTTGTGGTCCCCGGATCGGGGATCACGGCGCTATCCGTATTTTGCAAATGCGCAGCATTATGCAATTCACGTTTTATCGGCCGACCAAGCTGATCTTTGCCAAACTGTAGCCAAGGATATGCACGCGTTGCAAGCACTGGACATCG
>JALRHZ010000088.1 GCA_023259435.1 Paracoccaceae bacterium | reverse complement strand
GATCAACCGGTCCCCTAGAACATCCTGTTCGGATATGACGATCAAACCTTCGGCCTCGAACCCGTGTTCCAGCGCCCAAACGGCGAGATGCAGACCGCGCTTTCCGATCCCCGCGCCATCGCGAATATGGATGGTTTCGGCAAGGCCTTCATCCTCGATCAAGCCAGACAAGCGTTCGCGCGCCCCTTCGGAATAGCTTGCGATGACCACCGCGCTATCCACCAGCTTTTTCTTGATATGATCCGCCAAGGCGCCAAAAAGACTTATGCTTTCTTGCTGACGCTCTGGGGCAAAGTTACGACCAATGCGCGCACCCGCGTCTATCGTTCCGGGACCAGAGGACTGCGCCAAAGGATGCAAGGAAAGCACGCGATGGGATGAGAGTGCCGCCTGCCAACTCGTTTCATCAAGATACAAAAGCTCGGGTGCGATGGGTTTATAAACGGTATCGATCCGGTTCTTTTGATCAAGCGCATGTTTGCGGGTCTCATATTGATCAACAATCCCCTCCCAACGAGAGATGCGCGCAGGATCAACTTGGTAATCCAATGCCACGACAACATTAGGCACATAATCGAACAAGGTTTCGAGGGTGTCATGAAAAAATGGAAGCCAGTGTTCAATTCCTTGATGTTTTCGACCCGCGCTGACCGCCTCATACAAGGGATCATCTGTGCGGGCCGCACCGAATTCGATCCGATAATTCTGGCGAAAACGCGTAATCGCCGCTTCATCTAGGATCACCTCAGAAACCGGCGCCAACTCGACCCTGTCTAGCTTTTCGGTTGTGCGCTGGGTTGCAGGATCAAACCGTCGAGCGCCGTCTAGGATGTCGCCAAAGAGATCAAGGCGCACCGGTCCAGATTGACCGGGTGGAAAGATATCAATGATCCCCCCTCGGATCGCGTAATCCCCCGGCTCGACCACTGTGGGCGCTTGGGAAAATCCCATACGCACGAGAAAGTCCCGCAATCCCTTTTCATCGACCCGTCCGCCCACGACACCGGTAAACGCAGCTCCTTTTAGAATGTCTCGTGCAGGAACCCGTTGGGTCGCTGCGTTTAATGTGGTCACCAAGATGTATTGCTTTGGAAGCTCATGCACCAGCGCGGCCAAAACCGCCATGCGCGCGGCTGATATATCTGCGTTGGGTGAGACACGATCGTATGGCAAACAGTCCCATGCCGGAAAGTAAAACACAGGCAGTGCGGGCGCGAAAAAGTTCAACGCCTCGATCATCGCCTGTGCACGTTTGTCATCGCGCGCGATATGGACAACCGCACCGTGCGATTGCACCTCTTTGATCAGGACCGTGGCATCGAACCCTTCTGGCGCGCCGCCGACGGTGATATGCATGGGGTTTTTCATTTTCTCACTCTTTGCAAAAGCGCCTTTAAAGAACTTGTAACACGACACCCCAAAAGGCTTGGGAAAACAGGACAAAAGCCCCGAACGTTAAAACGCCAAGGCGATGCCAAAAGATTTTGTGGTAAACCGTTTCAAAATCCGAATTGTCGCCCGAGATACTTTGGATAAGCCGAAGACGCAACCCACCCACCACAGTGAGCGGCGCCACCAAAAACAAGACCCCCTGCAGCCACAAGATACCTTGGACAATAGAGACAAAGGCCAAAAAACCGAATGCAAATCCAAGCACCAAAGCCGCTATCGGATGAACACCTTTAGGATACATGATACCGTTGCGCTGGGCGGCAAGTCTTATCGCGTGCAGCAAATTCGACTGGAGGTCTGTGTCTTTTGTTCGCTTGGCAAACTGCAACGCATAGAACTGAACCGATAGAATGTGATGCGACAGGGCTGCCCACATGATCAGAGTGATTAGCCAATACCATCCACTGGTAAATGGGCTCCAATGCAGAGAAGAAATTAACACAAAATACCCCCCACTTTTGCGTTATTAATAACCAACGTCATTTATCCTTGCGTTGCAGCCACTTGTGGCCTGCGATATTCCATGACACAAAGTAGCATCTATTCTAATGAGGCCCGCATGAAAACTCCGATTGTTGCTGATTTTCCGAAAACGCGTTTACGTCGCACCCGTCAATCTGGGGCAACACGTGCCTTGACGCGTGAAAATCACCTAACGGTAGGCGATCTAATTTGGCCAGTTTTTGTATGCGATGGTGAAGGTGTCGAACAGCCCGTGGCCTCTATGCCTGGTGTCGTCCGTCGGTCCGTTGACCTGATCGCAGAGGCCGCCAAAGAGGCACAAGACCTAGGCATCCCTGCCATTTGCCTGTTTCCTTATACCGATCCGTCCCTCAAAACAGAATGCTGTTCAGAGGCATGGAACCCAGACAATCTATCCAATCGCGCAACACGCGCCATCAAAAAAGCAGCACCTGACATCGCAATTATGACGGATGTGGCCCTTGATCCCTATAACATCAACGGTCACGATGGCTTTGTGGAAAACGGTGAAATCGTCAATGATCGCACCGTTGAGGCACTGGTCAAGCAAGCACTGAGCCAAGCTGAGGCTGGTGCGGATATCATTGGCCCCTCCGATATGATGGATGGCCGCATTGGCGCATTGCGCGACGCACTGGAGGCGCATGGGCACCACAATGTTATGTTGCTTTCTTATGCCGCCAAATATGCATCTGGGTTTTATGGTCCGTTTCGGGATGCGGTTGGCGCGTCTGGGGCATTGAAAGGCGACAAAACCACTTATCAAATGGATCCTGCCAACTCGGATGAGGCGCTTCGTCTGGTGGCGCGGGATCTGCACGAAGGTGCCGATATGGTCATGGTCAAACCCGGTATGCCGTATCTGGACATTTGTCGCCGCGTCAAAGATCAATTCGCCGTTCCCACCTATGCCTATCAAGTGTCCGGTGAATACGCTATGATCCAAGCGGCCATCCAAAACGGATGGCTAGATGCGGACAAAGTAATCATGGAAAGCCTCATGTGCTTTAAGCGCGCAGGATGCGATGGGATCTTGACCTATTTCGCGCCAGAGGCCGCAAAACGCCTGAAGTAACCAAAGGCATGCCAAGGCCCGTCTAATGCGCGTGACAAGGGGCCGTCTTGGATGTATGATAGCCGCAAAAAAGGAAGAGCAGTATGTCCCGTTTTACACGTCGTCACTTTGTGACCGCCGTTGCGGCTTTGGCTGTTGCAGGATGCGCAGCGCCGCAAATAACCAATCCATTTGCGGCCAACACCGCACAGATTGACCAAAGAGTTGGTCACACCATGTCAACGCTCTATCAAGAGTTCCCAAATTTGCGGCAACTTGAAAGCAAGGCCTCAGGCGCTCTTGTGATGCCCTTAATGACAGAGGCCGGGTTTGGCCTTGGCGGGTCTTATGGGCGCGGCGCTTTGGTCATTGATGGTGATATCCAAGATTACTATGTCGCGACCTCGGCAACCTTTGGGTTTCAAATCGGGGCACAGCAATACGGTCATGTCTTGTATTTCATGACGGATGAAGCCCTCAACAATTTCCGAAACTCTGCAGGGTGGTCCGCAGGCGGCGATATTGAATACGCGATCCGCGATATGGGCGGAAACCTTCGCATGGATACCAATACTGCACTGGCGCCAGTTTTCGCTGTTATCTTTGGCCAAGCAGGCCTCAAAGTTGGCGCAACATTGGAAGGGTCAAAATATACCCGCATCCAAGGGCAATGATATTTACGACCTGACAGGTTTTTCAAACATATCATACACTTAGGCGAAAGTCCTTTCGAGGGCTTTCGAACCTTTGCCATTGCATACCATATGCATGGTCTGCTATAGGTATCAGAACAAAATATAGCGCAAACAAAGCTCGAGCATCCAAACGTGACTGATACACCTGAGACCCCAGAAAACGAAGACGACCTCCCGCAAAAAATGGCATACGACGGGCCATCTGTTTCCATCATTGATGAGATGAAAACATCCTATCTCGATTACGCCATGAGCGTGATCGTAAGCCGTGCCATTCCTGATCTTCGAGACGGATTAAAGCCTGTTCACAGACGCATTCTGTATGCGATGCACGAGACTGGGAACACGCATGAAAAATCCTATCGCAAGTCGGCGCGCCCTGTCGGGGACGTCATGGGGAAATACCACCCCCACGGCGACAGCGCGATTTACGATGCTTTGGTGCGTATGGCACAAGACTTTTCCATGTCCCTGCCCTTGCTGGATGGGCAAGGTAACTTTGGCTCGATGGATGGAGATAACCCTGCGGCAATGCGCTATACCGAAGTGCGCATGGACAAACCCGCCGCCTTTGTTTTGGCCGATATCGACAAAGATACCGTAGATTTCCAAGACAACTATGACGGCAAAGACCGCGAACCCACGGTTTTGCCGGCGCGGTTCCCGAATATGTTGGTCAATGGTGCGGGCGGTATCGCGGTGGGGATGGCCACCAACATTCCGCCACACAACTTAGGCGAGGTTGTGGATGCGACCCTTGCATTGATCGACAATCCTGATCTGTCGTCCGAGGATCTGATCCAATACGTACCTGGACCCGATTTTCCAACGGGCGGCATTATGTTGGGTCGCTCTGGCGCGCGCAAAGCCTATCTAGAAGGCCGTGGCAGTGTCATCATCCGCGCCAAAACCCGCGTCGAGGAAATTCGCAAGGACCGCTTTGCTATCATCCTTGATGAAATCCCCTATCAGGTGAACAAGGCCTCGCTTATTGAAAAGATCGCAGAACAGGTTCGTGAGAAACGCGTAGAAGGCGTATCGCACGTTCAGGACGAGTCTGATCGCAATGGTGTGCGTGTTGTTGTGGAATTGAAACGTGATGCGACCGCCGAAGTCGTTCTGAACCAGTTGTTCCGCTTTACACCGATGCAAACCTCTTTCGGCTGTAACATGCTGGCGCTGAACGGCGGCCGGCCCGAGCAGTTGACCCTACGCACGTTTTTGACCAACTTTATCTCGTTCCGCGAAGAAGTCGTCGCGCGCCGCACGGCCTATGAGCTGCGCAAAGCGCGCGAGCGCAGTCACATCTTGTGTGGCTTGGCTGTCGCGGTGTCCAATGTGGATGAAGTGGTCGCAACCATTCGCGGATCCGCAGACGCAGCAGAAGCGCGTGAAAAATTAATGACCCGCCGTTGGCCGGCACATGACATCGCTGAATACATCCAGCTGATCGATGATCCGACCCATAAAATGAATGAGGATGGGACATATTACCTATCTGAAACACAGGCACGCGCCATTCTCGAATTACGCTTGCAGCGTTTGACACAAATCGGCGTTAAAGAAGTCACAGACGAGCTTCAGGAACTGGCCGGTAAAATCCGTGAATACCTTGAAATTCTAGGGTCACGCGAGCGGATCATGTCGATCATCTCGACCGAACTTCACGAAGTAAAAGATCAATTCTCTGTTCCACGTCGTACCGAAATCGTCGATTGGTCTGGCGATATGGACGATGAAGACCTGATTGAACGCGAAGACATGGTTGTGACCATTACAGCCGGTGGTTACATCAAACGGACGCCTTTGGCGGATTTCCGTGCGCAACGTCGCGGCGGCAAAGGCCTATCAGGGATGCAGACCAAAGACGAAGATGCCGTGACATCTTTGTTTGTGGCCAACACGCATACCCAGCTGTTGTTCTTTACCACGGACGGCATGGCCTATAAGTTGAAAACTTGGCGCCTGCCCCAAGGCAGCAGAACGTCAAAGGGTAAAGCGGTTGTTAATATCCTTCCTATCCCAACAGGGGTCTCTATCGCGGCAATCATGCCTGTCGATGCCCCCGAAGACGATTGGGACAACTTGCAGATTGTTTTCGCCACGTCGGCGGGGGATGTTCGCCGAAACGCGCTTTCGGATTTCACAAACGTGCGCTCAAACGGCAAGATTGCCATGGACCTTCCAGAAGGTGTCGAGTTGGTCAATGCACGCATCGCAAATGAAGATGACGACGTGATGTTGGTCACCAACTCTGGCCGCGCTATCCGCTTTTCGACCACCGATGTACGCGTATTCAAAGGCCGCAAGTCCACGGGCGTGCGCGGGATCAAATTGGGTGACACGGACCGTGTTGTTTCCATGTCCATCATTCGCCACTTTGACGCAACCGCTGAAGAGCGCACAGCCTATCTGAAAATGCGGCGCGCCTTGGCGGGTGTCGCTGAGGAAGAGGATGGATCAGACGATGAGACCGTTGAAAACGCCTCTATTTCGCGTGAACGGTTTGACGAAATGGCAGAGGCGGAAAACCTTATTCTGACGATTACGGCGAATGGGTCTGGGAAACTGTCCTCAAGCCACGACTACCCTGTCCGCGGACGCGGTGGAATGGGCGTGACCGCAATGGAGAAAACGATGCGCGGTGGCGAACTCGTGGCCTCTTTCTCTGTCGAGATGCAAGATCAAATCATGCTTGCAACGTCCAAAGGTCAATCCATTCGCGTTCCCGTTGACGGGATTTCCTTCCGCTCGCGCAGTGCTGGCGGCGTCAAAGTGTTCAACACAGGCAAGGATGAAACAGTCGTCACCGTTGCGCGGATCGTTGATCAAGGTGATGAAGAAGAGGCCGAGGTTTAAAGTACAACGCCAAACATGTGCCCCCATTGAATAGACACGTTTAATGGGGGTTTGGCTGCGGCATTTTCCGCCTTTTTGTTGCTAGTGTTAAATTTGCTATTGCAAGAGTGAAACCTATACCAATATCGTATACATATAAACGAAAGTAGGTAAGGACTAATTATGTGTATGAAATCACTTGCGGCATCTTTGATTGTCGCGGCATCTGTTGCCGGCACTGTTCAGGCGCAAACCACCGAAGGCCGCGAATTGGCACGTCTTGCATTTCAAAGCGTGGACGCCAACGGCGATGGTTACCTCAGCTTGACTGAAGAACAGGAATTCGGCGCAAACGTTTTCGTCTCGATGGACTATGACGACAATGCCGTCATCAGCTGGGATGAGTATAAAACATGGGACTTTGGATTTTCTAATGTTGCCGAGGATAGCGACCGTGGAGATCGGTACAACACTGCCCTCAAAATCCTATTCGATCTATGGGATCGCAACGACGATCAGCTTTTGACAGCAGGCGAGCAACAGCGTGCAATGACAGCAGACTTTTTCCAAGCGGATGAAGACCGTGACGGACGCCTTAGCGAAAAAGAATTTTTACGCCATTCTATCATTAATATCGCCTTCCGCGCAGCACTCCGCACAGACAACGATTAATTTGAATTTTAGGTGGGCTTTGCGTCACTTGGACCAAAGCCCATTTTTAATTGGCATAAAAAGCAAAATCAAATGACTACATACGAAATTGATGCAAGTTCATTTTGACATCAGATCCACACGTCCCCCTAAAGTGTTAAACACGGCTGTTAATATTCAAACCTGACTAAAAGTGCTACGGTATAGGTCGATAGAAAATATCGAGTAGTAACAAACAAAAGGGCCATGATCGTTGAAAGACCTAGTACGCATGGTAGTCACCTTGGTGGCTATATTCACCTCTCTCTATCTAGTGCTTGCCTTTGGTGACCCTTTTTGGAAAAAAACAGAAACAGACGGTCTATTTGCCAATCTAACGCCACTCGACCAAGTTCATGCGTTTTTGGCCATATGTGCCGTTCTTGTTGGCGTTGCACATCTTTTTGTTCAAAATTTTGTCTGGCTTGCCGGTCTGACAGCAACCTATGGGTTTGTTTTATTAAACTGCAATTTCTGGTTTCCGTCTCTCTTCGACATGAGCAATCAACCGGCTTTATTCCTCATAATTTGCGCGGCATTATTGCTTTCGATGCGAGGAATAAACATTGAAGAATAAAACTATAGTTCATACAAATCCGAGAATTTGCGCGTGAGATAGGCCACGAGAGGAGCGGAACTCGGAGATTTTCCGATTGCGTCTTTGATTACATCCGCGCCCTGTTTTGATTTCCCATAAACCTGCACATTGTCCTTTAGCCAAGCCAAAGGACCAGTCAGATCCCCACTTGCCATCGATGCCTCAAACTGTGGCAACTCCGCATTTATTTTCTCGAACAAACATCCCGCAAATACATTCCCCAAAGAGTAGGTTGGGAAATACCCGAACAAACCCTCAGACCAATGCACATCCTGCAAAAGACCGTTCGAAGGACGATCCACAGCAAATCCAAAGTCTGAAAGGAAGGTATCGTTCCATGCGGCTTCTAGGTCTTTAATTTTCAAATCTCCGGAAATCAGACGCTGTTCCAAATTGAACCGCAGCATCACGTGCAAGTTATATTGCAGCTCATCCGCTTCGGTTCTGATATAACCATTTGAAACCGAGTTGACCGCACGATAAAAATCGCGCTCGGTCTGGATACCAAAATCACCAAAGGCGTCGCGCATTTTGCCAAACATCCAACTGGTAAACGCCTCAGACCGGCCCAGTTGGTTTTCGTAAATCCGGCTCTGGCTTTCGTGAACGCCCATCGAGGCCCCCTCGCCTGCCGGTGTAAAGTTATACGCCTGATCTATGTTTTGCTCATAGGTGGCATGGCCCACTTCGTGGATCGTTGAGTAAATGCAATCCAGCGGATTTGTGATGGAAGTGCGTGTTGTAATGCGCACATCATTGCCTGACCCCGAACTAAAGGGATGCACAGCTTTGTCTATACGGCCCCGCGACATGTCATATCCAAAGACCTCGGCAATCATCTGTGTAAACTGCATTTGGCCGGCCT
>JALRHZ010000087.1 GCA_023259435.1 Paracoccaceae bacterium | reverse complement strand
AAACGGGCGGAGCGATCCTTCCCGTTGACAGTGAGCATTCAGCAATTTTCCAAGCCTTGATAGGCGAAGATCGCAGACATGTTGAACAGGTTGTCATCACGGCCTCAGGCGGCGCATTTCGGGACTGGACCTTAGAACAAATGGCGCAAGCGACCCCAGAACAGGCGGCGACGCACCCGAATTGGGACATGGGTCAGCGGATCACAATTGATAGTGCATCTTTATTCAATAAATCCTTAGAGGTTATAGAAGCAAAAGAATTATTTGACCTGTCGCCGAATGAAATTGACGTTGTTGTCCACCCGCAATCTTATGTGCATGCGCTTGTGGGTTTTGTGGATGGGGCCTTTATGGCGCATTTGGGCGCACCGGATATGCGCCATGCGATTGGCTTTGCGCTATACTATCCCAATCGAACAGCTTTGCCGGTTGAGCGTATCTCGCTTGCAAAGATCGGCAGCCTGACGTTCTCTGCGCCAGATTTGGATAAATACAAAAGCCTAAAGCTTGCCTATGATGTGATGCGCGTCGGCGGATTATCTGGCGCGATTTACAATGCCGCGAAAGAGGCCGCACTTGATGCGTTTATAGATCGAAAAATTGGATTTTTAGACATGGCGCATGTGGTCGAAGACGTCCTTGAAGATCTCTGTGTGCGAAACTCTGCCGCAGCGCAAGACCAGACCCTTGATAACATTTTGTCGGTTGACCAAATGGCACGTGTGGCAGCGCGTTCTTTGATCGCTCGGAAATATACCCCATAGGAGACCGCATTGGATATTTTTTCATTGCTTCCCAATTTCGGTAGTTTTGCTTTTACGTTGATCGCTTTTGTGATTGCGATGTCCTTGATCGTCGCGATCCATGAATTTGGTCACTACATTGTGGGGCGGTGGTCTGGCATTCATGCGGATGTTTTTTCGCTGGGCTTTGGACCTGTGTTGTTTTCACGGTTTGATAAACGAGGCACCAAATGGCAGGTCGCGGCCTTACCGTTTGGGGGCTATGTGAAATTTCGCGGGGATGCTGATCCTGCGAGTGCCAGCGCACAGAACATGGATCACCAGTCTGAGGAATTCAAACGCTCGACCATGGTTGGGGCACCGTTATGGGCAAGATCCGCAACTGTGTTCGCCGGACCTTTGTTCAATTTCTTATTCTCGATCGCCTTGTTTGCGGGGATATTGCTGTACCAAGGCACGACAAAGCTTCCGTTGACTGTGTCGCAGATTGAACCGGTTCCGTTTGACCATACCATGCAGGTTGGCGACGTTTTGATCGAGGTCGAAGGAAATAGTTTGCGCGACGGGCAAGATGGGTTTTCTGACCTGCCCAAATCGCAAACCCTGTCTTATGTGGTGGAACGCAATGAGCGTCTTGTCGAAGTCACGGGCCCAAGCGCCGAGCTTGCGCGCGTGGTGCAGGTGATGCCGCGCTCTGCTGCCGCAGAGGCGGGTCTGCAAGAGGGGGATGTTATCGTTACCGCGAACGCGCAGGACATCACCGTCTTTTCAGATCTGAAAACCATTGTCGAAGGGTCCGATGGCGCGCCTATCGATTTGGCAATTTGGCGCGATGGTGTGATGCAACAGCTTGTCCTGACGCCAAAACGCGTCGATGAGCAACGTCCCGACGGGAGCTTTGCGAAATACTGGCGCATCGGGATCGTTGGTGGAACCTTCCCGTTCGAGTTCGAGACAGAAACCGCTCCGGTCACACAGGCCTTTGGGAACGCGACTCAGATGACCTATGAAATCATGAAGGGGTCTTTGACAGGTCTATACCATGTGATCACCGGCGCAATCAGCAGCTGTAACCTATCCGGTCCGATTGGTATTGCGGAAACCTCAGGGCAAATGGCCCGCCAAGGCAGCCTTGATTTCCTTTGGTTTATTGCGATTTTGTCGACGGCCGTTGGATTTATCAATCTGTTCCCAATACCCATATTGGACGGCGGCCACCTTAGCCTATATGCGTGGGAGGCTGTTGCCGGTAAGCCGCCTAGCGAACGCATTTTAAACCGAATTATGACCGTGGGACTGTTCATCGTTCTAAGCTTTATGATATTTGCTGTGACGAACGATTTATTTTGCCCTTAACGTGAGGCAGAAAATTGCTTTTGCGGTTTTGACAAAATGTGCCTTTATGGGTACTCAGGACACACAACATTTTGAGTGGGATGACCTAATGACACATAGATCTGCTGCGCGCGCTGCTGCCCTTGGTCAGCGCATGGATCGTAAGAACCTGAATTTATTTGCATTTACCTTTGTTTTTGCTGCGATTTGGATGCTAAGCCTCGCCCCGGCATTTGCGCAGAATTTTCAATTTTCTCGAGTTGATGTAGAAGGAAACAAGCGGATCGAGTCGTCCACGATTGTCTCTTACGCTCAGGTCCCGACGGGACAAACGGTTTCGGCCGCTACTTTGAACGAAGGGTATCAAACACTTTTGTCGACTGGCTTATTTGAGACGGTTGACATGATCCCACGCGGCGGGAGGCTGGTTATTCAGGTTCAGGAATACCCAACCATCAACCGTGTTGCCTTTGAGGGGAATAGACGGATCAAGGACGAAGACCTTGCCCCTTTGATCCGGTCCCAGTCGCGTCGCGTGTTTAACCCCACGCAGGTCGAACAAGATCGCCAAGCGATTACGGATGCTTATGCGGACGTTGGCCGGATGGCGGCGCGTGTGTCGCCCAAGATTATTCGCCAAAGCGATAATCGCGTTGACCTTATCTTCGAAGTTTTTGAGGGTGGCATCTTTGAAGTTAATCGGATCGGTGTCGTTGGAAACCGTGCCTTTTCAGATCGCCGTTTGCGCCGCGTTTTGAACACCAAGCAAACCGGATTTTTACGCGCGTTGGTGCGCCGCGATACCTTTATCGAAGATCAGATTGCGTTTGACCAACAAGTGTTGCGTGATTTTTATCAATCCCGAGGCTATGTTGATTTCCGTGTCAACAATGTGTCCGCAGAATTAACAGAAGAGCAGGATGGATATTTCGTCACATTCAACGTGCGCGAAGGGCAGCAATTCAAAATCGGTGCAATTTCGGTGACGTCTGACCTATCCTCGGTTGATATTGATAAATTCACCAAAAAATTGCGGATTAAGACAGGTCAAACCTATTCGCCCGATCGCATTTCGCGTGAGATCACGCGGCTAGAGGCTCGTGCCCAGCAAGAGGGTCTAGATTTCATTCGTGTCACGCCAGACATCGGTCGCAATGATGCGGATCTGACATTGGACGTGAATTTTGTCGTCGAACGAGGCCCGCGTATCTTTGTTGAGCGTATTAACGTTGAGGGCAACACGGCAACCTTGGATCAAGTGATCCGTCGTCAATTCCGCACCGTCGAGGGCGACCCCTTTAACCCGCGCGATATTCGCCAAGCCGCAGAGCGTATTCGTGCCTTGGGCTTTTTTGAAAATGCGGATGTGAATGCACAAGAAGGCTCAACCGAAGATCAGGTCATCGTGAACGTGGATGTCGTTGAGGCGCCAACAGGGTCATTTACCTTTGGCGGGACGTATTCACCGGATGACGGGTTTGGCGGTATTTTGGAATATGGCGAGCGGAACTTTTTGGGCCGTGGTCAGGCGTTGACCCTCTCCCTGCAAGGTGGGGCAGATAACCAGAACTATTCGTTTAAATTCACGGAACCTGCCTTTTTGCACAACGATCTGTCGTTCTCGCTTGGCGCGAGCTATCTGACAACAGATAACAAGAACGCAGCCTATGATACGACGATTTGGAACATCCAACCTTCGATCAGCTTTCCAGTAAGTGACAATACGATCTTGGGTCTGCGCTATACGGCACAAAATAGCGAAATCACCGGTGTAAACACCCAAGGCGATGTGATTGCCTCTGAGGCGGCGCTTGGCGATGTGATGTCTCATAGTGTTGGCTATACCGTAAGCTATGACACGCGCCGCACAGGATTTGATCCGAACACCGGATTCCTGTTGCGGTTGGATCAAGACTTTGGGCTTGGCGGAGATAGCCGGTATGTCAAAACCGTCGGTAAGGCTTTGGGTCAAACACGTATCTTGAACGAAGAAGTCACCCTGCGGGCGACGGTTGAGGGCGGCATGCTGAATTATTCAGAAGGTCAAAGCCGTGTGACAGACCGGTTTGCGATGAACGCGAATATCATTCGTGGCTTCCAAGCGGGTGGATTTGGCCCACGCGAGCGCAGCGATGGTGTGAACGATGCGCTTGGTGGTGAAATGTATGCGGCGGCCCGTCTTGAGGCAGAATTCCCGCTTGGCATCCCAGAAGAATATGGGATCTATGGTGGTGTGTTCTATGATGTTGGGAACCTGTGGTCCTTGCAATCATCCGAGGACAACATTCTATATGAAAACGGATCATGGCGTCATGTCGTCGGCGCATCCTTGTTTTGGCGCACACCGATTGGTCCCTTGCGGTTCAACTTTTCAGAAGTCCTGCGCAAAGAAGATTTTGACCGCGCGCAAAGCTTTCAGTTGACCATTTCCACATCATTCTAATGCGGATATTCCTGCAGATATTGGCGTTTGTTCTGTGTGCAAGCACATGGCAAACTGCCATTGCGCAGGAGGTTCAACAGAGCCAAAGCATTCGCTCTCCGGTCGTGGTGATCGACATGAATAGGGTGCTGCGTGAAACGCAGTATGGACAGCGTCTTGAACAAGATATGGCGGATGCCTTTGGCTTGCTCGAGATTGAAAACCGCGCAGTGGAAGACGAACTTGCCCAAAAAGAGCGCGAGATACGTGATCAACGATCTGTTGTTCCGGCGGAAGATTTTCGAAAACTCGCCGCTGAATTTGACAACCAAGTGGGGCGCATTCGCGAAGAACGGATTGCCCGCAATCGCGAAATTGTCGAGATGCGCAACTCGGAACAGGATGCACTTGTGCGCGCGGCAGCGCCGGTTATTGCGGAGATCGCGGCACAATTCGGGGCGGCGATTGTTCTGGATCGGCGCAATGTGTTTTTGACCATGACCGATGCGATAGACATCACAGATTTGGCAATCTCTGCGATGGATACAAAACTTGGGGATGGGGTTGCCCCGTCTGAATAGTTTGTTTGTCTTGCCCTTGCGTGCCTGTGTTGGTAGGGAACAGGGAAACCTAATATAAGGATCTTTCATGTCACAAGAATTGCTTGTTGCTGATATTCAACTTATTCAGCGTATTCTGCCCCATCGCTATCCGTTTCTTTTGGTGGACAAAGTTGTCGATATTGATGGGACGCAATCAGCAAAAGGCATTAAAAATGTCACGATGAATGAACCACATTTCCAAGGTCATTTTCCGGGCACCCCAATCATGCCAGGTGTGACAATCGTCGAGGCGATGGCACAGACGGCCGGTGTGATGGTTGGAACAGCACTTAATCTTGCTGACAAGGACATGCTCATTTATTTTATGGGCATCGACAAATGTAAGTTTCGTCGCAAAGTGGTGCCGGGTGATGTTCTGGAAATGCATCTGACCACGCAACGCGGCAAGCCTGGTGGTAAGGTTTGGAAATTCCAAGGCACGGCCACTGTCGACGGCGAAATGGCCGCCGAGGCAGAGTTTACCGCCATGATGGACCTCCCAAAGGAGTAATATGGTGAGCGAAACCATGATACATCCCTCTGCCATTGTCGAAACTGGTGCCCGTCTTGGGGAAGGCGTACGCATTGGTCCGTTTTGCTATGTGGGCAAGGACGTCGTCCTAGGCGATGGGGTCACGTTGAAAAGCCATGTTGTCGTGGATGGCCAAACAACTATTGGCGCAGATACGGTTGTCTTTTCCTTTGCGGTTCTTGGTGAAATTCCACAGGACAAAAAATTTAACGGCGAGGCCACAAGGCTTGAGATCGGCGCGCGAAACCGCATTCGTGAACATGTGACAATGAACACCGGAACCGAAGGCGGCGGCGGCGTGACCAAGATTGGTGATGATGGTTTGTTTATGGCTGGATGTCACGTCGCGCATGATGTTCATATCGGGAATAACGTGATCTTGGTCAACAACTGTGCAGTTGCGGGGCATTGTGTGATCGAGGACAATGTCATTGTCGGGGGCCTTTCTGGTATTCACCAATTTGTGCGCCTTGGTGAAGGGGCCATTATCGGTGCTGTCACCATGGTGACAAATGACGTCATTCCCTATGGATTGGTGCAGGCGCCACGCGGCGAGCTCGATGGGCTTAACTTGGTTGGCCTAAAACGTCGCGGGGTTGCCCGTGCGGATATCACAGCGTTGCGCGCGGCGTTCCAGATGCTGGCCCAAGGGGAGGGGACCTTCCACGATCGGGCACAGCGATTAAAGGAAGAAACCGAAAGCGCCTATGTCAATCAAATCGTTGATTTCGTACTTGGCGCAAGCGATCGTTCTTTTTTAACTCCAAAGTAATGGCATGACAGACCGTCTGGCAATTATAGCAGGGGCAGGGCGTTTGCCGGTGGCGTTGGCGCAGGCCAACCCAGATGCCTATGTTGTTTCATTTCGCGGTATGCCGACAGATGTTGCAGGCGCTCAGGACTATATGTTTGAGCGTTTGGGCGAGCTATTTACGGATTTGGCGCAAAACGGTGTGTCCTCGGTCGTGATGGCGGGAGCGATGTCGCGACCACAGCTAGATCCTGCCGCGATGGATGAGTTTACAGCCGCACTGGCGCCTGACCTTTTGACCCATATGAAACAAGGCGACGATGGTCTGTTGCGCTTTGTGGTGGGTATGTTTGAAGATCAAGGCATCAAAGTACGGGGCGCGGCAGAGGTCCTCAGCGATCTTACCCTTGAGGTGGGCAATGGCCTCGGAGACGTGCCGCCCAGTTTTGCACAAGACCTTGCAAAGGCAGACGACCTGCTGCGCACTCTAGCGTCAAGCGATGTGGGGCAGGGTGTTGTTGTCGAACAAGGACAAGTCCTTGGGATCGAGACATTACAAGGCACGAACGCACTTTTGAAATTTGTCGCAGATACCCCTGATGGTTTGCGCCGGAGCGGGGGAATTTTCGTCAAACGCCCCAAGCAAGGACAAGATCTTCGGGTGGATATGCCGGCAATTGGGCCAGAGACGATTGAGCATGTGGCCCGTGCAAAATTAGATGCGATCGTGATCTCGCCTCTGGCTGTTATTGTCATCGACAAAACCCGCGTTTTTGAACGCGCAGAGGAATTGGGGATCGCGCTAGTCGTGAGAGATCCGCAATGAAGATATTCCTAACCGCGGGCGAGGCATCAGGCGATAAACTTGGCGCGGCCTTGATGGATGGGTTTGAAAAAACCTGTTCCAATCCTGTATCCTATGAGGGCGTTGGTGGTCCGTTGATGCAGCAACGTGGCCTGTCGTCTTTGTTCCCGATGGACGATCTTGCCGTTATGGGCATTGGTGAAATTCTGTCTCAGTATTTCTTTCTCAAACGGCGAATTGCGGAAACGGTTGATGCCGTTTTGGCAGAAAAGCCTGATGTTTTGATCACAATAGATGCCCCTGAATTCTCTCTACGCGTGACGAAGGCGGTTCGTGCCAAGAGTGACATTCCGATCGTTCATTATGTGGCGCCCTCGGTCTGGGCATGGCGTCCAAAACGCGCCGATAAAATGGCCGCGCATGTGGATCATGTTTTGGCACTTTTACCGTTTGAACCGCCCTACATGGAAGCAGCAGGGATGAGCTGTGATTTCGTGGGGCATCCTGTGGTGACAGATCCGATTGCCTCGTCCAAAGCGGCCGAGGCTGTGCGCACCTATTATGGAATCGGGGATGCGCCGATTGTGACCGTGCTTCCGGGAAGTCGAAAAAGTGAGGTGAAACACCTTGCCCCGATTTTTGGACAGGTCGTAGAACAGTTAAGTGAACATCGGCCGGATTTACAATTCGTTTTGCCCACCGTGCCAAATGTTGTGGGGATGGTGCAAAACGAGGTGTCGAAGTGGTCGGTAAAGCCGATTGTATTGGATCCCCGCGAACTCGGGGCCGAGAAGGCACTATCGCATAAACGTGCCATATTACGCGCCTCTGATTTTGCATTGGCGGCTTCTGGAACTGTATCACTTGAATTGGCCGCAAACTCAACGCCAATGGTCATTGCCTATACAATGAATTGGCTGTCACGGCAGATCATTGGCCGTATGCTGAGGGTTGATACAGTCACTCTGGTCAACCTAGTCGCCGAAAGCCGAACTGTCCCCGAATATATCGGAAAAGACTGTCAGCCGGATATGATAACGGCAGGTCTCTTGGATGTGATCGGGAATGTACAGCCGCAAAAAGAGGCCATGGCAAAAACGATGCAACGTCTTGGCAAGGACGGTCTTGCACCAGGAGAACGTGCGGCCCAATCGGTTTTGAACTTTTTGGGCCGACGAGAATAGGTTTAGTTGCCTGAAATTTGATTAAAGGCGGCTGTGAATCCTTTAAGTGACGAAGGTAGGATGACCGGTTGATCTGGCGTTGCAAGGTGCGAAAACTGTAGATTCGCAAAATTTCCTTTTTTCATCAGATCAATATCGCCTCGATTAAATCCAGCGCGGGCAAAACACCCTGTCGTGTTGCAAAATGCATAAGGGTATTGTTTGCCATTGTTTTGATCCACCTTCATGATCAAAGGCACATTCACCATCGTCTCAAGCGGTACAATGATTGTTGCCCCTGCGACCAAACCACCAGGACCATTTTTGATCGCTTCGATGGTCACTTCGGCGACGGGGACGTCATTTTGATCCAACATCATTTGACGCATTTCGCAC
>JALRHZ010000086.1 GCA_023259435.1 Paracoccaceae bacterium | reverse complement strand
AGTCCCGCAGCCATTACAGGCACGCTTACAGTTCCCGTTGGGCGTCTGCGGAAGATGAATATCGGTCCTGACTATCTAAATGCGTTTACAGCGGGTGACCAACTATTGTGGGGCGCCGCAGAGCCGTTGCGTCGGATGATGCGGATTTTGATCGAGAGATAAAAGAATGGGCGCTGGACCGCGCCCTTTTTTGTAGTATGGGGGCCTTGCCCCCAAACCCCCAGAGTATTTTGCTATCAAAGAAGATGGTTAGATGTCGTTTAATTCAACAACGACCAACTCTCGTTCAGAGGCCCCTTTTGCAAACGCCAGTGCCGATTGGTAGGCCTCAGAATGATAACAGTCTACTGCGGCCTCGAGGCTTGGGAATTTTGCAACGACATTGCGCGGTCGATCTTTGCCTTCTAGCTGATGATAGCGGGTGCCGCGTGCCAGAAATTCACCCCCATGCGCGGCAATCGCGGGGCCTGCCAGTTCGGCATATTTGCCATAGGCTTCGGCATCGGTCACTGTTACATGTGCAATCCATAGTGCGCTTGGCATAGGCTTATCCTTTCAACACTGCTTCTGCTGCGGCAATCGCGGTGTCCGCCTTCGATGCATCCGCTCCGCCGCCTTGCGCCATATCCGGACGCCCACCGCCGCCTTTTCCCCCTAACTCGGGGACGGCCGCTTTAACCAAATCAACAGCAGAGACACGATCAACCAAATCCGCAGTCACGCCGGCCGCGACAGCCGCTTTGCCACCGGTATCGGCGATCAACAAGATTGCAGCCGATCCAAGGCGCGCTTTATGCTCATCGATCAAAGGTGGAAGGTCTTTGCCAGAGACACCTGATAGAACTTGGGCAAAGAACGGAACGCCATTGACGTCTTTGGCCTCTGCGCCCCCTTGAGAAGCCCCACCAGCCATGGCCAATTCGCGGCGCAGTTGCGCCACTTCGTTGCTAAGGGCTTTGCGTTCTTCCATCAAGGCGCGGACGCGTGATGGCACGTCAAAGGGTTGTGCCTTTAGCTCGCTTGCGACTGTCGCCAAGGCCGAGGTTTGCTCGGACAGATAAGACAGCGCCGCCTCACCTGTAAGCGCCTCAATCCGGCGAACACCGGCCGAAGACGCGCTATCGCCCAGTACAACAAAGGCGCCTATATCACCCGTGCGACGGACGTGCGTGCCGCCGCATAGCTCAAGCGAATATGTTGAACCGTCATGACCTTTACCGGAGCCGTCCAAACGGCCCATAGACACGACACGGACCTCGTCGCCATATTTCTCACCAAAGAGCGCTTGCGCCCCCAAGGCCCGCGCGTCATCAGGTGTCATGATACGTGTTTCGACGGGTGTATTCTGTCGGATGAATTCGTTTACCTCAGAGTTCACACGCGCCAATTCATCCACTGAGACCGCTTTGTTATGGCTAAAGTCAAAGCGCAAACGATCATCTGCGTTCAACGAGCCACGTTGTGCCACATGATCGCCCAACGCGCGGCGCAATGCTTCGTGCAGCAAATGCGTGGCCGAGTGGTTGGCCCGAATAGCCGTGCGGCGCGCATGATCAACAGATAGGGCGACACCCATTCCAACCTTTAGCGTTCCTTCTTGGACCGTGCCAAAGTGGATAAAGACCCCTGCAACCTTTTTGGTGTCTGAGATCGCAACAGACACCCCATCTGTGGTCAACATGCCACTGTCACCAACCTGACCACCACTTTCCGCGTAAAACGGGGTTTGGTTCATGACGATCTGCACGGTATCCCCTTGAGCGGCTATGTTTGTGACCACGCCGTCTTTGACAAGTGTCAAGACTTGGCCCTCGGCCGTTTCGGTGTCATAGCCAAGGAAGTCGGTTGTGCCGTGTTTATCTGCGATATCAAACCAGATCGCCGCATCCGCCGCCTCGCCCGTGCCGGACCACGCCGCGCGCGCTTTGGCTTTTTGTTCTGCCATTGCCGCGTCAAAGCCACCGACATCCACAGCGCGACCTTTTTCACGCAAAGCGTCTTGGGTCAAATCCAGAGGAAATCCATAGGTGTCATATAGTTTAAAGGCCGTTTCCCCAGAAAGGTCCGCCTCGGGTGAGATTTTGCCCAGCTCATCATCCAACAGTTTCAAGCCGCGATCCAAGGTTTGTTTGAACCGTGTCTCTTCTTGTAACAAGGTCTCTTCAATCAAAGCCTGCGCTTGACCAAGCTCTGGATAGGCCGCGCCCATTTGCGTCACCAAGGACGGCACGAGGCGGTGCATGACAGGATCCTTGGCCCCTAGCAAATGCGCATGACGCATGGCGCGGCGCATGATCCGGCGCAACACATATCCGCGCCCGTCATTTGATGGCAAAACTCCATCCGCAATCAAAAACGATGTTGAGCGGAGGTGATCGGCAATCACGCGGTGATGCACGTTTTGATCGCCATCCACATCTGTGGATGTGGCGTTTGCCGACGCCTCAATCAAACTGCGCATTGTATCCGTGTCGTAATTGTCATGGCTGCCTTGCAAGAGGGCCCCAATCCGTTCAAGCCCCATGCCCGTGTCAATCGATTGCATGTCGAGGGCCTTCATTGACCCATCTTCGAACTGTTCGTTTTGCATGAAAACGACATTCCAAATTTCGATGAACCGATCCCCGTCTTCCTCGGCCGAGCCGGGAGGACCGCCCCAGATGTGATCGCCATGATCATAGAAAATTTCAGTACACGGACCGCAGGGTCCTGTTGGCCCCATTTGCCAGAAATTATCAGAGGTGGCGATGCGAATAATCCGGTCCTCTGGAACACCCACTTTTTTCCAGATTTCAAAGGCCTCATCGTCGGTATGATAGATCGTCGTCAAAAGACGCTTTGGATCAATTCCGAATTCTTTTGTGATCAACTCCCACGCAAATGGGATCGCCTCGGGTTTGAAGTAATCCCCAAAGCTGAAATTCCCGAGCATTTCGAAAAACGTGTGGTGGCGTGCAGTATAGCCCACATTGTCCAGATCGTTATGCTTGCCGCCGGCCCGTACACATTTTTGCGCTGTAGTTGCGCGTTTGTAATCTCGTGTTTCCACGCCGGTGAATAGGTTCTTAAATTGCACCATTCCCGAATTTGCAAACATCAATGTCGGGTCATTGCGCGGCACCAATGGGCTTGATGGCACAATTTCATGACCTTGTTTTGCAAAGTAATTCAAAAACGTGGACCGGATGTCATTCAGCGAAGTCATGGGGTAAATCTCTCTGATCTTTATTTAGATTTCGAATTACAGAGAGTTATTGGCCTTGTCCACCGCGCCAAGTGTCCACAACGAAAAAAGCCGCCAAAAAATGGCGGCTTTTTAATGTATTTTCGTGTTTTAGCCGTCTACGACATCGTCGTCAGTGTCAGAGATGTCAAACTCTAGGCCATGGGCCGCGCGGATCTTATCTTCGATTTCATTGGCCACCCTTGGATTTTCCTTAAGGTAGTTCTTGGCGTTTTCTCGACCCTGCCCAATGCGTTCATCGCCATAAGAATACCAAGCACCCGATTTATCAACAACGCCGGCCTGCACCCCAAGATCCAACAATTCACCACGTTTTGAAATGCCTTCACCATACATGATGTCGAATTCCACCTGTTTGAACGGGGGGGCGACTTTGTTTTTAACCACTTTGACGCGGGTTTGGTTGCCGACCACTTCGTCGCGGTCTTTGATGGCACCGATGCGGCGGATATCCAAACGGACCGAGCTGTAGAATTTCAAAGCATTACCGCCGGTCGTTGTCTCGGGGCTTCCGAACATAACGCCGATTTTCATCCGAATTTGGTTGATGAAAATCACCATACAGTTGCTGCGACTGATCGAGCCAGTCAATTTGCGCATGGCTTGTGACATCAAACGGGCTTGGACACCTACGTTGCTGTCTCCCATGTCGCCTTCTAGTTCGGACTTTGGAGTAAGGGCAGCCACAGAATCGACCACCACAAGGTTGACCGCACCGGACCGTACCAACGTATCGGTAATCTCAAGCGCCTGTTCCCCAGTGTCGGGCTGTGAGATTAACAATTCATCCAAATCAACGCCTAGTTTCTTGGCATATTGAGGATCAAGTGCATGCTCGGCATCGACAAAGGCGCAAACGCCGCCCTTTTTCTGTTCCTCTGCCACACAATGCAGGGTCAATGTCGTCTTACCAGAGCTTTCCGGGCCATAGATTTCGATGATCCGCCCTTTTGGCAGACCCCCAATTCCCAAAGCAATATCAAGACCTAAGGATCCTGTCGAAGTTGCCTCGATCTCAGGAAGGGGATTGTCGCCCCCTAGTTTCATAATGGACCCTTTACCGAATTGCCGTTCGATTTGTGCCAACGCGCTATCAAGCGCTTTTTGTTTGTCGTCGTTTTTCTTAGCTGTCATTGAAAGAAGATCTGCCATTTTGAGTTTCACCCTCTTATTCCACAGCCAAAGCCGGACGGCAATCGCTGGTTTGTTCCGCTCTTGTTCCCTTATGAGATCAAAACAAGAACATTTCAAGAAAAATTTTAATTAAACCAACGATGACTTGGATTGGTTAAAACAATGTGTATGATGAATAAAAACGATCGAATGGCGTGGAAATGCTTGTCTTTACTAAGAAAAATCTTGTTTTTCTGTCTCAACCCAAGACGGGGACAACCGCGTTTACAGATGGTTTAGGCGCGCATGCCTCGTGGGTCATCAACGATCCCCCTGGCCTAAAACACACAAGTTTATTTCGCTATCAGAGATTCTTTTTACCCCTACTTCAGAAAACATTGGGGATCGAGCCTGAGACCTTGGGTGTAATCCGCCATCCCGAGGAATGGCTAGGCAGCTGGTATAGGTATCGGTCGCGGCCAGCCCTTGACGGGCATCCCAATTCCACCAAAGGCCTAACGTTTGATCAATTTGTTTCTGCTTATCTGCAAGGTAAGCAACCGAAATATGCACAGGTCGGGGATCAGGCCAAATTCCTCTCTCCGCTCAAAGACCACGCCCCAATCACCTATGTGTTCCAATACGAACAGCAAGATATGTTGCATCAATTCCTTTCAGCGCGCCTTGGCCTCGACATCGCATTACCGCAACGCAATGTGTCGCCTAAGGCTGAGTTGGAATTGTCAAACAACATCCGCAAAAAATTGGAACGCAAATGCGCCGATCAATATGAACTGTGGTCCGCCTCTTATAAAGACAATTGATGGGCCACCGTCTGGGTAAGATCCTGAAGGGAAAAGGGTTTTGGTAAAAAGACAGAGCCCTGAATTTCGGCTTGATCATTTTCAAACCCGTCCTCCGCATAGCCAGACATAAACACCACTTTTGCATCTGGTCGATGCTCTAACGCCTCTTTGACCCAGCTTGGACCATCGCGCCCTGGCATCACAACATCGGTCACAAAGATATCAATCTTTAGATCATCGTCTTGCAACAGACGCAAAGCCTCTTCGGCGCAGTCCGCCTCGATGACCTGCAGACCACGTAATTGCAGGGCGCGCGCCGCAAATGTCCGAACAGGTGCCTCATCCTCAACCAGTAAGACAACACCAGAGGCCACCGCTTTGTCCTTTGGTTTCATCGCGGGCGCTGCCTCTGCTAAGGTCGGCACGGCCTGAGCCACTGCGGGAAGATAGATGGTAAATTCTGTTCCAACGCCTTCTTGGCTTTCGACGAAAACATATCCGCCCGTTTGCTTGATAATTCCGTAAACCGTGGACAGACCTAATCCTGTACCTTCGCCTGTGCGTTTGGTCGTATAAAACGGCTCAAAGACTTTTTGCAATTTATCGGGCGAAATGCCGTGCCCCGTATCTCGGACAGAGATGCAAATGTAATCCCCCGCTGGGATGCGCACGCGGTCTCGTGTCTCACTGGTGGTAAAACTGATATTATGAGATTGAATAGAAATCACCCCACCCTCTGACATGGCATCGCGGGCATTCACAACCAAATTCATAAAGACCTGCTCTAGCTGCCGTTTGTCCGCACGCACGTTTGACATATCAGGACTATGCTGCAGGTCGAGACGCACCTTTTCCCCAACCAGCCGGTTCAAAAGATGCGTCAAATCTGAGAGTGTTTCACGGATATCAAGACTTTGCGGTTGCAAAGTTTGCTTGCGTGAAAAGGCCAGTAATTGCGAAACCAAAGCGGCGGCACGATTGGCATTTTGATGGATTTGAACAAGATCGGCGTAATCTTGGTTTTCTGGGGCGCAGCGCAACAGCATAAGATCGCAATGCCCTGAAATGGCGGTTAGCAAATTGTTAAAATCATGCGCCACGCCACCCGCAAGCTGACCAATCGCTTGCATTTTCTGGCTTTGAACGAATTGCGCCTCAAGCGTTTTAAGCTCAGTCGCATCGGTCAAAACGGCGATAAGTGCAGGTTTGCCATTTTCCTCGATTTTATTGAGGCTCACCTGTACAAAGGTTTCTTTGTCCAAACGTGTCAGGCGCAAAAATTCAAGTTGAGATAGCCCTTTGCCACGCGCCGCATCGCTTAGCCAATCTCCGATAGAGCGCCCCAATCCCGTCATAATGTCTTGTAGCTTGCGCACTTCGCCCGCGCGTACCCCCAGCAGACGACAGGCGTGTTCATTTAGCCGAAGAATATCACCTTGCGGGGTCATCGACACCATCGCGACAGGCAGTCGGTCGAAATCTTGATGAACTTTCGGGTTTTGCCAAGACAGAGTTGCCTCTTGCCCTACAAAAAGAACCTGATGTTCGGTCTCGAATTCGGGGCTGATAATTGCGATATAGGGATCAATCACATACGGGTTTGTAATGTTTAACGTGTTCCCCTCAGTCTGAAACTTTAACTCGTTTACTTTTTGTCGTAGCGTTTTATCAAATATTTCTGTGCGCGTTATTTTCCCATCCTGAGACACCCAGATCCGGTTTATATCACGTGTTTGAGTGTCCTCAAAGGTCCATAGAAACAGTCCCCAGATCGCGTGCACACGAACAATACGTTGACCCCCAAAGGCCCGCAACCGAGATATGGCAACGCCATCTTGTGCCGCTTGCGCGCATAAATTTCGAAACACATTCGGAATTTCAATAAGGGCTGATTTTTGCGCTTTTTGGCCTTGCACATCCCAATACTGTAACACCCTTCCCTCACCATCGGTGACGATGAGGGTGCCATAAAACATGCGCCCTTGTCGCAGAACGCCCCAAGCAAGACACACCTTGAGGACCCACACCAAATAGGGACCCGCAATCCAATACCCGCTAAAGCAAACCAATACCCAACCTACAATCGGCAATAACACACTCTCAGGCACAACACGCATCGCGGCCAAGATCACAAAAATGCCAACAGTCGCTACAACAAGCGCATAGGCCCAGCGCCCAGAAGGTTCTGATTTATAGAAAATATTTTGCACTCTGCTTCCCCTTGTCCAAGCCATTGAGACCTCAAAGGCTTAAACAAAGGTTAACTTGGCAGAGAAAGGATCACAGCTGGTTTCGCAGCACCGTCACAAAAAAGCCATCCCCCATGTGCGAGGGGTAAAACTGGTGCTGTTCTTGTACCTCAAACGTGTCAGCATGACGCAAGAAAGCATCAATTTGTCCGACATTTTCTCGCCACAGGACGCTGCAGGTGGCGTAAACCAAATATCCGTTCGGCGCGACATGTTTTGAGGCGTCTTTTAGAACGTTGACTTGGGTCACACAAAGTGACGCCAATTGTTCGGGAGTAAGGGAAAGTTTCCCTTCAGGGTCGCGACGCCATGTTCCACTTCCCGAACAGGGGGCATCAACAAAGACAACTTCGAACGTGCCGGTCGGCGGAGAGGTCAGGCACGTGATATGCGCCCCTGCCCGCGCCGCACGGTTTGGAATGTCTTTCATTCGGTCATACTGGATATCCCATGCCGAGACTGCGCTATTGCACCACGCCGCAAGCGCAAGTGCCTTGCCCCCGCCGCCGGCACAGTAATCCAAAATGCCGCCTGTAACCGTGGTCGGAAGACAGGTGATCGAGGCCTGAGACGCCGCATCCTGCAACTCGACCAGACCCTCAAGGTACGCACGCGAGATTGAAATTTTGCGTGCGCCCTCTTCTACTATCAAGGCCGTTTCCACATGCGGATGCGGGAGCGTCGTAATCCCGTCTGAATTCAAAAGATCTATCGCCTGTGACATGCTGGCTTTGGCCACGTTCACCCGTAAAAATACAGGGGCCCGCGTGGTCAGAGCCTGTGCAATGTCACCTGCCTGCTCACCAAGATCCGCCTGCCAAATATCGCGTAGCCAAGCAGGGATCTCTATTAGCGGTTCCAGTTCAGAACCGAGAAAGCGCCCCAGTGCCTCATGTTCCTCCAGACTTAGTGGCGCAGGTCCGTAACCTTGGCCTGAGAACAGGTCATCAAGCACACCCCCCGATAAAGCCGTCAGTGCGATCATGCGATCCCTACCGGTGGGGTCCTCTGTGAAGGTGCCGGTCCTGCCCCAACGCCTGAGGCAGTCAAACACAAGATCCCGCACCGCAGCCCGATCTTTTGACCCTGCGTATCGATTGGCCCGTGCCCAGCGCTTTAGCGTAACCTCTGCCCTTTGCCCTGATGCGATCTCATCAATGGCGGCGGCCACACGAGCCTGAGGTGTCATCTATGCCCCCCGATAGTTTGGAGCTTCACGTGTGATTTGCACATCATGCACATGGCTTTCCTTAAGCCCAGCGCCTGTAATTTTAACAAAGTTACAGTTTGTCCGCATCTCAGCAACTGTGGCACAGCCGGTATAGCCCATAGCCGCGCGCAATCCCCCGACCATTTGGTGCAAAACCGCGCCTGCGGGTCCTTTGTAGGGAACCTGGCCTTCGATCCCTTCTGG
>JALRHZ010000085.1 GCA_023259435.1 Paracoccaceae bacterium | reverse complement strand
GAACGGCGATTTCACATGGACCTTTGCCGAGGCCACGACCCCAAAGGCGAAAAACCTAGATGCGTTCATCATGCAAGACCCTGTCTTTGGGGCCGACGCCTATGTCGAAGTATTGTTTGAGGACAAAAACGTTCCCAATGCCTTGATCTCGTCCTTTATCGTAACGATCCCTGCGACGATCATTCCAATCACCATCGCCGCCTTTGCCGCCTATGCCTTTGCATGGATGTCTTTCCCCGGTCGTGATTGGCTATTCGTTGTTGTGGTGTCCTTGATGGTTGTCCCAACACAGCTTGCCTTCTTGCCTGTCTTGCAAGGGTTTAGCGGGATCGCGTCATGGGCCACGCAATTAAACCAATGGCTGACCGATTGTGAGGTGACAGACACCTGCCAAGTGGCGTCAAAATCCTTTGCGGGATTGTGGATCACCCACACAGCATTTGGCCTACCTTTGGCGATCTATTTGTTGCGTAATTATATTGTCGGCCTGCCAAAAGAATTGCTACAATCCGCACGTATCGACGGAGCCAGCCACTTACAGATTTTCACAAAATTGATCGTGCCGCTGTCCGTCCCTGCGCTTGCGTCGTTTAGTATCTTTCAATTCCTTTGGGTCTGGAACGACTTGATTGTTGCGCTGTACATCGGGCCAAACAATGCCGAAGATTTGGTGTTCCCAATCCGTTTGCAGAAACAACTTGGAACATTCAAAGACCAATTGCACCTATTGAACGCATCCGCGGTGATCTCGATGATTGTACCTGTGATCGTGTTCCTATCGATGCAGCGCTATTTCATTCGCGGCCTATTGGCTGGCTCGGTCAAAGGGGGCTAATGAATGTCTGACTTAAAGTGGTGGGAGACCGCCATAATCTATCAAATTTATCCGCGATCTTATCAGGATTCCAACGGCGATGGGATTGGTGATCTACAGGGTATCATCTCTCGACTGGACTATATCAAGGGTCTGGGCGTGGATGCGATCTGGATCAGCCCGTTTTTCAAATCTCCGCAAAAGGATTTCGGATATGATGTGTCGGACTATTGCGACATCAATCCAGAATACGGCACCTTGGACGATTTTGATCAATTGATCACAGGCATACATGACCGTGGTTTAAAATTGATGATCGACATTGTCCCTGCGCATTGCTCGGACCAACATGTTTGGTTCCAAGAAAGCCGTCAGTCCCGCGATAACCCAAAGGCCGATTGGTTCCATTGGGTTGATCCCCTTCCCGATGGATCGGCACCGACCAATTGGTTGTCGTTCTTTGGCGGGCGAGCCTGGACATGGGAGCCGCGCAGACAACAATACTATCTGCACAACTTTTTGCCAGAACAACCCAACCTGAACCATGCAAATCCTGCGGTACGCGAGGCCTTCGTGGACATTGCGAAATTCTGGTTTGACCGTGGTGTGGATGGGTTCCGTTTGGATGCGGTACACACGATCAATGCCGACAGTGCGCCGTATCAAAACAATGCGGCCAAACCTGACTTCGTGTTGGGCGATCTTCCACAGCAGCAACAGCCATTTTTCCGTCAGCTGCACGACAGTGCGCAGTTGAACCAACCTAGCATTCAACAGTTCAGCGAAGCCTATCGCGCCTGCGCGGATAGCTATGAGGGTGACCGGTATCTGATGGGCGAATTGCACGGTGATGACCCAATCAAGGCAAGCGAAACCTTTACAGATACAGGCCGTTTGCACGCCACCTATAACTTTAACCTGTTAGAGTGGGATGGTCTGTCCGTTGACGGGCTGAAACAGGCAATCACAAGTGCGGTTGATGCCTTTAATGGCACGGGCCGTTTGTCGTTTGCCTTTTCCAACCATGATGTCCCACGGGTTGCCACGCGCCAGTTGAAAAACCTTGACCTAACCGACGAACAGCGCCCCGCGATGCAGCTTTTGTTGCTAAAACTTGAAAGCTGTTTGATCGGCTCGACCTGTGTCTATCAGGGCGAGGAACTGGCGCTCGCTGACATCCAAGATATTCCAGTCGAAAAAATGCAAGACCCATGGGGGATCGAGTTTGCACCGCTTTTCCTTGGGCGCGATACATGTCGCACGCCGATGGTTTGGCGCAAGTCTGAACCGAATGGTGGGTTTTCTTCAGCCAATCAAACGTGGCTTCCAGTGGCTAACCAGCATTTGGACAGCGCAGGATTGGACGAAGCAGAACGCAAGGGATCGGTCTATAACGAATTCGCAGCCTTTCTTGCATGGCGCAAACAACAACCGGCGTTTATGTCCGCAAATGTGATGTCCGACATCTCAGGCGGCCCACGCCAAATCATCTTTGACAGAACGAGTGATCAACAGACCCTGCGCTGTTGCTTTGACTTTGACACTCTCACAGCAACCTTTGAGGAGGTTTAAATGGCGCAAGTTGAACTTAACAACGTAAACAAATCCTTTGCCCATGTGGACGTTATCCGCAATGTGAATTTAGAAATCAACAAAGGCGAGTTTGTTGTTTTCGTTGGTCCTTCGGGCTGCGGAAAATCGACCTTGTTGCGTTTGATTGCAGGTCTTGAAACATTGACGTCCGGTGAGATTGTGATCGCGGATCGTCCCGTCATGGATCTTCCACCATCGGAACGTGGCATTGCCATGGTGTTCCAATCTTATGCGCTTTATCCGCATATGTCTGTGTTCCATAACATGGCATTCTCGCTAAGCCTGAACAAAGTGCCAAAGGCAGAAATCAAAGAGCGCGTTGAAAATGCGGCCCGTATCCTACAGATGGAGCACCTGTTAGATCGCCGTCCTGCGGCCCTATCCGGCGGGCAGCGTCAACGTGTGGCCATTGGTCGTGCGATTGTGCGTAACCCAGACGTCTTTTTGTTTGACGAACCTTTGTCGAACCTAGATGCCGCATTGCGCCATGACACACGGGTTGAGATTGCCAAGCTGCACAAACAACTGGGTGCCACAACAATCTATGTGACCCACGACCAAGTCGAGGCGATGACCTTGGCGGATAAGATCGTTGTTCTAAAAGACGGTGAAGTCATGCAGGTCGGCGCACCTATGGAGTTGTTCAACCAGCCGGATAACGAATTCGTGGCAAGCTTTTTGGGGTCTCCCAAAATGAACTTTTTCGAGGGGACACTTGCAGATGTATCCGGTGAAACAGCTAGCTTTGCTGGCGAAGGGTTGAATGTCCAAGGTGTCCGGCTTGTTTCAAAAAACAAGACTGCGGGCGCGTCTGTCAAGCTGGGCATTCGCCCACAGCACCTGACTTTGGATCCCTCAGGATCTTTGAAAGGTGAAATCACCTTGGTCGAGCGTTTGGGAACCGAAACAGTGGTGGAATTATCCACCTCGAGCGGCACATCTTTCCGCTTTGCCTCGCCTGAATCCCCTGATTTAGAAGTTGGTCAAACCGTTGCCTTTAGCTTTGAGGCCGAACGGGCACATTTGTTTTAACGCGTAGCGGGTGCCAAAAATTTTGGTACCCTCTTTTCCCTGACCCACTGCATCAGTCCCCACACGATCACAAGGTTTTTGATTGATGTTGGATCGTGCCTCGATCATAGAAGCGACAGCTACGTAAATTAGAGGGCATCGACATGGTCAAATACATCCAAATCCTTTTTGCGTGTATCTTTTCACTCTTAACAACAGGAGCTGTCATGGCACAGAATTCCGAATTGCAAATCGAAATCACACAAGAAGGCACAGGCGCGGTCGCGGGAAACGGTATGTTGGTTTATGTCCACTATACTGGCAAACTTACGAGCGGTGATGTTTTCGACAGCTCAATCCCACGCGGTGAGCCGCTTTCCTTTACTTTGGGTGAAGGTCGCGTCATCCAAGGCTGGGAACAAGGTGTCGCCGGTATGAAGGTCGGCGAAAAGCGCATCCTGACAATCCCACCTGAACTTGGGTACGGCGAAGCCGGAGCGGGCGGCGTTATTCCACCAAATGCAACCTTGATATTCGAAGTTGAATTGATGGACGTTCAAACACCGCCAAAATTGGGCGAGGCCACGCCAGCGGAATTGGTAGAGTTGCAAAAAGCCGGTGCCGTTGTGGTTGACATCCGTTTAGAAGAAGAATGGAGCGACACCGGTATCATTGAAGGTGCGAAAACTATCACAGCCCTTACAAAAACCGGCCAGTTGCACCCAAATTTCCAAGAAGAGTTCTTTGCTCTTGTGCCAGAGGCGGACACACCTGTCGTGTTGTACTGTCGCACAGGAAACCGCACCGGAATGATCGGCAATGCATTGGTAAGCCAAGTTGGCCTAACCAACGTCACACATTTGACCGATGGGATTGTAGGCTGGACCGAAGCGGGCAATCCAGTGGTCGCGTACGAAAAGTAAGCGCATAACACTCTATTCAATAAGGCATCCAGTTCTGGGTGCCTTTTTTTATGAAAAATGCCCGCGCAGCGCTTGGTAAATAACCGCCGTCGCAACATTGGACAGGTTCAACGACTTTACCTTGTCATTCGTCATAGGCACATGAAACAAACGGTCCTGCATGTCCGATAAAATTTCCGAAGATAGGCCTGTGGATTCCCGCCCAAATACCAAATAAGCATCATTGGGATAATCAGGCGCATAGAAACTTTGTGCGCCGTCTTCTTCGAAAAAGAACAACTTATTCCGCTCGGGCTGACGCGCCGCGAGGAAATCTTGCCACGTGTCGTATTCAGAGAGATCAACAAACTGCCAATAGCGTGTCCCTGCCCGTTGAACTGTCTTTGTGTCCAACGAAAACCCATAAGGACGGATCAAAATCAACTCGACCCCTAGCGCCACACAGGTTCGCCCTATGGACCCTGTATTGTGCGGGATTTCAGGTTCGACAAGAACCACCTTGATGTTTGGGGCTGACATATGTCTGTGTTCCGCCTGACACGTCTTGTTGAAGATGGCGATCCCACGAGGACTCGAACCCCGAACCTACTGATTAGAAGTCAGTTGCTCTATCCAGTTGAGCTATGGGACCGCTTAGCGGATCATTTAGCGGGATTAAATCCAAATTGCCATAGGAATTCTTGATCTACGCACCAGTCACAGGATCAAAATAATTTCAAATATCGCGCAATCGCCAATCTGTCTTGGTCGGTTAGGCGCGCAGTGTTGGCAACAACATCCGCCATATGCCCCCCGACAAAATCATAGTCCGGCGTCATCCCACTCTTTAGGTATTCGGCAATATCCTCAACGCTCCAGTCCAGCTGTGCTGAAGTGATCCCGGGAATACGCCCCTGACCAGACGGATTAGGCGCACCGCTTAGCCATTCGGACCGCTTTACATTCCCCAAAGGACCGCGGGGGGTATGACATTCACCACAGTGTCCCAACGCCTCGACAAGGTAACGCCCCCGAGGCTCGGCCCCAGACACATCGACCCAATCAGGAGACATGAAAAGGGTTTTCCATCCTCCCAAAGGCCGCCGCCATTGCACAGGCAGCATAATATCATGCGGTTTTGACGCCTCACCATGGGCCGGTAGGGTCTGCCAAAAGGCCCATAAATCCGCAACGTCTTGGTCCGTCATGTTCTGATAAGAGGTATAAGGAAAGGCAGGGTAATAGTGCTTTCCCTCAGGCGATACACCGCGACGAACGGCGCGCTCAAAATCACTAACTGACCACTGGCCAATTCCCACCACGGGATCCATAGAGACATTCGGCGCGTAAAATGTTCCAAACTGTGTCACAAACGACTGACCGCCGGTCAGCGCAAGCGTATCGTCAGAATTCGGTGCGGTATGGCAACTTGCACATCCTGCCGCATAAAATACCGTTTCGCCGGCTTGAGCATCGGCAGCAGTTGGAAGATTTCGGTCAGACACATCTGGCGCGGTAATCCAATAAAACACACCCCCAGAGACGAGAAAAAACAGAGCAAAAATCCGAAACATGAAATACCGCCTTGACCAAGCCATCCTGCGTATCGTTCGATACACAGGATGCAGCTTAGACAGGAATACATCCAATGGCAAAAAATTTGCGTGACATCACCGTAGACGAGGATATGGGCATTGTAATGTCTGATGGGTGCCGCCTGTCAGCCCGCGTATGGATGCCCGAGGATGCCGCCTCTGATCCTGTTCCTGTTATTTTAGAGTATCTTCCCTATCGCAAGCGTGACGGAACAACGGCACGAGATGCCCTAACCCATCCCTATTTTGCGAAACGCGGCTATGCCTGTCTGCGGGTTGACATGCGCGGCAATGGTGACAGCCAAGGGGTGATGCAAGATGAATATACCCAACAAGAATTAGATGACGCGGTAGAGGTCATCAATTGGGCCGCTTCCCAGCCATGGTGCCTTGGCACGGTTGGCATGATGGGAATTAGCTGGGGTGGGTTCAATGCGTTACAAGTTGCGGCCCTCCAACCAGAGCCGTTAAAGGCCATTATCACGCTGTGTTCCACCGCCGACCGTTATGCCGACGACATTCATTACAAAGGCGGGTGTTTGCTTAATGAAAACCTAGGCTGGGGATCGACCATGTGGGCCTATAGCTCGCGGCCACCGGATCCGATGTTGGTCGGGGACGCATGGCGCGAGATGTGGTTAGAGCGTCTGCAAGCGGAACCTTTCTTGCCTGAATTATGGCTGCGTCATCAGCGTAGAGATGAGTATTGGAAACATGGGTCAATTTGTGAAGATTTCAGCGCGGTAAAAGCTGCGACTTTAGCGATTGGCGGATGGGGCGATGCCTATAAAAATACTGTTCCCAATTTAGTTGAAAACCTGACCTGTCCCGTCAAAGGAATCGTGGGGCCATGGGTACATAAATATCCGCATTTCGCCGTGCCAGAACCGCGTATTGGATTTTTGCAGGAAGCACTGCGGTGGTGGGACAAGTGGCTAAAAGACATTCCAACAGGCGTTGACCTTGATCCGGCCTATACCACCTACGCCATGGATGGTGTACGCCCGCAAACATGGTACGCAGAGCGGAGCGGAACATGGATCACCTCAGACACAGTTGATGCCCCAGAGACGACTGTATTTTATTTAGCTGATGACAAAAAACTGAGCCAGACTTCCGGGACGATCAATGATTGCGTCTCTTCCCCGATGACCGCAGGCCTATCGGCAGGTGAATATTGTGCCATTTGGTTGGGGCCAGAAATGCCTGGAGATCAACGTCGGGACAACTCGCTTGGTGCATCTTATGTTAGTGCGCCCTTGGTGAACGATCTAAATGTTACTGGCGCACCTGAAATTTTGATCAAACTTTTATGCGATAAACCTCAGGGACAAATCGCAGTGCGGCTTGGTCATGTTCACGCCGATGGCGCCACAACGCGCATCACCTATGGCGTTCTCAACCTTGCGCACCGTGCCTCGCATCAAGATCCAACACAGCTGCCCCAAGGCACTCCAACTGATGTAAAGATACTCTTGGATCATGTTGCCTATAAGGTGCCAAAGGGTGATCGCATTTCCATAACCGTGTCTGATGCCTATTGGCCATTGATCTGGCCTTCGCCAGAGCGTACGACACTGACCCTATTAGAGGGCACGTTGTGCGTTCCAAATCGGCCCATGATTGATCAAGATGAACGTATCTTTCCAGAACCCGACGCCGAAGAACCTTGGGACATTAATGTATTTCGCCCAGCAAACAATATTCGCGAAACGCATACCGATCACAAAACAGGTGTTGTCACACTGCACATCGAGGATGATTTTGGTGTCGTTCAAGACGCCGATCACGGTTTGGTATCAGGATCCATCGCACGAGAATGGTGGCGCATTCATCCAGACGATCCTTTGTCCGCCGAAGGCGAAACCCATTGGACCGAAGAACGCAGTCGCGATGATTGGATCACTCGGACCGAAAGCTTTGCAAAAATGTCATGTGATTCCACTACGTTCTATCTATGGGCACGGCTCGAAGCCTATGAGGGGGATATATTGATCTTCGAAAAAGAACATACCTACAGCATACCTCGGGACCATATGTAAGATGAACTTAAATGATCATTTAACAATTAGGCCTTGATTTGCACGAGCGAATGTCCGAACCTTTTAAACATAACAATGTAAAAAACAGGGAAAACGAATGAACGAACAATTAGAGTATCTCAAATCTCGTGTTTCTTCTGGCAAAATGACCAGACGCGAATTCATGGGCAAGGCCGCCGCACTTGGTGTGTCTGCGGCAGTGGCGAACACAATGCTAGCAGATGCGGCTTGGGCTGCTGGTCCAAATAAGGGCGGCGATCTAAAGATTGGCTCGACCGGTGGGGAAAGCACAAACTCACTCGACCCTGCAACATATGCAAGCCAAGTGCCGTATCACAATGGTCGTCAGTTCGGTGATACGTTGGTCGAAGTTGCTCCAGACGGATCAATTGAACCGCGTCTTGCGACATCTGTCGAATCGACTCCAGATGCAAAAACATGGATGTTCAAACTGCGTAAAGGCGTAGAATTCCATAACGGCAAAACCATGACAGGCGAGGACGTCTTGGCCACCATGGAACGCCACTCGAACGAAGAATCAAAATCCGGTGCTTTGGGCGTGATGCGTAATATCGAATCTATGAAAATGGATGGCGATACATTTAGCGTTACCTTGAAAAATCCAAATGCGGACTTGCCTTATTTGATGGCCGACTACCACCTTGTGATCCAGCCGAACGGTGGCATGGATGATCCAGCGGCGGGCATCGGTACTGGCCCTTATAAAGTCGAAGCAGACGAGCCAGGTGTACGTCACCTCTTCACTAAGTTTGATAACTATTGGGGCGATGATGGCCACTTTGACAGCGTCGAAGTTCTTGCCATCAACGACGCAACAGCACGAACAGCGGCGCTTCAGTCTGGTCAGGTTCACCTGATCAACCGTATCGATCCAAAAGTCGCTGGTCTATTGGCGCGCGCACCAGGTCTATCTGTTA
>JALRHZ010000084.1 GCA_023259435.1 Paracoccaceae bacterium | reverse complement strand
TAGCCTCGTCCCCTTACTTATGCGAAATCTGCTGCGAACTCGTCCAGAGCGGCGCGGATTTTATCCTCGGCTTCACCTTTGATCTTTGGATCTTCTTTTGTGATGTAATCCAATAGATCAGCATGTTTGCCACGTAGATGTGACAACAGGCCTGCTTCGTAACGACCAACTTGGTTGACTGGAACTTTGTCGAGGTAACCATTTGTACCAGCAAAGATCAGACAGACGATTTCGGCGTTTGTCAGCGGTGAATATTGTGGCTGCTTCATCAGCTCTGTCAAACGCGCACCGCGGTTCAACAACTGCTGAGTTGCGGCGTCAAGGTCAGAACCAAACTGCGCAAATGCGGCCATTTCGCGGTACTGAGCCAAAGACAGTTTAACAGGGCCAGCAACAGATTTCATCGCGTTTGTTTGTGCGGACGAACCCACACGAGAAACGGATAGACCTGTGTTCACAGCAGGGCGGATACCTTGGTAGAACAATTCTGTTTCCAAGAAGATCTGACCGTCTGTGATCGAGATCACGTTTGTCGGAATAAAGGCTGATACGTCGCCGCCTTGTGTTTCGATGATTGGAAGCGCTGTCAAAGAACCGTTTCCGTGATCATCGCCCATCTTCGCAGAACGTTCAAGCAAACGTGAGTGAAGATAGAAAACGTCACCTGGATACGCTTCACGTCCTGGAGGACGGCGAAGAAGCAATGACATCTGGCGATATGCAACGGCTTGCTTAGAAAGGTCATCATAGATGATCAAAGCGTGCTTGCCGTTATCACGGAAGTATTCCGCCATTGATGTCGCCGCATATGGCGCCAAGAACTGCATAGGTGCAGGGTCAGACGCTGTCGCCGCAACAACGATTGAATATTCAATCGCGCCGGATTCTTCTAGTTTTTTCACCAACTGCGCAACTGTTGAGCGCTTTTGGCCAACCGCAACGTAGATACAGTACAACTTCTTGCTGTCATCGCTGCCAGCCGCGTCATTGTATGATTTCTGGTTTAGGATGGTGTCCAAAGCAACAGCTGTTTTACCAGTTTGACGGTCACCAATGATAAGCTCACGCTGGCCACGACCGATTGGGATCATCGCATCAACAGATTTCAAACCTGTCGCCATTGGCTCATGCACGGATTTACGTGGAATAATGCCAGGTGCCTTTACGTCGGCAACGCTACGCTCGGTGGTCTCGATTGGGCCTTTGCCGTCTAGCGGGTTACCCAGACCATCGACAACGCGACCCAATAGACCCATGCCCACTGGAACGTCCACGATTGATTTCGTACGCTTAACAACGTCGCCTTCTTTAATGTCACGGTCTGAACCAAAGATAACAACACCAACGTTGTCTTGTTCAAGGTTCAACGCCATGCCCTGAATTCCACCAGGGAATTCGACCATTTCGCCGGCTTGAACGTTGTCCAATCCATGTACACGCGCGATACCGTCACCTACGGACAGCACACGGCCAACTTCTGCAACTTCGGCTTCTTGGCCAAAGTTTTTAATCTGGTCCTTAAGGATCGCAGAGATTTCGGCTGCTTGGATACCCATTATCCGACCTCTTTCATAACATTCGTTAGGGAATTGAGCTTGGAGCGGATCGACGTGTCGATCATCTTTGAGCCCACTTTAACAACAAGACCGCCGATGAGCGTTTCATCAACTGCGGCCTCAATCTTCACATCCTTGCCTGTTTGCGCTTTTAGCACTTTGACAAGTTTGTCCTGTTGCGTCTTTGTCAACGCTTTGGCGGATGTCACTTCTGCAGTGACCTCGCCGTTATGCTCTGCAATCAGGGCGCGCAGTGTTGTCAACATCGCAGGAACCACAAACAGACGACGCTTTGTCGCCATAAGGCCCAACGTATTCGCGACAACAGGCAACAAGCCCATCTTCTTGGCGATTTCAACGATCGCGCTCCCCATCTCGTCCCGTGTGTAAACAGGAGACGTCACAAGGTTGCGCAGATCTTCGCTTGCCGCGAGGGCTTCGCCAAGGTCATTCACATTTTTCTCTAAGTCTTTTAGTTCCGACTGATCTTTGGCAAGCTCAAAGACAGCCTGCGCATATCGCGCGGCGATGCCGGAGGAAATCGAAGCTGGTTCGGACACGTCCACCCTTCCGATAATTTGGCCCCGATCTTTCGGATTAACCGAACTGCCGGGGGCGTTAACATGCTCTGCAAAGTCGCAGAGAGGCAAAATCTCGCTTCCTCTAGCAGAGCAATTCAAACCTCGCAACATCCTTGCGCGGAATATTTGCGATTAAGTGTGCTTGTTTTTCACGCAATTACACAAACTGCGACCATCTGCGCAGTCAATCACACAAAAAATTGAGTGAATTGCGCGTTCACAAGTGATTCCTTGAATATGTCTGTGTCGAAACCACGAGCCGAGTCATAGGGCTGGTTTCACCGGCTTTTCGCCCAGCCCACTAAGGATTTTGTATCCTTGCTTTATCTGGCTAGGAATACGCGTCCCTTGTGGGGGCGGGTATCTTTTACTGGCTTCGACCAACTGAACACCGCCTGCGATGAGCGGAAGATACTGACCAAAGCGGTCCAACATTGGGCCACTTTTTATCCAAAAGCGCAAATGTGACGGCGGCTGAAACAGTGTGGCAACTTGGCGTTCAGGAGATAATCCATGGAGCCTCAACAAGTTTTCTAACTGTCCCGCTGTGTAAGGATGACCAAATCCCATGGGCGTCAGATCAGAGCGCGACCACAGACTGGCACGATTTGGGACAATAAACATCACCCGTCCACCAGGACCAAGAACCCGAGAGACTTCGGCCATTAAACTTGGCACTGAATTCGTGGTCTCAAGACCATGAGCGACAATCAGTCGATCGACGTGACCTGTCTCAAGCGGCCAGTGCCGTTCATCCGTCAACAAAGAGATGTTTGGCTGTCCGGCGGGCCACGGCATAACGCCTTGTTGCGCCGGCATCAGGGCCACGACACGCCGCGAGCGCGCCAAAAAAGGCCGCAAAAAGGGAACAGCAAAGCCAAAGCCCGCAACCGTTTGGCCGGTGGTATCTGGCCACAATTTTACAACATGGGACCGAATAGACCTCTGCACAGCGCGCCCAAGGGTGCTGTGATAATAAAAGTTCCTTAAATCTTGCACATCAAGATGCATTGCATCCCTCGCCGTAATCGACCAACCTATTCGCAACCATAGCCAAGCAAAACAGGAATGCCATGACTTTTGAACTTGTGACCGTTCCGTGCCTTGAAGACAACTATGCCTTTATCGTGCACGAAGCTGAGACCAATACAACACTTTTAGTTGACGTCCCAGAAGCAGATCCAATTCGCGCCGCACTGTCAGAGCGCGGATGGACCCTTACCCATGTCCTTTTTACCCATCACCACTGGGACCATGTGGACGGGTGGAATGACCTTCGGAAAACGCACTCGGCCATTACGATTGGTGCACAAGCGGATGAATACAGACTTCCAGCGTTGGATATGGCAATAAACGATGGCGATACGATCCAGATTGGTTCTGAAATTTGTCAGGTCTTTGATGTCTCTGGCCATACAGTTGGCCATATTGCGGTCTATATGCCGACAGCCAAAATTGTGTTTACAGCAGACAGTATCATGGCCTTGGGCTGTGGCCGACTATTCGAAGGGACCCCTGCGCAAATGTGGGAAAGCCTGTGTAAGTTGATGTCATTACCAAAGGATACTCTGGTATGTTCGGGTCATGAATACACGACAGGAAACGCCAAGTTTGCGATCACTGTTGATCCTGATAATATTGCCCTTCGGTCCCGTATGGACGAAATCCAAGAAAAAAGGGCCAAAAATATCCCGACCATTCCATCGCTTTTGTCAGAAGAGCTTGCAACAAACCCATTTCTGCGCGCTGATGACCACAACATTCGCAAAACTTTGGGCATGCTAGACGAGAGCGACGCCCAAGTTTTCGCAAGAATCCGGCAGCTTAAAGACAACTTCTGAGAGGTTTAAACAGATTTTATCAAAATAGTGGCATAGATTTCGCACTTAGCACTTGAAGAACGCGTCAGATCAACCAAACTCTTATAGTAAGAGCAGTCGCAGTACGATCTGCCGCACAAGAAAAGGAGACCGCTGTGCCTTCATTTACAAGCACCCTAGAAGAAGCAATCCACGCCTCGTTGGCAATTGCAAACGAACGGTCGCACGAATTTGCAACCCTAGAACATCTTCTTTTGGCATTAACCGACGAACCGGACGCGGCTCAGGTGATGAAAGCCTGTGATGTGAATTTGGAAGACTTGCGAACAAGTCTAACAACCTACATTGACGACGATCTTTCAAATTTGATTTCGGACGTCGAAGGCTCAGAAGCGGTTCCAACGGCAGCATTCCAACGTGTGATTCAACGCGCAGCAATTCACGTTCAATCAACCCAAAAAGACGAAGTGACCGGGGCAAATGTCTTGGTCGCAATTTTTGCGGAACGTGAGTCCAACGCGGCTTATTTTCTACAAGACCAAGACATGACCCGCTACGACGCAGTGAATTTCATTGCCCATGGCGTCGCGAAAAACCCGAAATATAGCGAAAGCCGCCCAGTTAATGGCATAGAGTTCGATGCCGAACGATTGAACCCCGGCCAAAGTGGCGAGCCAGACGAGAAAAAAGAAAGCGCGCTTGCGAAATACTGCGTTGATCTGAACCAGAAGGCGCAAAAGGGAGATATCGACCCGCTTATTGGACGAGACCACGAAGTCGAACGCTGTATCCAAGTTTTGTGCCGTCGTCGAAAAAACAACCCCCTCTTGGTTGGTGATCCCGGTGTCGGGAAAACGGCCATTGCCGAGGGGCTGGCACGGCGCATCGTTTCGGGAGACACCCCAGAGGTCTTGGCCGAAACAACGATCTTTTCGCTTGATATGGGGGCCTTGCTTGCAGGGACACGGTACAGAGGCGATTTTGAAGAGCGTCTAAAGGCCGTTGTGACTGAGCTTGAAGATCACCCTAACTCGGTCTTGTTTATCGATGAAATTCATACGGTGATTGGCGCAGGCGCCACATCAGGCGGGGCCATGGACGCATCTAATTTGCTTAAACCCGCGTTGCAGGGCGGCAAGCTACGCACGATGGGATCGACAACCTATAAAGAATTCCGCCAACATTTCGAAAAAGACCGCGCGCTTAGTCGCCGCTTTCAGAAAATTGATGTGAGTGAGCCGTCTGTGACAGACACGATCAAGATTTTGAAAGGGATTAAAGGGTATTTCGAAGAACACCACGGAATCAAATACACCGCCGATGCAATCAAAACAGCTGTGGAATTGTCTGCGCGTTATATCAATGACCGAAAGTTGCCAGATAAGGCAATTGATGTGATTGATGAGGCCGGTGCCGCCCAGCATTTGCTGTCTGAAAGTAAACGCCGGAAATCAATTGGCGTAAAAGAGATCGAAGCTGTTGTGGCAAAAATCGCACGCATTCCACCAAAGTCGGTCTCAAAGGACGACGCCGCAACCTTGAAAGATCTTGAGAAATCCCTCAAGCGCGTGGTCTTTGGCCAAGATACGGCGATCGAGGCTCTATCATCTGCGATCAAATTGGCGCGTGCAGGATTGCGCGAACCGGAAAAGCCCATCGGCAGTTATTTATTCGCAGGTCCAACCGGTGTCGGCAAAACCGAAGTCGCCAAACAACTTGCCGATACCTTAGGGGTCGAATTGCTGCGGTTTGACATGTCTGAATACATGGAAAAGCACTCGGTCAGTCGCCTCATCGGTGCGCCTCCCGGCTATGTCGGATTTGACCAAGGTGGTCAACTTACAGACGGGATTGACCAAAACCCGCATTGTGTTTTGTTGTTGGATGAAATCGAAAAAGCGCATCCTGATGTCTATAACATCTTGTTGCAGGTGATGGACCACGGATCGTTAACCGACCATAATGGCCGTACAACAGATTTCCGAAATGTTATCCTAATAATGACGTCAAACGCTGGCGCCGCCGAACAGGCCAAAGCCGCGATAGGGTTTGGTCGTGATCGACGCGAAGGCGAAGATACAGCCGCGATTGAGCGCACGTTTACCCCTGAATTCCGCAACCGTCTTGATGCCGTAATTTCCTTTGGTGCTTTGCCGAAATCCGTCATCCTGCAGGTTGTCGAAAAGTTCGTTCTCCAGCTCGAAGCGCAACTTATGGACCGTCACGTATCAATCGAATTGTCCAAAGCCGCGGCAGAATGGCTGGCAGACAAAGGATACGATGAACGGATGGGCGCGCGTCCACTAGGCCGTGTCATCCAAGAACACATCAAAAAACCTCTGGCCGAGGAACTTTTGTTCGGAAAACTCGCCAAAGGAGGATTGGTCAAAGTCATGGTCCGCAATGGCGAGCTTGCCCTCGACCTGTCCGGGCCAGAGAACAGGCAGTTGACAGGGGACAAACCTCCCCTGCTCACCGCTGAATGAACAGAGCAAACTTGATAATGGCGGGCGCTTTCATCGCGCCCGCTGTCGTCTTGGCAGACATTAAACTAGCCTTACCAATCGAATGCACCTTGGGACAAGATTGCTATATCCAGCAATACGTCGATCATGACCCCTCTTCACAATATTCAGATTACCGCTGCAACCAACTAAGTTATGACGGTCATAAGGGCACGGACTTCGCCATACCAACATATGACGCCATGGAAAACGGTGTGGCCGTTCTGGCAGCTGCAACAGGAACAGTGGTTGCAACACGCGATGGCATGGCTGACCTGATTTTTACCCAAGACAGATCAGCCGAAGTTGCGGGAAAAGAATGCGGCAATGGTCTTGTAATCCGCCACGACAATGGTTGGGAAACGCAATATTGCCACCTTCAGAAAGATAGCATCACCGTCATAACAGGGCAAACCGTACAAAGCGGTGATATGCTCGGCCTTGTCGGCCTTAGCGGGAAAACACAATTCCCCCACGTGCATTTATCTGTACGTCACAATGGGGCCGTCATCGACCCGTTTCGACCCAATGGCAGAACAAGCTGCGAACCACCGCATGAGACACTTTGGACCAACCTACCTCAATACCAAGCTGGCGGTATTCTACAGATCGGTTTTAGCAACGCGGTCCCTAGTTTTAACGACGTGAAAAATGGCAAGGCGCAGACTCCCATAGATCAAAATGCGCCTGCACTTGTGCTCTTTGTCCATAATTTCGGCACACGCGCGGGCGACACACAGCACCTAAAAATAACAGGTCCAAACGGGTTTTCCTACGATCAAACACTTACATTCGATAAGTCTCAAGCCATGAACATGCGCGCCGGTGGCAAACGCATTCGACGTGGCCTCGCACCTGGCACTTACCTCGGACACGCAACGCTTGTCCGAGACGGAGACATAATCTCGCAATCTCACACTGCGATAACAATCAACTGACCTGTAGTCATTTTTTGTCCTGAAATATCTTCGGGGGTAAATGCGCACCGCGCAGAGGGGGCAGACAGCCCCCTTGTTTGACAGCCCGACATTTATCGTTCGGTCAGCTTCAATTCGATACGACGGTTCTGCGCCCGTGCCTCTCGGGTCTGCGCAGGATTAACAGGTTGAAATTCTCCAAACCCATTCGCGGCCAATCGATCTGCCGGAACCCCAAGGTCACTGATCATAAACTTCACAACAGAGAGCGCACGCGCTTGGCTAAGTTCCCAGTTGTCAGAAAATTCTCCAAGACCCGACAAAGGGCGGTCATCTGTATGCCCATCGACACGGATCACCCAATCTATTCCCTCAGGGATATCCTTCATAATTGCACGCAAAATATCTGCGACCTTGGCAATTTCGCCCCGCCCCGCATCCGACAACTCTGCCGCGCCCGCATCAAACAAAACCTCTGACGAAAAAACAAAGCGGTCCCCAACAATACGGACCCCTTCCTGGCCCTCGACAATATCGCGCAACGCTCCAAAGAAATCAGATTTATAACGTGCCAGATCTTCCGCGCGGGACGCTAATTTATTCCGTTCTTCTTCAAGCCGTTTACGCTCGGCTTCCTCAAGTAACCTGCGCTTACGCTCTTCGGTGGCGGCCCGAGCTAGGGCAGCATTCAATCGATTGCCCATGTTTGTAAGCTGTACTTGCGCGTCCCGATCCTTTTCTTCGGATTGCTCAAGAACGAGCTGTAGCTGTTGCAGTTGCTTTCGCAACTCGGTGACCTGTTGGTTCAATAGAGCAGTCTGGCGCTCAGCCTTTTGAATATCTTCTGCCTGAGCGGCCGTTACCACACTCGCCTCAGCAAGCTCCTGCTTTGCTTGTTGCAATAGAATATCGCGCTCGACGCTTTCATCCAAGCGCGTTTGGGCCAAAGCATCCGCCGCCAATCTTGCAGCAACAGCATCTTGCAACTGTTTCAGAACATCCGCATTTTCCTGCTCTAGGGCCAATTTGGCTGCAAGCGCCGCGGCCAATTGCGCCTCAAGCCCTTCCAGTCCGGATCGCCCTTCAGATTGAATGGCTTCAATTTCTGCCCGCAACGCGTCAAGGTCAGCACCTTTTTCTTCTCCTGCTGCGATGGCTTGCGCCAGCTCAAGCTGTACACGCTGCAAATCGTCTTTTGCAGCAGCGTTCTCTTGCGACGCAGTTGTAAGCTCCGCTTCTGAAGCAGCCAGTTCACGTTCAAGGGTTTGCTGTCGCGCAAGAGCTGCCGCAAGAGCAACCTTCGCCGCCTCGAGATCCGCGACCGTGGCCTGGTTTTGCTCAGTCAAACGTTCCAATTCACTTGTTTTATCCGATGCCTCTAGCTCTACTGCTTCTAGCGCTAGCAATGTGGTTTGTAATTGCTCTTCAAGCGCCTTTTCGCGTCCTTGTAACGCGGCCAATAGGGTCAAGGTATCCTCGGCCTTTTTACGTTCTTGCTCTAGCGCCAAGGTCATCGCGGTTAATTCTGCATCCGCATTTTCCAACCGTTTGCGCAATTCTTCCGCCGCCGCCT
>JALRHZ010000083.1 GCA_023259435.1 Paracoccaceae bacterium | reverse complement strand
CTCTATCCACAGTTTCACTCCAAATTTGGGGATTACTCCCCGGCTCATGTTTGCCCCTTACGGGGCGTCGGGGTCCGTTGATTGCGACCCGAGACCAAAACCACCCGAAGGCATAGCCTTGCGTTAGTGTATGTCACGGCTCCCATCTCAGGAAGGATTTAAAGGTTGCCCAACCCTCCGTCTCGGACGAAATAGACCACCCCACGACGAATCGTGCGGAGGCCACGTTCGGACACATAGGGGATTGTTAAGTGTTTGCCAAGGGGGCAAAAGTTTGCCCTCGCAAATTCATAATACTTTGGACGACTTTCACTGGTGAGTGCATGTCATGCGGGTCAATATCATCCCAGCCAATAAAAAAACGCCCCTCGAAAACCGAGAGGCGTTTGGAACTATTTATTCAAAGACTTATTGCGCGTTTGCGTTGTCTACTGAAATGGTCACACCTGGGCCCATTGTTGAGGACAAAGTGATACCTTTCATGTATGCACCTTTTGCACCTGTTGGCTTTGCTTTCGCAACTGCGTCAACGAATGCGCGGACGTTTTCGACCAACTTCGCTTCGTCAAAGGATGCTTTGCCAACACCTGCGTGCACAACACCGCCCTTTTCAGCTTTGAACTGAACTTCGCCGCCTTTTGCCGCTTCAACAGCAGCTTTGACGTCCATAGTTACAGTGCCAACTTTTGGGTTTGGCATAAGGTTACGTGGACCAAGGATTTTACCAAGACGACCCACAACCGGCATCATGTCAGGTGTTGCGATACAACGATCAAATTCGATTTTGCCACCAAGAATGGTTTCCATCAAATCTTCTGCGCCGACGATGTCTGCGCCTGCGGCTGTCGCCTCATCCGCTTTTGCGTCACGTGCAAAAACTGCAACACGCACAGTTTTACCTGTGCCGTTTGGAAGACCAACGACACCACGGACCATTTGGTCTGCGTGACGCGTGTCAACGCCAAGGTTCATCGCAATTTCGATTGTCTCGTCGAATTTTGCAGTTGCGTTGGTTTTGACCAATGCAACAGCTTCTTCAACTGTTAGGTTGCTCTTGCCTGCGAAAGCTTCGCGTGCGCCGCGTGTACGTTTACCTAGTTTCGCCATCTTACTTCACCTCGATGCCCATTGAGCGTGCAGAGCCCAAGATGATCTGCATGGCCGCTTCGATATCGTTCGCGTTCAGGTCTTTCATTTTCGCTTCTGCGATTTCTTTAACCTGAGCTGCAGTAACGGACCCAACTGTTTCACGACCTGGAAGGTTTGCACCTGATTTAAGCTTTGCAGCTTTTTTCAGGTAATAAGACGCTGGTGGCGTCTTGATATCCATCGTGAACGATTTGTCCTGATAGTAGGTAATGATTGTCGGGCAAGGTGCACCTTGTTCCATGTCGCCTGTTTTCGCGTTGAACGCTTTACAGAATTCCATGATGTTGATGCCGCGCTGACCCAATGCAGGACCAACAGGTGGAGATGGGTTTGCCGCACCTGCAGGGATCTGCAGCTTTAGCGTACCAACGAGTTTCTTAGCCATTTGGCTTTCCTTCTTTTCAACACCCCTTCGACGCGTCTCTGGGGCTATTTACGTTGTGTGGTCTGGATTGGATGCCGCGGCACCCGCCCCTCCCACAGGGATCAATCAGACCTGTTTTGTGACCTGAGTGAATTCGAGTTCGACCGGTGTTTCACGACCGAAGATGGACACAGTGACTTTGAGGCGTTGATTGTCATCGTCCACCTCTTCGACCATGCCATCGAAGTCTTCAAACGGACCGTCGTTGACTTTGACCTTTTCGCCAACTTCATACGAGATCAATGTACGCGGCGCTTCTTCGCCCTCTTGGACGCGGTTCAAAATTGCGTTTACTTCGGCATCGCGCATTGGCATCGGGCGACCTTGTGGGCCCAAAAACCCAGTGACGCGGTTGATTGAGCTGATCAAGTGATAACCTTGGTCAGACATTTCCATACGCACCAAAACATAGCCCGGCATAAAACGACGTTCCGTTGTGACCTTTTTACCGCGACGAATTTCGATCACTTCTTCTGTCGGGACCAAAACCTCTTCGATCTGATCCTCTAATCCAGCCTCGGCCACAGATGTACGGATTTGCTCAGCAATTTTCTTTTCGAAATTCGAAAGAACACTGACCGAATACCACCGCTTTGCCATCTATTTTTTCCTCTCCGGCGACGCAGAAAACTACAGTCGCAACAACAAAAAACCGCGCGCAATTCGAATCGAAGGCGCGCTCGTCTAGAACTTTGCGCCTCTTTAGCGGTCAATCCGCGCGATTGCAACGTACATTCGCACGAAAAATCAGGCTCAGGCCTATGAGGTATTTTAGGCCTATGGCTTGTCCCATGTCGCAGTGAAACGCAATCCAGACACCTTTGGCTGTACTTTAAATTTGAAAAATCTTTCAGTGCGCTCAAGTGAGTGGACGACGTTTTCAATCGGATCAAACCCAAGTGATGCATTGGCTTGGAATGCTTTGGGGGGCGCACCCACAAAATAAAACTCGACAATTCGGTCAACACCCGGACCATTAAAAATCAACACCTCTTGGCAGGAGTCATTCGCAAAACAATCCGTAACTGATAAATTTTCCTCGAACTTGAAAATATCGCCTGCCTGTAACGGAGGTTCAAGATGGATACGCTGGATCGTGTTTATCCCTGCCTTTTCAAATTCGACTTTTGCAGGATGCGAAGTTTTAAAAGAATGCGCGCCTATCTGTGTCTTTTCAATCGTAATACGCGATGTGATACCGGAAAATTGCTCGGCCACAATGAGATACGAGAACGTTTCTGAAATCTTTACATCCTGATAATTTGCAGCGACTTCATATCTACATTTATAATCTAAAATAAACCGTGAGAACTCTAGCCCTCCAAGACCATAGTATTTTTGATACTCGGATAGATCTTGGAAGACATCCTTCAATGTTCTGCCGCCAAATTTCCTAAACACACTGCGCACGTGCACTTTCACGGTTTCAGAGGAAATTTGAAAATGATCTGCGATGTCTTGATAAGCCGCGCCAGACACAAGAAACGGGACAACATCACGTTCTCTCTTTGTCAAAACAGGAGGCCGTTTATTCATTATGAAAACTTCTCACACATACCAAACCATCAGTCTGGAACAACGCGACGGTTATTCCCTGCCAAACGAGATACAAAATTAAGCGCCGACACGTCGGCTATGCCATAGTGGTATGGAAGGCAGGCGTTTAGAATAAGCCCAACACAAACTGCAGTCCAAAGCGAATAGTCAAATCCACCAATGAAAAGAACAATGCGGCCAGAGCAGAGAGAGCGAACACCATTACAGTTGTCAGCAAAACCTCGCGGCGAGTTGGCCAAGTAATCTTGGACAATTCAGAACGGACTTGCTGTACAAATTGGATCGGATTCGTTGTGGCCATGGGTCATCTCTCGCTTGTTGGAAAGGCAGTTACGCGCTTTGCATCCAAAGTTCAAGACCCTGCACGGTTATTCACGCCATTTCCATGTAACGTGTAAAGAGGTCGGGATCATTTCATTTTCAGTTGAAACACTAAAACACCGGCTATCAAAGCTTGGCGTGTAATGCGACCCATCGATGGCCTCTATCCCACTTAGGACCTCATGCCGGATCTCCGAGGGAGTGTCCCCGCTAGGAAATACAAAATCAAACTGACGCTTTGCACAAGGAAATGAAAAATGTTCAACATGACCGCCTTTTGGGGTTCCAAAGTAATTTAGCATTTTGATTTTGAAGCACATTCGCATTTTGTCGAAGGCTTTGACCTTTTTGTGCAAATTTAATCGAACCGTAAAATCACTTAATGGATCATCCACGATCTCAACATCTGCAACGTCACAGCTTGGCTCGACGAATAAGCCTGGTCCAGAATAAGGGATATTTATACTAGATAAACCCGATCCCATCGCCATTATTTCGGCAGTATGTGTGGCATGCGCATCTGTGCGATTGTTTTGGATTTCAAACCTCGCGTGATGCGACACGATAAACCGATCAAGCCCCCACCCCCCTTTGCCGTAATACTTCTGAAAATGACTTAGGTCCTCGAACCCATCCCGAATTGTACTAGCACCAAATTTAGATAGCATGTTCCGGATGTGCAGTTTGACAGTCTCTTCCGAGATGCCTAGCTCGACAGCAACTTCCTTACGTGTCATGCCCGCCATAGCAAAAGGAAGGATGTCTCGCTCTCTATTTGTGAGCCGTGGAGGTATCTTCATGTGCCAAATCCTATCCCTTGGCATACAAAAGAATACCAAGCGTATTGTCCAAATATTTCATATACTTATGAGATACGCCGCCCTCCCCTCTAATGGTATTACCCATGTGGGGAGAGGACGCAAAAAAGTTTGCAATCGGATGTGCAACGAAACAACCCGCGGCATTAAAGAATGTGGTGGTTTTGGGATTTTGGCAGGGGCACCAGGGCTCGAACCCGGGACCTACGGTTTTGGAGACCGTCGCTCTACCAACTGAGCTATACCCCTATCGAGGTGCGTGTTACGCCGAGCAACCGGAAAGATCAAGACTTCATTTTAAATTCAGGCCAAGAATCTTAGGCCGCATTGGGACAGCGATGGAAATCAGGCGATGCCACAATCCCCTTGTCAAACAAACGGCCCATCTGACCTGTGGTCATACCCAAGACGGTTTCCAGAACTTCCTCTGTGTGCGTTCCCAATTCCGGCGCGATTTGTGCCGGCGCGGTCTCACATTCCGAGAATGAAACGGCGTGCTTTGGCACAAGGTATTCGCCTATGTTTGGCTGCATCAATTTCTGGAACAATGGGTTGTTTTCGAATTGGTCTGCATTTTCATGAACCGCTTCTTTTATCGTCCGAAAACGTGACCAAGTTAAGGACATGGCATTGAACATTTCTTCGAATTCATCAATGCGTCGCGCGGCGAACCAAGGTTTTAGAACATCCGTAATCAAACGGCGATGCGCCCATCTGTTACCTTCATCCTCAAACGAACATCCTGCGCGCTGTTCCGCCACTTGCATTGCCTCTGCCGTGCCGGTTGCCTTGAGCAACCCGCGCCATTGACGATGCGTTAGACCGATGACCATGACCCGGCCACCACAAGCGCAAACGAAATCTTGACCATACGCTCCATACAACGCATTCCCAGATTTTCCGCGTGGCGCCTCATTCAGAGTTGCCTCAGCGATCATACCCAAATGACCAATCGTACTTGCCGCGACATCCATCAAAGAAAACTCGACGTTTTGACCCACACCTTTGCGCAATCTATGGCGCTCTGCGGCCAATAAAGACGACACAATCAGGTTCCCCGCCATACAATCCCACGCTGGCAACGCATTGGCCATGGGTTCATCTGATCCCTCTGGACCCGTGATCGACGGAATACCAATGGCAGGGTTTACAGTATAATCTACCTGCGGCCCACCATGGCGATCACCCGTCAATGTAACAGAAATCAGGTCAGAGCGATGTTGCGACAGAGTTTCATAATCCATCCATCCGCGCACACGCAGGTTGGTAATGAACATCCCTGCATCGTCACCTGGCGCTGTGATGATTTGCGTGATCAGTTCGCGCCCCTCAGGCGAGCGCATATCAACCGCAACAGATTTTTTGCCTTTGTTCAGACCGGCCCAAAACATGCTATGCCCCGATTGAGCAAGCGGTAAACGGGTTGAATCCAGCCCCCCTTCTAGACGGTCAAACCGAATAACCTCTGCACCCATTTGCGCAAGCTGCATTCCGGCGAGAGGAACTGCAACAAATGCGGATCCTTCGACAACGCGCATACCATTTAGGATGCTCATACTGTGCCCTCCCACAAGGCCGTGGCTTGCATGCCTTGATGCCCACCCTGTCCCGTATAAAGATCCAACGCTCCGTCTTGCTCCAACGCAACAACATCAAGCCCCTGCCCCGCAAACATGGGATGAATAGCTCTAAAGTGGAAATCGCTGGGCATTCGGCCCGCATGTTGCGTGGCCGCTTGCATCAATAACATTGCCTGCAATGGCCCATGCACAACGAGGTCAGGATAATGCTCAACCTGTTGGGCATAGGTTTTATCATAATGAATTCGATGCGCATTAAACGTCATAGCAGAAAAACGGAACAACAGGGTCTCAGGCGTTTCGACCCGCTGAGACATCGAAAGTGAGCGGTCAGGCATTGGTGTTTTTTTCTGCGCAACCGGCTGTTTTGGAATATCGAGATACACTATGTCCTGACGCTCTTCGACAGCCAAACCACCATCACAGAAAATTTCATGATGCAATGTCATCAAGACCATCGGGCCAGAGCGCCCTTCTTTTTCCGTGATCTGACCTATCCGCGTCCGTCGCCGGATTGTATCACCGATATGAAGGGGACTATGAAACCGCAAAGCACCACCTGCCCACATCCTGCGTTCAAGTCTAACAGGTGGCATGAACTCACCCAGTTTTGGATGACCATCTCGACCTAGGTGTTCTGTTAGAACAGTATTTGGGAAAGCAAACCAATGCCACAGCAGGGGCAGTTTGGCGGCAACGCCCAAACGCTCGGAGTTTTTATAATTCAATGTCGCTGCAATCATCTGTGCCTGAGCGTCAGAAATTCCGCCAGTTTCTGTAACAGTGCGCCCAGACCAGGCGTCGAAATTAACTTTATCCATAGATCGTCTCCTCCCCTTCAGCAGACCAGAAAGGACGAAAAAATCAATATATTTTAATAAGTTACAGGATACCTTTGCATACTAATCATGTGCACATCTGCATACAACTTGGTAAAAAAATATCTTTTTTCGTGGGTTAGGTGATTTATTTGTGCATTGCAGAAAGATTGCTGCGGCTGCTGCGTGCGACAATTGATCCAAAACCGCATCCAGCACCCACATACCCAATTGGGTAGAGATTTCGCGAATAAACGATTCTAAAGTATAGTCATAGCGATAACGTAACTATTAAAAGATCGCGCCCATGCAATTTGAATACAAAGGTTCGAAAACATTATTTGATGCTATATCAATACTAAATGATATTGAACGAAATGATTTTATCCAATGGGCGCGATCAACTTCTCTGACCAAGGAATTCTCGCGCCATGTCATTTATGGGCAACCTTATTACTTTGTGAAACAGGTGGTCGGCCGGCGTCCAAACGATATCGAATGCTTCGATCCCAAGCATCGCGATACGATCCAGACGTTTTTGTCGCAAAGCGCCGATGAAACAGACATACGCAAAGTAATTAATGATATTCTCATTCTCACAATCCCTGCGCCTCAAAGCCCAAAAGAACGGATTTTTCTGTTTTTGCCCGCGGCGCTCATTTCAGAATTTTGCACACAGGCAAACCGTCACGAACACCTAACGGCAAGTGAGTTGACCACGCTACTGCAACTCTTGGCGGGTATGCAATTGCGCGACGCTGCAGCATGCGATGGCGTTGGCTATGAGGCAAAACGCAATCATGTAAAATCTGTTCTTTCGAAAACTGGTTATAGTCGCCAAATGGATTTGGTCTCGGATCTATTATCTCAGATTTTGTTAGAGATTCTGTCACAAGAACGGCAACAAACAGATCAGTATTCGATCGCAACCTATGCGAGACGCTTTTTACCCAGTGATTTTGTGCTTCACAAAATTGTCGGTGACGATGGAATTACGCGTTCCATCTTAGAAGTCGGCCCAAAGAACGGCCGGCCGGTCGTTGTAATACATGGCATATTTTTCGGTCATATATCATCATCTTTCGCAGACCACGTTTTTGAAAATAACCTGCGGCTCTTGATCCCTATTAGGCTGGGTTTTTTCGATGAAACGGCGGAACTGATACCGTTTGACGATTACATAAAAGCCATCCGCCACAGCATATTGGCCGCGTATTCTTTGGCCTCAGACACATCCGTAAGCCTTTTGTCTGTGGCAAATGGAACATCTTTTGCGATGGATTTCGCTTTGAAGCATCCTGAGCATGTGAACCATATGTTCATCTTTAGCGCCGAAATAGAGGGCCATAAAAACAACAAGAGTGTACCAAAGTTTTACAATGCATTGACGCGACTTGCACTCGAATACCCCATGGGTTTGCGCCTCGCTATTCGTTATTCGCAAAAAAAGCTGTCGAATATTGAGGGTGTGACAAAGGTGCTTTTCGGGATTTTTGGCGAAAATGCAAAGGATCGGGACATTATCAAGCAAGGATTTGGCGCGCCACATTTTGGGGAACACTTTATCGACTGGTTCAAGTATTCAAGCATAGGGTTTCTACAAGACTATAGAAATCGGGCCGAAATTGATTGGAGCTTACTTCAACAAGTGAAGGCACCTGTCCACCTGATCCACGGGACCGAGGACCCACTTTGTCGGTTCGATGTCGTACGTGAATTTAGTAAAACTCTTGTCCATCCTTCTGTGTTTGAAATCGAAGGGATGGGTCACCTTATGGACGACGCGGATCGCAGCCAAGCCATGCAATATGTTGCACAGTCTTTAGAGACATAAAAAAGGGGCCGCCAAAGCGACCCCCTTAAATTTATTAGTAACCCAGCTTACTCGACGATTTTCGAGACGACGCCTGAGCCGACTGTGCGGCCACCTTCGCGGATCGCGAAGCGGAGTTTTTCTTCCATCGCGATTGGGGCAATAAGCTCTACGTTGAACTTAAGGTTGTCGCCCGGCATAACCATTTCTGTGCCTTCAGGAAGAACAACTGTGCCTGTCACGTCCGTTGTACGGAAGTAGAACTGTGGACGGTAGTTCGCAAAGAATGGTGTGTGACGTCCGCCTTCTTCTTTTGTCAAGATATAGGCTTCTGCTTCGAACTTTGTGTGTGGTGTCACGGAACCTGGCTTACATAGAACCTGGCCACGCTCAACTGATTCACGGTCAACACCACGTAGAAGTGCGCCGATGTTGTCGCCTGCTTCACCGCGGTCAAGCAATTTGCGGAACATTTCAACACCAGTACATGTTGTTTTCGATGTGTCTTTGATGCCGACGATTTCGATCTCGTCACCAACATTGATCAC
>JALRHZ010000082.1 GCA_023259435.1 Paracoccaceae bacterium | reverse complement strand
GCGGTCCAAACGGCGCTGCTGCCCGCGTTGGCGCACAACACAGCCAAGATTACGCCGCATGGTATGCGCAAATTCCCGGCCTAAAGGTTGTCATGCCGTATTCAGCATCTGATGCAAAAGGTCTTATGAAAACTGCAATCCGTGACAACAACCCTGTCATTTTCCTAGAAAACGAAATCCTTTATGGCCGTAGTTTCGACGTACCTGTCATGGACGACTTTACCGTTCCCTTCGGCAAAGCCCGCGTCTGGCGCCAAGGAACGGATGTCACATTGGTTAGCTTTGGGATCGGCATGACCTATGCCTTGGAAGCAGCTGATAAATTGGCAGAAGAAGGCATTAGCGCCGAAGTGATTGATCTACGCACCTTGCGCCCGATTGATTACGACACCGTGATCGCCTCTGTGATGAAAACAAACCGCTGCGTCACCATTGAGGAAGGTTGGCCCGTCGGCTCGATCGGCAATCACCTCTCCGCAGAAATCATGACCCGCGCGTTTGACTACCTGGACGCGCCCGTGATCAACTGTACCGGCAAAGATGTCCCGATGCCTTACGCCGCAAACCTTGAAAAGCATGCATTGGTCACAACGGACGAAGTGATCGCAGCTGTCAAACAAGTCACCTATCGCTAAGGAGATACCAAAATGGCAACAGAAATACTCATGCCCGCGCTCTCTCCCACGATGGAAGAAGGCACACTCGCAAAATGGCTCGTCAAAGAGGGCGACACAGTCCAATCAGGCGACCTCTTGGCCGAGATTGAAACCGACAAAGCCACAATGGAATTTGAGGCCGTCGACGAAGGCATCATCGGCAAGATCTTGATCGCGGAAGGTTCGGAAAATGTCAAAGTCAACTCTCCAATCGCGATCTTGATCGAAGAGGGAGAAAGCGTTGACACGGCGGAACCAACCGCCCCCGCGGCATCCGCCCCAGCCCCGCAGACTGCCCCAGCCGCGCCCGCCGCGCAAACCCAATCCGCACCTGCGGCCCCTGCGGCTCCTGTATCGCAAAACGGATCTCGCGTTTTTGCCTCCCCCTTGGCACGCCGCATCGCGGCTGACAAGGGCCTCGACCTATCAACCATGACAGGCTCAGGCCCACATGGACGCATCGTCAAGGCCGATGTTCTAAACGCAACGCCACAGGTCGCATCTGCGCCACAACCAGAAGCAGCAGCATCCAATGCGCCCGCACCTGCGGCCCCATCCGGTATGCCGGCCAGCGCGGTTGAAAAGATCTACGCAGATCGCAAACACGAAGTTGTCTCGCTTGATGGCATGCGCAAAACAATTGCGGCGCGCCTGACTGAGGCAAAACAAACGATCCCGCACTTCTATCTGCGCCGAGACATCAAACTTGATGCCCTCATGGCCTTTCGCGCTCAATTGAACGAAACGCTTGCGCCACGCGGTATCAAGCTTAGCGTGAATGATTTCATCATCAAAGCCTGCGCCCTCGCGCTTCAGGCGGTTCCCGACGCAAATGCGGTCTGGGCCGGTGACAAAATGCTAAAGCTCACCCCATCGGATGTTGCCGTGGCTGTTGCCATTGAGGGAGGCCTATTCACGCCTGTTCTCAGAGATGCAGAACTGAAATCGCTATCTGCACTTTCCGCAGAAATGAAGGACCTCGCAGCACGTGCCCGTGACAAAAAACTCGCCCCACATGAATACCAAGGGGGCAGCTTTGCGATCTCTAACTTGGGCATGTTCGGCATCGATAATTTCGACGCAGTCATCAACCCACCACATGGTGCAATTCTGGCCGTTGGCGCGGGGGTCAAAAAACCGGTCGTCAATGACGATGGCGACCTCACCGTTGCAACCGTAATGTCTGTGACTTTGTCAGTCGATCACCGCGTCATTGACGGCGCGCTCGGCGCCCAATTGCTTCAAGCGATTGTCGACAATCTAGAAAACCCGATGGCGATGCTCGCATAAACAAATATCCGCCCCTGCGAGGGGCGGACCCTCCCAAAGGATTTGCTCTTTCTTTTTGCAAAAAATACTCTGGGGTGAATGCGCAAAGCGCAGAGGGGCAAAGCCCCTCGCTCCCTCAACGACCAGATCTATTTCGACAATAATTGATCCATTGTGATGGACGGATTAGAACATCCAGCCGTTCCAACAATTTTCGCCGGAACACCTGCAACCGTTGATTTCTCTGGTATATCCTGCAACACCACAGAGCCCGCCGCAATGCGACTGCAGCGTCCCACGGTGATATTTCCAAGTACTTTCGCACCCGCACCAATCAACACGCCATCTCCGATTTTCGGATGCCGGTCGCCTTCATCTTTACCTGTGCCACCCAACGTAACGGCATGAAGAATTGACACATTATCGCCTACAACAGCTGTCTCACCGATTACAATGGAATGGGCATGGTCAAACATGATCCCCTTCCCGACCCGCGCGGCTGGATGAATATCCACCCCAAAGACTTCCGAGGTTCGCATTTGTAAAAAATAGGCAAGGTCTTCTTGTCCTTGGCGCCATAGGAAATTCGCAACCCGATGAGCTTGTAACGCTTGAAAGCCCTTAAAGAACATCAACGGCTGCAAATAGCGGTGGCATGCAGGATCGCGGTCGACCACCGCCACCAAATCGGCGCGCGCGCTATCCGCCAAATCTGGATCGCTGTTGTACGCGTCATCACACAATTCCCGCAGGACTTGCTCTGACATCTCATTTGACGAGAGTTTTGATGCAATACGATAGGCCAAAGCCTGACTTAAATCGTCGTGATGCAAAACACAGGCATGCAGTACGCCACCTAAAAACGGTTCGTTTTGATACGCCTCACGCGCCTCTTCCTTAATGCGGAACCAAACAGGATCTACATGTGCGAGGTTAGATTTACGAGTTTGCATGCCATCTGCCCTTTGCTTGAGCTGAATAATTTTTATTTACCTGTATAGCCTATGTAGTCTTGATTTGTAAGAATGAAAGAGCTGATCGTTCAAACTTCCATTCCCCCAATCGGGATGCCTACGTCCAGTTGCTTTGCGGTATTTATCCGCAGCATGTGCACGCGTTGCGTGAAAATTAATTAGATGCTCTTCAAACTCCTGCGTAAGGCCTGCCCCCAATTGCGCGATCCAATAACGGTCAATATAAGTGATCCGCCGCATCACAGATATAGCTCTGCAGCATCCCCCGCACCATACAGATCCGAAACCTGCTGAACCGTGACCCGTGTTGCGTTTGGTGTCACGAACGCAGGGCTTAAATGCAAACGGGGCTCATCTGCGTAGGTCTCAAGGACCTGATTATCATCATCAAAGAACCGCACGCGATAGCGTTCATAGGCTTCGCCGAGCGGGATATCCCCCTCACCCCATGCATCCGCAGATAGCCTACCCCGTCGCACCCATGTCACATAGGTCTCGCCATCTTGCTCTTGCAGTCGCAAAAAGCAGGGTTTTAGAGGCTTAAGGCCACGTGCCGAAAACTCGACTTCTCGAGATTTGTACACAGGTTCAGTTATCGGGGCTGATACAGGACCAAACTTTATCGTTTTGGGACGGTTTACGTCTTCTAGGGCCATATCGGGTTGTTCCGCTGTGCCGTCTAGCAGGACACATTTTGTACCAACGGGCCAAACATCAGGTATCTGAACATCTGTGCCGTATTTTCCCCGAACAAAACCGTGTATCCGATAGGTCCGAGGCCCGATCAGGGTTGCGTATTGAAATTGGGCGACTTCCCACGTTGCCGGATCGTCGCCGCCCAAAGCGATTGTATTTGCACCGTTTAGCAGTTGCACCTGTGTCACCGAGGACAGCGACCCAGACAAGAGGGTCACGACACAAGAGCCCTCGCGCATCATAAGTGATGATCGCCCTCGGTCTAAAGATTCGGCTAAATGCCCCACTGTTGATTGATTTCGAATGATGTGGATGAGGTTTGCATCGTCTTCTTCAATTTCAACAACCGCAATCCCGCCATCCCACGCCTGAGACGCAGCTGCGAATGTAGGCGACACAGGATTTTCGCCACCCCGCATGAGAGGCAAATCCATGATCGCGAGCGATGCAGGAAGGGGCGCAAAAACCGAATACCCGTCTCGGTCTAGGTTTTGATACGTGGGTTTTTCATAGGCTGATGCCACCACTGCGGTCCCTTCCACAGTGATAAAAGGCCCTCTTTCTATTTGATCAACGCGGCACACAATCGATGGCGTCACATCAATGCGTACCTGATCCCCGACCCTAAGATGTGCATATCGATATGGGAGCGCAAATTTTATATGGGTTTGACCTGTTCGAATTTCGGCCAACCACCGCTGTAACATTGCGCGCGCCTCATAGCGGGTTAATGCCAAGGGGAACTCGTTTTTCGAAACACTCTCGGATGTCCCATCCGGAAAAACAATTTCCTCTTGGGCGATGTCATAGTCACCTTCAGCGGTCTCAAACCCAAGTTGCAAGCGGCCTGTTGATTCTTGTACAGAGGATCGTTTTATTTCAATAGGCGCGTTTTGAGCCGTGATGACAACGACATCTTTGGGATCAATGTCACATGTTTTCGCATCACGGCGATGGCGAAACACCAACTTGCCTTGATCTTCTGAGGCATCAAACCCATAGGCCAAGGCCAACGACTGAAGTGCGGCGCGGGCCGAAAATGAATCTTTTAAAGTATACCCTTTGACCACACCATGCAGGCGAGAGACATCAAACTGAACAATCCCCGCCAAGGCGCAAAGCTCGGCCACCACATTCGCCAAAGAGGTATATGACACGCGACCATTAAGCCAATGCCCACGGTCATAATTCGCCCCATCGCTCCACACGTCAGACGCCTTTGGAAACACGGGAAACGGCCGCGCGTCCCAAGCCCAAACACAGGACTTGCGCATGTCAATCATCGGTTCGCCATATTCAAATGAAATGGGGTTGCGGCGCGGATCGTTCCAATAGTCATAGTGCGCGCGCAGATATTGCATCTGAATATAATCATCGCGATGTCCTGTCGAATAATGCGGCAAAGAGGACTCGGACGATTTCGGGTCCAAGAATTTGTTGGGCTGATTTGTCGCCTTATCCACGGCCGCACAGCCAAGTTCCGTGAACCAGATGGGCTTGGATTGCGGCATCCATGCGGTTGGCGCGGATTGGCGTACACCATTTAGACGATTGTAATGCGCAGCCCGCCACCAGTTCTTGATATCTTTGTACCGCCAAATCCAAGGTTCGCCATATTGGTCGTCTGTGATCGGCGTTCGGATTTGTCGCGCGCGATCATGGTCTGAGGCATAATACCAATCATACCCTTCGCCGCCTTCGATATTCTGTTTCAGGTAGTCGAGATTATAAATGGACCCATAGCTTTGATCCAAATGCGCATCGCTATCGCGCCAATCAGACAGCGGCATATAGTTGTCAATTCCAACGAAATCGATTGCAGAGTTTGCCCACAGCGGGTCCAAGTGATACAGCGCGTCGCCTGATCCATCGTGTGGGTGATAGCCAAAATACTCGCTCCAATCCGCAGCATAACCTATTTTCACGTCAGGCCCCAAAATTGCGCGAACATCTTGCGCCAATTGGCACAGGTGGTCTACCGCAGGAAACTCAGTCTCGGATGACCGGATCTGGGTCAATCCGCGCAACTCGGACCCGATACAAAAGGCATGAACATGGCCGGCAAGTTTACACAAATGCGCATAGTGCAAAATGAACCGGCGATAGGACCACTCATTAGGGCCTGAATAGATAACCCCTTGATCTTGGATAAAATAATCGCTTGGCTGTGCAGTCCCAAAAAAGGCGTCAACTTCGGCACGGGCCGTATCCGTTTTGTCGGGCGTGCCCGCCAAATTTGGTGCAAGCGATGTGGTAATGCGTCCACGCCACGGCAATTCTGCTTGCTCATCCTGTGCTTGATACGGGTCAGGCAATCCATTTCCTGCCATCTGCGACATCAAAATAAAGGGATAAAACACAACATCTTGCCCCCGCTCAGACAGCATTTGAATGGCCTGAACCACCGAGGTATCCGAAGGGGTCCCGCCATAGATCGGACGGTCCTCTTTTTGCGGCACTTGATCTGCCTCTGCTCGCGAAATCCCGCCCGACGTCCAAGGCATATCAGGAGACTCTGCCGCGCGCTGCTCGACTTTTGGGGCAATCTGGCATTCGCCACAGCGCAAATCGTCGCCAAACCAGCTTACGACAAGAGACGCGGTTTCACAGTTGGGAATTTCAGCGGCTAAATTGGTAAACGAGGTTTGTGCATCTGAATATCCGCTCGCAGAATGGGCATTCGCATTTTGATATTGGTCATTGCCCTTGTCATAATGCAACTTGGTCTGCGCCAATGCATATTCACCGCTTCCAGGAATGATACAGACACCTTGGATTAAATCTGCAGGCTCGGCTGGCAAATCCGGCAGGTTTTGTGCAGGTCGGCACACCTCAAAGGTAAATTGCGGGACGCGGTTGCCAAATTTAGACAGATCTAGATCTTCGATTACGACATAGGCCAAGCCACGATAGGCCGGAACTGCGCCTGCGCCTTCTACAGCCTCCATCAGAGGATCAGGCAATTGATCTTCTGTCCCATGATACACGGTAAAATTCAAATCACGCAAAGCCGTCTCTTGTCCGTCTGCCCAAACACGGGCCACATGCGATATTTCCCCTGCACATAACCCAAGTGCCAAGGAGACCGAGTATTTATAGGTATGTATTTCAGGCGACGGAGGCGCGCCTTTTCCCGCACTCGTGCCCCCACTTTTTTCAACAGCTTCTTTGAAATGGGTTGCCCAAATCACATGGCCTGCCACGCGGCTGCGGCCAAACACATGGGCAATAGGATACCCCTCGCCCGAACCAGAAAACCGCATACGATCCAAGCGCCCCACCTCGACAGGATCGGAGCCTCCGCCCAAAATTCGATTGTCGATCCCCCGTCCAATCACAGCGCCGGCAAATCGTCCTACGGCGGTCATAGAGAGACCTAAGAATGAGCCCCCTATCGCGCTGCCAAAGCTTGCCCCTAATGCGGAAAATAAAACTGTCGCCATAAATCTAGCTCCTTGGGAAAGTATACGTCTTGATGTTGCGGCGGCGCCATGGTGTGCTTAGATGTGTTTCCACAACGCCCCGACCGCTATAGGCGTGCACAAATGTTGCGACTTGGCCGGTTTGGGTCAGAATTCCAATATGCTTGGCCGCGGCCAATTCGTGCATTTTAAACACAAGAACTTGGCCCTCGGACAAAGCCTGATCAGTGGGACATAGATATTGATCCAAAGCCGCCACGAGAGAGTGGCTCGGATTGATTTCCCCCCAAGCAGGCGAATATTCCGGAACAGAGGGGGTTTCCCCAAAGAACCTGCGCCAAACGCCCAAGACCACGCCAAGGCAGTCGGCCCCGACACCCTTTTCAGAGGCTTGATGTACATAAGGCGTCCCACACCAAGAACGGGCCTCTGCAACAATCTGCTGGGATGTGATACTCATCTGCGCGAGCCGCCGGTTTTTTGCGAAACCTGTGAGGGATGAACCGCGAACCAATCCTCGGTTAGCAAATCCGAATACGCTCGAAAATTCAATATGTTGTCAAATTTTTCTCGACATGTCGCAAACCTCTTGTCGCATCCCGCGACGATGACGATGTCTGAGATATCTTCTGGAATGGCCTGCACTGGATCCCATAGCTTTAGGACACGCAAATCCCCCTGTCGCAGATCGTCTTTGATATGTGCAATGACGCCGTCAAACGGCCCTTGGGTAATTTTCAGATGGCCATTGGTAAACCACCCTTCGGGATATGTCTCGGCCCCAGACATGGACACCTCGGTCAAAGAGGCCCACTCTCCTTGGCCGTGGAAGGCAAACGTTGGATGATCAAGATCAAGCCCACAGGTGCGATCCCCCAAAACGGCAGGACAGGTCGTTTGATAGGCCCGTCCGATGGGTTTGTTCAGTTTGGACGAAAACGAGGCCACTTCCGCGCGGAAAACACCATTCTCTCGCGTGATCTCTGAGACATACCCGCGAAACTCTAGGGTTCGATTACTGACCTGCCGCCAATCCACCAGCCAGGTTTTCACCTCGGCATCATCAAACAATCCGGCGGCAACTTGGGCATCTGAAATACCATCATCAGACAAAACGCCAATCGCTTCGGCATTGTCTGTCGACATGCCCAAAGACTGCGTCAAGGCGGAGGTGTTAAGCCCATGCGACGGCCGAAAGACGATATCCTCAAACTGCAATTCTTGATCGTGGTCCGTATAGCCAAGGATACGACCAGATTTATCTGTGACGCTCCAACAGCGACAGAAATAGTTTAAATCATTGGTCATAGACGCACCTCGACAATTGGTACATCTGGCACATGCCCTGCTTGGAAGCTTGCAGCACTTGTTTGAATACGGTCCGTATCAAAACGCACGGGCACATCAAATTCGAAACCCGCCGTGACCTCTTGACCGTCCCCCGGAGCAATGACCAGCGTCACCTCGCCGGTTGTGCAATCCACGTTGAAATGCTCGCCTTCGACAAGGTGCTCACCTTGGACAGCCACCTGCACCGTACCCTGAACGGGTTTGTGAATAGGCCTGATATAGGCGTGTTCCCCAGAGACATAGGATTTGGACAGATAATAGGACCGCGCCGCGCCGTCACCTGTCCCGATAACTTGATCCAACGCACTTGGATCTTGGGATGGTTGACAAGACTTATAGTCTGACCAATCCTTCCATCTGAACCCGAACATTTGACCTTGGCGGGCCTCAAAAAATGCGATGAGCTCGGCCACATCATCCAACGACCGCATGCCCACGCCCGCGTCATAGTGGCGACGCGAATGCGCCCAAGGTGAATTTCTCTCTTCGTAGCCACTTGTCATTTGCGTGATCGTGGTGCGCCGTTCTGGACCACCAACCGATCCAAAACTCATATTGGTGGGAAACCGTATCTCGTGAAAAGCCATATGTGATCCTATCTGTATTTTTGCCCTTGCCCCAAAGCACGCGACATTTGGGCCGCGATTTGGGATTGCGATCGTCGAAAGCTCTCGGCATCCGGAGTGGAAATATTCACGACGATATTCACGGGCGCAGTCTCCCCTGCGGACCGCACGC
>JALRHZ010000081.1 GCA_023259435.1 Paracoccaceae bacterium | reverse complement strand
GCCTGTATATGCAAAGGGTGCGATAAGACTAGCCGCTCCCAACGAAAGCGCGCGGATCAAAAGAAATTGCGCCATAGTCCCAAAAATCCCCATCAAACACATAAGGCCAATGGCCTTGATCGACATGGGTTGCCAATGAAACGCAATGTAAATGCTAAAACACACGGCGCCAAACATTGCCGAATAAAACAACGAGGTCCACGGACTTTCGTCTTGGCAAATAAATCGTGTGGCCAAGCTATAAGCCGAATAACACAAAGCGGCACCAAAGGGCATAAGTGCATAGATTGAAAACACGCCTGCCCCTGGTCGGATCACGATCAATGCACCCACCAAGGAAACACAGACACCAATCACCCGTCGAACTCCAATGCGTTCGCCCAAAAACAAGAACGCCCCGAGAGTAATCAAAACAGGGTTTACATCCATAATCGCTGTCGCCTCCGCGAGGCTGATTTGAGATATACCCAGAAAGAACAACGTTGTGGTGCCCATCAAAACCACCGATCTCATGATTTGTAATTTCGGATATTTGGTATAGGCAAGTACCCGCAAGCGGGGCAAAATCAGGACCGTAACAAATAGGGTTTGCGAAACATATCGCGCCCAAATCGTTTGCGCCGGAGACATAACCTCCATTGCAAGTTTGGCGACTGCGTCCATAGACGAAAAGCAAAATATTGCCCCAAGCATCAAAATAATTGCAATAGTATTGGATCGGGCTTGTGTCATCGGGGGCTCGTATAGATTTTTGCAACTATGCGCTCTTGCCCCAGAAAATGAAAGCACAGTATTCGCTTTCGTCACTGTTCACCAAAACTCTGGCATTAATTGGCATCGATGCGATCTAAACCAGCCTCAATTTTTCGAAGTTAAATAAATTTTTACGAAAATTCTGTCTCACTGTAATTGAAAGTGAGGATCATATGATTGTCGAGACCTATTCTTCTATGAAAACCAACGCCACACAGGTTGCAGGATCGGTGAGCACTGTTACTCCGGTTTTGTTGGCAGGCGGAATTGGAACGCGGTTGTGGCCCTTGTCTCGGCCCGAGTTTCCCAAACAGTTTTCGATCCAAATTGACGCGCGCTCTTTGTTTGAACACACACTGCACCGCCTCAATGGCGAGATGTTTGGTACGCCGATTATCACTTGCCAGCATAGTCATCTTGACCATGTTATTGTGCAGACCCGCAAGGCCGATGCGAACGAGGCCACCTTAATTTGTGAACCCTCGCCTAAGAATACAGCCGCCTCTGTTTTGATGGGCGCCCTATGTGCCCATGAGGAAAATCCGGAAACGATCCTTCTTGTCTGTCCAACAGATCACTGGATCGCTGATCCGTCTCAATTTGTACATGACATTCGACAATCGCTTCCCTTGGCCCAAGATGGCAAGCTTGTCGTTTTTGGCATTCGCCCCGACGCGCCGGTATCGGATTTTGGCTATATCCGGCCTGACACCTTATGTTTCGAGGAAAAACCACCCAAAGCCCGCGCACGACACCTGATAAAATCCGGCGCGCTTTGGAACTCTGGTATGATTTGCGCCAAAGCGCAGACCCTGATTTCGCAATTCAAAAAGCTAACACCGGATTTATACGCCCAATGCGCAGACGCGTGGCAGACACGACACTCTAATGCGACTGCCGACATTATAGAGGCGCAGACATGGGACAATCTTGACCCAATTTCATTTGACCATGCCATTTTGGAACGAAGTGGTATCGTTGATGTGGTCCCCCTCTCAACCAAATGGAGTGATTTGGGGAATTGGGACAGATTGGAACTGTTCTTCTCAGTCGAGCAAATTGAACAGATGAAGTCACACACCTGTCCAACGACACATATGGAAAAACCATGGGGAAGTTTTGATGTCTTGCGGCGTGGTCCGCGCCATCAGGTCAAATCGCTTACCTTGGATGTGGGTCAAACCCTGTCGTTGCAGTCTCATCACCATCGCTCAGAGCATTGGATTGTCGTCCAAGGGACATCACAGATCAACCTTGATGCGCAATCCATACTCAAAGCCGAAGGCGAGCATATCCACATCCCCATAGGTGCGGTGCATAGGATCCGAAACCGTGGAAAGATCCCTTTGATCGTGATTGAGGTCCAATGTGGAAGCTATCTAGAAGAGGATGACATTATCCGTTATGATGATGCCTATGGTCGGGGCTAACTTGGCTCTTCAATGATAGGAAAAACGCTAATGATGCCAACGCGGTGGCTTCTTTTGATGTCAAGATGGGCAAAACGCCCTCCAAGCACACAGCGGGTCATTTTGGTGTTTTCCATCATTGCCATATGTTTGGCGTTATACGGTCTTGAACGTGCCGGCGCTTTGCCAGATTGGATGCTGATGGATCCGGCAAAGCATCGTGGTCTCAGGGCAAATTAACCAAGCCCAAGCTTTTTGTTGCGGGCCTCACGCAATTTCGCAAAATCATCACCGGCGTGGTAGGAGGAGCGCGTCAACGGCGTGGCTGATACCATCAAAAAGCCCTTGCCATAGGCCGCTTTTTCATAAGAAGCGAACTCATCAGGGTGCACAAAGCGGTCAACCGCATGGTGTTTCGGCGTTGGCTGCAAATATTGTCCGATGGTGAGGAAATCGATGTCCGCCGCGCGCATGTCGTCCATAACTTGGATCACAGCTTGGCGATCTTCGCCCAGTCCAACCATGATCCCCGATTTGGTGAACATTGATGGATCAAGCTCTTTGACCCGCTGCAACAGACGCAAAGAATGGAAATACCGCGCGCCGTGGCGCACCTCAGGGTACAAGCCGGGAACAGTCTCAAGGTTATGATTAAAGACATCTGGGCGCGCCTCAACCACAGTTTCCAAAACTTTGGGATCACAGCGTAAAAAGTCAGGCGTTAGAATTTCGATCGTTGTTTGCGGGCTTTTGTGTCGCACTGCGCGGATGGTTTGCGCGAAATGTTCGGCGCCGCCGTCCTCGATATCGTCGCGATCCACAGAAGTGATGACAACGTGGTTTAGGCCCAACTTGGCAACCGCATCCGCCACGCGACCCGGTTCAAAGACATCCAAGGCCTCTGGCGGCTTGCCAGTTGCGATATTACAAAACGAACAGGCGCGGGTACAGACTTCGCCCATAATCATCATGGTCGCGTGTCCTTGGCTCCAGCATTCGCCAACATTTGGGCACCCCGCCTCTTCGCAGACCGTCACCAATTTGTTGCTGCGCATTATCTCGCGGGTTTCTTTGTATCCCGCGCTTGTGGGCGCTTTGACGCGAATCCAATCGGGCTTGCGCGGTTGTGCGTTATCTGGCTTATGGGCCTTTTCCGGATGGCGTTGTTCTGGAACCTTTAAATCGCGCACGGGCAAAATCCTTCTCATAGTCGCCCCTGATATACGCGAGTTTCCAAAACATTCCAAGACCACCAGATGCCAACCAGCTATGCGTTTATGGAAACCCCTCTTATCGTAAAAGCAACGCAAGCACGATTGCACCGATTAAAACAACTGTTTTGACACCTTGCATGATCCATCTCCCTCAGAAATCTCTTGCTTATACGGTGCAACACGAAAATTCCGTCGCTATCCAATCATTCCACCGCCTGCGCCATAAAGTTGCGCATAATGGCGCTTTAGGCGTTGCAACGCGATCCTTAAGACAATTTTGCCCGACCGCGCCGACCACCCCAGTTCTTTTTCTGCTTTTTCAATGCCTTGCTCTAAACAGCAGCACCGCAGCGCAATATCACCCAAACCCGCCCCCAAATCTTGTAGAGCCAAGACAACACGATCCACCGCGGCACGCTTTGCACGATCCGTAGGCCGTGGATGATCAAGAATATCTTCGTAATGTGTAACTGATGCGGGAAACTCGGATATGCGGAAGTCTTCCAGAAGATGACAACCCGCGGTAACAAGCTCTCGATCCAAAAAGGCATGCCCTGCCCCATCTCGGCGGCGCGCCAAAATCGTGAGTGGCGGCTCTACTTTTGCCCGCTCAACACTGGGCTTTTGACCCAATGCGTCAAACCCCGCCTCGGACAGAGTAAAAACAGACAATTTCCCAATTTTTTTGCGTGTCAAATACCCCTGCGCCTGTATCGCCAAAATATCTTTGGGCGGAAAACTTGCAAGCGTTGTTGGAGCGATATCAGGATCTTCTTGCTTGACCACGGCCGCTTTTTCCAGACCTTCGGCCAAAATAATTTTCACATCTGTCGCAGTCAATAACGATAAAACCTGAAGCTCTTTTGCGGTCAAATTCATGGCACCTGCGATGTAGTCATCCAAATTGTCGTCCGCGACCTCTTTTAAGGCCTCAAGATGAAGCTGGACCGTTGGATCACTGCGCAATTTCGAAATGCGCCGGATTTGCCGCGACACTGTCGAGGCATGAAGCCCTTGTTGCTTTGCCAACGACCGCACGGTCCGTCCTTGTTCGGTATGCGCCACATAATTCAGGCTCGCTTGTCGAAACCACGCCGCATCTGCACCTTTTGGTGGCTGTAGTGTGTGAAGTGTCATGTTGTGTTTTTGTGGCATCCCAGCCCCCTTTACGAATTACAACCTAAAGTTGCATTGATTACTTGACGGTTAACAAAAGCCGTCCTGAGCAAAACTGTTTCGAATTCGTAAACAATAGTTTCGGCGCAACGCACGATGCCATCAGAGTTGCCTTACCCTCTGCTCTCAATCCTGCACCTCAACATAGCGAGGTGACACATGACGAAAATCTTAGACACTTTGAACAAAATCAAGCGCCCAAAACTTTTGATGCAGGCAGCACGGTTTGGGGTTCCAGAGTACAAACGGAAGCTACATTTGCCGCTTGTTTTGGGCCCGATCCATCCCAGTGACTGTACCAACATATTGGCGAAGCTGATGCGCGTTGAGCAGGATTGGAACGAAAAAAGACGCGACAATTGCGCGTCTTATTCCTTTGTCGATCATGTGGATGTTTTAATCGCGATCCTTGCAGAGGCGCACCACTTGCGCGCCTCTGAGACCTAAAAACACTTAGACAAAGCTGTCTGGCATGCTTTCTTTTTTCTTGGCCACATAGGCGTTCAATGCTTCTTCGATGGCCGGATCGATCTCAGGCTTTTGATAGGTTGCCAGCATCGTCTGAACACGTTGGGCCGCTAGGGTTTGCGTGTCCCGCGCGCCTTCGTCTTGCCATGTCTCGAACGGCTTGTAATCCATCAGATCGGTGCGCCAGAAGGCCGACTTAAAGTTGGCCTGCGTATGCGCGCATCCAAGGTAATGGCCACCTGGTCCTACTTCGCGGATCGCATCCATCGCTTGCGCGTTTTCATCAACCTGCACGCCTTTGGCGAGGTGATGCAAAATACCAAGTTGATCGGCATCCATCACGAATTTTTCAAACGACGACACAAGCCCGCCTTCTAGCCACCCGCAAGAGTGCAACATAAAGTTCACACCCCCCAATAGGGCCGCGTTCAATGTGTTAGACGATTCATAAGCCGCCTGAGCATCAGGCAATTTGGATCCACATAAACCACCACCAGACCGGTAGGGTAAGCCCATACGGCGCGCCAATTGGCCTGCGCCAGAGAGGATATGGGTCGCCTCAGGTGTGCCGAATGTAGGCGCGCCCGAGTTCATGTCGATCGATGTCACGAATGTACCAAAGATAACCGGCGCGCCTTTGCGCACCAACTGGGAATAGGCAATCCCCGCCATCACTTCGGCCAAGACTTGGGTCAATGTACCCGCGACAGACACTGGTGCCATTGCGCCCCCCACGATAAAAGGAGAGACGATACAAGCTTGGTTGTTAGCGGCATAGACTTCGAGTGCCCCCATCATAACATCGTCAAATGTCATTGGCGAGTTGATGTTCGTCAAAGAGGTCATGACGGTATTATTGTCAACAAACTCATCCCCGAACAAAATCTTGCTCATCTCGACGGAATCTTGTGCGCGGCTTGGCTCTGTGACGGATCCCATGTACGGTTTGTCGGAAAGCGTCATATGCGCCAATAGCATATCAAGGTGACGTTTGTTCACAGGGACATCTGTCGGCTCGCACACTGTACCACCAGAATGGTGTAGCCATTTGGACATATAGCCAAGTTTTACGAATTTTTGGAAATCATCCATCGTCGCATAGCGGCGACCGCCATCGACGTCGCGCACGAACGGAGGGCCGTATACCGGCGCACAGACCAAGGTGTTGCCACCAATTTCAACGGTGCGCTCTGGGTTACGCGCATGCTGGGTGATCCGGCTTGGTGCTGTTTTACACAGCTCACGCGCAAGACCACGCGGAATACGAACGCGTTCTCCGACAACATCGGCCCCTGCCTCTTTCCAACGCGCCAAAGCCGCAGGATTATTGACAAAGTTCACACCAACTTCTTCTAGAATGGTGTCCGCGTTATATTCGATTATTTCAAGGGCCTCATCATTCAGCACCTCAAACATCGGAATGTTACGTTCAATGAATTTTGCCGTTTCAAAACTCACCGAAGTGCGCTCAGCGCGACGCGCGGCACCGCCGCCTCCACGTGCTCTTCTGCGTTCAGCCATAATTTGACCCTTTCTTAAATCATGCTGGCTTGGATTTAGCCCACATCAACACACGCCCCGCTCTGTAAAGCGGCGCATTGCACGCGAAAGCGACATCAGTGGTCTCAAAATGCATCTCTCTGAGGTTTTGCTTCGCCTCATCCCCACGACACACTATCTGTTTGGATCGCTACATTTGGTCTCAGCATTGGCTGTCTGGGGGCTTGCTCTTTTTTGTGCAACGCACTAATGCCAAAGCATGACAACACAACACCACGACCGCCTTCTTATCATCGACTTTGGCAGCCAAGTCACGCAGCTCATTGCGCGTCGCCTGCGCGAGCTAAATGTCTATTGTGAAATCCACCCCTATCAAAATGTGACAGATGCATTTTTGGCCGAGTTCGGACCCAAAGCAATCATCTTTTCGGGCGGCCCTGACAGCGTAACCCGTGAGGGAAGCCCCCGCGCACCCGAAAGCGCATTTTCAATGGGCGTCCCTATCTTGGGGATCTGTTATGGCCAACAAACCATGATGCAACAATTGGGCGGTCAGGTCGACAGCGGTCATGGCACCGCCGAATTCGGCCGCGCCTATGTGACGCCTCAGGGAACTTTGGACATTCTTGACGGGTGGTTCCCCGACGGAGACGAACAAGTCTGGATGAGCCATGGGGACCACGTGAGCAAAATCGCACCCGGCTTTGAGGTCTATGGCACCTCGCCGAATGCGCCCTTTGCCATCACTGCAGATGTGTCACGAAAATTCTATGCGGTACAATTCCACCCAGAGGTGCATCACACCCCCAAAGGTGCGAAACTTTATGAAAACTTTGTGCGCCTTGCAGGGTTCAAAGGCGATTGGACCATGGGTGCCTATCGTGAACAGGCCATAGCGCAAATTCGCGCGCAGGTCGGAGACAAAAAGGTGATCTGCGGTCTATCTGGTGGTGTCGATAGTTCCGTTGCGGCGGTCTTGATCCACGAAGCGATTGGCGATCAATTGACCTGTGTTTTTGTGGATCACGGCCTATTGCGCCAAGGTGAGGCCGAAGAAGTGGTCAGCATGTTCCGCGACAATTATAACATACCTTTGATCCATGCGGATGAAAGCGCGCTGTTCTTGGGCGAATTGGACGGACAATCCGACCCAGAGACCAAGCGCAAAATCATCGGACGTTTGTTTATTGACGTATTCCAGAAATACGCCAACAAAATCGACGGGGCCGAGTTTCTTGCCCAAGGAACCCTTTATCCTGATGTGATCGAAAGCGTATCCTTTAGCGGCGGCCCTTCAGTCACAATCAAATCCCATCATAACGTTGGCGGGTTGCCCGAAAAAATGGGTCTAAAGCTGGTGGAACCTTTGCGGGAATTATTCAAAGACGAAGTGCGCGCTTTGGGTCGTGAATTGGGCCTACCCGATAGCTTTATCGGTCGTCACCCCTTTCCCGGACCGGGCCTTGCCATTCGCTGCCCGGGTGAGATCACCCGTGAAAAATTGGAAATTCTACGCAAAGCGGACGCGGTCTATATCGACCAAATCCGCAAACACGGTCTTTACGATGACATTTGGCAAGCCTTTGTTGCGATCCTGCCAGTACGCACAGTGGGCGTGATGGGCGATGGGCGGACCTATGATTACGCCTGCGCCCTGCGCGCGGTGACATCCGTTGACGGAATGACCGCGGATTACTATCCGTTTAGCCACGATTTCTTAGGCGAAACCGCAACACGGATCATCAACGAGGTCAAAGGCATCAATCGCGTGACCTATGATGTTACCTCAAAACCACCTGGAACAATTGAGTGGGAGTAATGAAATTTTCGTGCGAAGGGCGCAATCAATATGAAGGCTAAACTCGAGTTTGTTGATATTGTTAAATGGGTGGCAACTGTTATCCAACTTATTGGGTATGGTCTGACTGGGTTAAACCTAGTCCCATACAATATATTCATGTTTTTCATCGGAATTTTCTTGTGGTTCGCCGTTGGTGTCATGTGGAAAGATAGAGCAATTATGGTTGTACATGTTGGTGCCTTCATCTCATTACTAGTAGGATACTTGAATGCATAAAGACGTGTTGAACACATTAAAGATTTTGACTTCTAATGTGTTCAACCAAGCTTTCTTCGCGTGCTTGCCTTTGCGACAAGGGTAGGTATGTGACGCGACACTAAGGCAACAAGTTATGCAGATTGACAGGCTAGACCATCTTGTTTTGACGGTTGCGGATATCCCCACAACTATATCTTTTTATTGTGATATTTTGGGAATGAACAAAGAAACCTTTGGGGAAAACCGTGTCGCTTTGACGTTTGGGTCCCAAAAAATCAACCTGCACCAAAAAGGACATGAGTTCGAGCCCAAAGCACATGCGCCGACCTGTGGGGCCATGGATTTGTGCTTTGTTGTGACCGACCCACTTCATGCAGTCATTGATCATCTCACGGCATCCAAGGTAGAGATCATAGAAGGGCCAATCCAACGCACGGGTGCGCTTGGCCCGATACAATCGGTTTATATCCGTGATCCTGATCAGAATTTGATTGAGCTCAGCACATATGAAATTGAGGGAAAGACATGATCATTCGGCACACCACAGCCCAAGATTTGAAAGCGAT
>JALRHZ010000080.1:3321-9151 GCA_023259435.1 Paracoccaceae bacterium | reverse complement strand
ACACCCGCAGCACCCCGCGCACCAACCACCGCACAAGGGTCACAATCGGTGAGAATACCGCAATCACAATGCGAATGATTGGAGAGACCGCAGAGGCCGCTTTTTCTGCGTTCGTGATCGCATAGGTTTTTGGAAGCACCTCAGCAAAGATCAAAACCAAAACGGTCATCACCAAGGTGGCAAGCGCCACGCCACTTTCACCAAATAGGCGCGTAAAGAGGGCCGTTGTCAGTGAGGTGGCCAGAATATTCACCATGTTGTTGCCCAAGAGGACAGAGCCGATCAACCGTTCATTGTCTTCGGTTATGTCCAAGGCGCGTTGTGCTCCGCGTGATCCTTTGTCGGCCTGCGCGCGCAATTTGCCACGCGATGCAGCCGTTAGGGCGGTTTCACTGCCTGAAAAGAAAGCAGACAACAACAAAAGTGCGGCAATTCCCGCAACTGTGATCCAAAAAGTATTGTCAAGCGTCAGCTGAATTGGTTCCATGCACTCAAATCCTCATTCCAAAGCGGTTATGGGGTTTAAGTGGCGACCAATCAAGGGATCTGTGACGTGGAACTAAAAGATTTAGGAGAACTTTCAGGCCCTATTGTGGTTTTCGGAGGGGCCTACAGCAATTTTCAGGCGACACAGGCGCTTTTGGCATTTTGTGACAAACGGGGTATTTCGGGCCACAATATCATTTTTACAGGCGATGCCGTGGCCTATTGTGGGGGGCCAAATCGGACGTGTGATGCAATTCGGATGTCTGGTGCGGCTGCGATTGCCGGAAATTGTGAAAAACAACTGGCGGCCTTTGCCCCGGACTGTGGCTGTGGCTTTGATGAAGGGTCGGCCTGTGACATGCTGTCGGTTGGCTGGTACGGGGTGGCGAACCGCGAGTTGCGCGATGAGCATCGTCAGTGGATGGCAACCTTACCAGATGTCCTTGTGTTTCACCATCATGGCCGACGTTTTGCCGTCATTCACGGAGGGATATCGAATGTCTCAAAATTCGTGTGGTCTGTTTCGCCAGAGCATGAATTTGAAAGGGAAATCAATAGTCTGAAAGAATTAGTTGGACCAATAGATGTGGTTCTTGCAGGGCATAGCGGTATGGCATTCAAACGCGAGATTGATGAGGTGACTTGGATAAATGCTGGTGTCATCGGCATGCCGGCGCATCAGGGTGTTCAGACCACCGAATTCTTGCTCTGGGATGAACAAGGACCTCAATTTCACACTCTGTCATATGATTGGGAAAGCGCGCAAACCGAGATGATACAGCGCGGTTTGGTGCAAGGATATCACAACAGTTTAGAAACCGGTTATTGGCCCTCAGAAGAGGTTTTGCCATCCGAATTAAGGCGCGTCTCTGACAAGGGATGATGATCCAGAACGAGGCGCGACAAGTTTTCGTTCAAAACATGCGTATAGATTTCTGTGGTGGCCACATCGGCGTGTCCCAGTAACGTTTGGATCACGCGCAAGTCGGCCCCATTTTCCAAAAGGTGCGTGGCAAAGACATGGCGGATCGTGTGTGGTGTTACCGAAGAGGGCGAGACACCTGCAAAACTGGCCAAGGATTTGATGCGTGCATAGAACCAATGCCGTGTCAGATGTCCTAATTGTCCACGAGACGGAAACAAAAACAATGACGGGGTGTGTCCTTTACGCCGTGCATGCTCATCCAATTCTTGCCGTATCTCTAACCACTGGGACAGGGTTTCTTTTGCGTCAGGGGAGAGGGGGACGATACGCTCTTTGTTGCCTTTGCCTTTGATCAAAAGAACATCTGGATGGCCTTTTGCGGCGGCCAAAGGCAGAGACATCAACTCGCTGACGCGCATGCCCGTCGCATAGAGCACCTCAAGCAAACAGGTATCCCGCGCGCGGTCCTTTGCGTGTTTTCCAAAAACGCGTGCCGCATCCAAAAGTGCGTCCACATCCTCGACCGACAATGTTTTGGGCAAAGTTTTTGCCTTTTTCGGACCGGAAATCTGTAGGGTTGGATTGTCATCGCGCCAGCCTTCTTCAAGGCTAAAGCGATAGTATTGTTTTAGCGCAGAGAGACGTCGCGCGCGGGTCGACGCAGAGAGCCCTTGGGTGTCGAGTTCAACCAAATAGGCTTCGATTGTGTCGAGGGGAATATCGTCCAAGTTTTGCGGTGCGCACCAGTCTAAAAAATGCTTTAGATCGCGGGCATAGGCGAGAAGTGTATTTTGCGCAGCACCTGTTTCGGCGGCAAGAGCCTCTAAAAAGATCTCGATACGTTGTGTGTCGTTCATCCGATTTTGTCCCGAACCACGAGAAAAATCGCAGCTTGTTCCGCAGTGGTTGTTAACCCGACACTGCGCATGATCGATAAGGCTTCTAGCACGTCCTGAGGGTCGCCCTCTGCACCTTGTTCAAACTGTCGAATTGTTTGCAAGATCACTTCGCCTAGGCGTCCTTGGCTTAGGTTATCTTGAACCGATATTGGAACACGTGGTGAGACAAAGGCCTGAAATATTGCGTTCTCAAGCGGAGTTTGAGCGGGTCGACTGCCCCATTTGTCTGGCCATGTTCCACTTAGGATATGGGGTACAATTGAAAGATCTTCGTTGGACGCATCTATGCGCTCTGCTGCTAATTTATAGGCGTCAGACATGAGCCCAAGCAAAATGGATCTGCGTTTATGGACCCCCTCCAACTCGGCATCCAATAGGCGCTCGGCAAAGAGGTCAGCCAGAATGTGCAACATTCGTGCGGCGCTCATGACGGTCCAAGCTTGGTCAAAGGCATCTGGTATCCAAGTTGTCTCATCATTGGCCAATGCCTGATCAAGTGCTTGGACCGCCGCCACCCTATCCCACACGCCCCCCGACGCTGCGGCATCTGATTGTGAATAGACACCTATCAGACGATTAGAGGCCAAGGCGCCCGATTGCGCCAAACGCTCGGCTGCATCTAATTGCGCGCGCCAGCCCGCATCGCCAGAGAGCATCGAGACCGAAAATGCGCGCGGCAAAGTGGCCGGATTCAAAGGCTCTCCTATCGCTTCGAACAGGCGATATTCCAAGACCGTGGGCAGGCGCGTTGGGGCAAGATTGCGGCTTTCGTCTGCAACTTGTTCGGTTTCCAAAAACCGATGCAATAGCCCCGCAAGGCGCGGATCAAGTTCGCCCAAGGCCTCGACGGTGTTCAACATCAACACCGCATCCAACCATTCACCAGACCGCGCAAGGCAATAAATGCGGTCCGCATCATAGGGGTATCGATCTTGAAGCCCCAATACCTCTGAGCAAATCGGATCAAGCGCATCGCTAAGTAATGAAATATCGAAAAACGTTGGAACCAGATCAGCAGGCAGGGGGCTTGCCCGTTCTAACATGGCAAGCGCGGCATCGACCGCTCCGTATTCCAAGAGCTTGTCAATACGGGCCCTTAGAAACAGGTTTGGCTGTGTTTGCGGCGACGGAGGAGAGGCCTCGGCCAAAAGCAATTGTAGCGTCAAAGATTGCATTGCCGGTATTGTTGAGACATCCGTCTGAGAAAGAAGTCGCAATAAATCTTGGTCCGAACTGCGTTTCCACATTGATATGGGAAGGCCGGTTAAGTTGCTTGGCAACAGGCCAATTGCGTCAAAATCAGCCGCATCGAGCGGCGCCACTTCGATGTCGGGCAAGGGCGCGGATATCGGCGCTTTTTGATTTTGCTCAATATAAGGATCTTGGACCGGACCTTGGGTGTCTTGTGGCGCTTCTTTGAACCAGTCTATTGCCGACAATGGCGTTTGCGCCATGCCATAGCCAGCGGACACCATCCAAAACAAACAAGCAAAAATCCTACATAGCTTATTGTTCATTCAAAGTGACCGATTGTGTCACTGTTTCTGTAATAGGACCAAAATCGACACCAAAAAATGGTCCAATATAGGCAAATCCGATCAACGCAACGATGCCCAAAATGAATAGATAGAACAGGTACTTAATCAAACGGCCCATCACTCGCCCCAATATGTCTGCGTTTTTTTTGACAGTATAACAATTCCTGCATGTTCTGCACAGTCCCGAGTTTAATGTCATTGCAAATCAGTGTGAGATTGCCAATAAGACTAGTATGACAGACAGATTAAACAAAACCATTGTGTGCGTCGGAATGATGGGCGCGGGAAAAACCGCAGTTGGCCGTGCGCTAGCACACGAATTAAATGTGCCGTTTGTGGATTCGGATGCAGAAATCGTTGCGGCTGCGAACTTGGAAATATCTGAAATTTTTGAGCGCTATGGAGAGCCGTTTTTCCGAGACCGCGAAACCCAAGTCATCAAACGCCTATTAGAAGGCCTGCCATGTGTGTTGTCCACCGGCGGTGGGGCGTTTTTGAGACAGGAAAATCGCGATGCTATTGAACAAGGCGGCGTGTCTTTATGGCTGGATGCGGACTTGGATGTATTGTGGTCACGGGTAAAAAACAAAGACACTCGGCCTTTGTTGAAAACCGCAAACCCCTTTGAAACGTTGAAATCTATCTATGACGAGCGCTGTCCCATTTATGAACTGGCTATGGTTCATGTGAAATCGGAAAAAGATGCAACTATTGAAGCGACGATGGAAAAGGCTCTCAAACATTTGCAGGACGCAGGCCATATTACGGAAAAAGCGACATGAAAACAGTTAACGTTGATTTGGCGGATCGCTCTTATGATATTCACATCGGGCAAGGTGTGCTTGAACAGGCAGGTGTGTTAATTTCCCCAGTCTTACAGCGTCCACGGGTTGCTGTGGTAACAGATAGTAATGTGGGGCCGCTTCACTTGGGGACGTTAGAGGCGTCTTTAAAGGCAAGCGGGATTGAAATGACGGCCTTGACGCTGCCGGCGGGCGAGGGGACCAAGTCTTGGCCCTATCTCACCCAATGTGTGGAATGGATGCTGGACCAGAAAATCGAACGCCGCGATGTTGTCATCGCACTTGGGGGCGGGGTTATCGGGGATCTCGTGGGGTTTGCCGCTGCGATTTTGCGGCGCGGAATTCGATTTGTTCAAATGCCGACCTCGCTCTTGGCACAAGTGGACAGTTCCGTTGGTGGAAAGACTGGGATCAACACGACACATGGCAAGAACCTTGTAGGTGCGTTTCATCAACCGGCTCTTGTTTTGGCGGACACTGCAGTTTTGGGGACGCTAACAGAGCGTGATTATCTTGCCGGCTATGGCGAAGTGGTCAAATACGGGCTGTTGGGAAATGCTTCATTCTTTGATTGGCTAGAAGAGAATGGCAAACGTGCCGCACAGGGCGACATGGATGCGCGGATCGAGATTGTGCGCGTCTGTTGCCAAATGAAGGCCGATATCGTGAAACGCGACGAGACCGAGCAGGGGGATCGGGCCTTGTTGAATTTGGGGCATACGTTTTGTCATGCGCTCGAGGCGGCAACAGGGTATTCAGATCGGCTCTTGCATGGCGAGGGTGTTGCGATTGGTTGTGCGCTTGCGTTCGAATTATCGGCGCGCATGGGGCTATGTTCACAAGAGGCCCCAAGTCGTGTGCGTGCGCATATCAAAGATATGGGGATGAAGCTTGATCTAGGCGATATCCCAGGCGCCTTGCCGGATGTCTCGGACTTGGTTGACTTAATGGCCCAAGACAAAAAGGTGATCGATGGGCAACTGCGCTTTATCCTTGCGCGTTCCATCGGTGATGCCTTTGTGACGGCAGACGTGCGCCGAGAGGACGTAGAAGAAATCCTGCGTCATCGTATGCCATAAACTGAAAAAGGCCCCGAAGAGAGGCCTTTTTGTTTTTCTTTTTCGGGGTGGATTTAGAACGGAATTTCGTCATCTAAATCTGATGCGGGCATAGGTGATC
>JALRHZ010000080.1:0-3311 GCA_023259435.1 Paracoccaceae bacterium | reverse complement strand
ACCACCTTGGCCGCCGTATCCACCGCCGCCGCCATAGTTCCCGCCGCCGCCTTGGCCACCCTCATTGCGACCATCCAGCATGGTTAGGGTGGATGTGTAGGGGCGCAAAACAACTTCGGTTGAGTACCGATCCGCGCCGGATTGATCCTGCCATTTGCGTGTTTCTAGCTGTCCTTCGATGTAAACCTTGGACCCCTTGCGCAGGTATTGCTCGGCCACACGCACCAAAGGCTCTGAGAAGATGGCGACCGAATGCCATTCGGTGCGCTCGCGGCGTTCGCCTGTATTGCGATCTTTCCAATTCTCGGATGTCGCAATGCGCAGGTTGCAAACCTTTCCACCATTGGGAAAGTTGCGCACTTCTGGATCGCGGCCCAAGTTTCCAATCAAAATTACCTTGTTCACTGAACCTGCCATACCATGCTCCTGTCGAATCTAATTACCTTCAAGTGATCTTACACCATCGTTCATCGATGAAGGAAAGATTAAAGATCAGCGAAATTTTGATGAATTTTCCTAAGTGAAGATTTCCTCTTGGGTCTTGAGATGTTTCATCCTACATCTTTCGGTATGAAATTACGTGCTCAGATCTTCTTAGGACTGCTCTTTATTGCCTTTGGTCAATCTGCTTGGTCGGATAGTGCAAGCCTGACCTATCAGTTGCAATTACGAACATTGGATGCTTTGTCCAAGGAAAAGACATCAAACATTGTTGATCTGACGCCACGTGCGCCTTTGGTTCCGCCTAATCCTGAGGATGTTCCTGAGACTGTGACCTATTCAGGTCCATATCTGCGGTTGGCACAGAATGCAGCACAGCGTTATGACGTTCCAGTCTCGATCTTTTTGGCTTTGGTGCAACGCGAAAGCGGGTGGCGCCAAGAGGCGGTGTCCCCAAAAGGGGCCATAGGTCTGGGGCAATTGATGCCGCAAACGGCCAAAGAATTGGGGGTTGATCCCTATGATCCTGCGCAAAACCTTGATGGGGCCGCACGATATCTCTCGCAACAATATCGTACCTTTGGTTCATGGCGTTTGGCGCTTGCGGCCTATAACGCCGGACCCGGTGCTGTTTTGCGCTATAACGACGTGCCGCCTTTTGAGGAAACGCAAAACTATGTTGCGGCTATTTTACAGAAATGACCTGCTACGGGCCGTCATATTGACGCTCGACCTTCGCGACGCGAATTTGAAAGTGATCAAACCATTGGTCCCGACCTAGGTCTTGGGCAATCTTATGGCGCGCATGGTTGCGCCATTTTAAGATTGCCGTTTCGCTGTCCCAATAACTGGCCGAAACCATAAATCCGCTCTCATCGCCACTTGTTTCAATACCAATAAATCCGTCCATCTCTGGCGCGATTTTGAGCATTTCATGCATCATTTCAGTGTAACAGTCAGGCTCATTCGCTGCCTGACTTGCGAATACAACGACGTAATATGGTGGGTCCACCATAGGTGCAAATTTGTTTTTCAAGGTCTTTCCCGCTAAATCCCTAACGGCAAATCAACCCTGAATTGATCAAAGGGTCAAGTTGTAAAAAGCGTCTATCGCCTATGGCCCGTCATATTGCCGAGATACCTGTGCAACGCGCAGTTGGTAGTGGTCGTACCAATTCTTTTTTCCCATGCTTTGGGCAATCTTGTGTTTCGCATGATTGCGCCACGCGCGAATGTCGTCTTCCGTTTTCCAATAGCTTGCGGTGACGGCAAACCCTTGGGCATCACGGCTGCTTTCGATCCCGATAAAGCCGGGCATGTCATGCGCCAGCTCAAGCATTATGTCTAACATCGGCGCATAGCCCTCGTTGGTCGAGGAGGCTTGATTTGTAAAGATCACCACATAATAGGGGGGCTCTGGCATTGCGGCAAATTTGTTTTGCATCTACGCACTCGTCTTATGAAAACGCCGCCCTATGGGCGGCGTTTGTTTGTTACTCTGCTGCGATCTTAATCACAGGCCCCATTCGGTCAAGCACATCGTCGGCCAAATGGCACTTGATTTGGTGACCATCTGCAAGGGTGCGAATTGGCGGTACTTCTTTGTCGCACAACCCTCCGCCCACTTCAGATTTCCAGCGACAGCGCGTTTGGAACGGACACCCTGATGGCGGGTTCATTGCGGATGGAATATCGCCTTCTAGAACGATGTGTTCCTTTTCGATGCTTGTGTCTGCGATTGGAACCGCAGAGAGCAACGCTTCGGTATAGGGGTGATAGGGCGGTGCAAAGACCTGATCCGTCGAACCCATTTCCACAACATGGCCCAAATACATCACCATCACGCGATCCGACAGGTACCGCACAATCGACAAATCATGGCTGATGAACAATAGCGTTGTTTTCTCTTCGCGCTGAATGTCCATCAACAGATCGGTAACTGCGGCCTGAACCGAGACGTCCAAAGCCGACACCGGTTCATCCGCCACAACGATTTTGGCCCCGCCCGCAAACGCGCGCGCAATCCCAACGCGTTGTTTCTGACCACCTGAAAGCTGCCGCGGCATACGCTCGGCAAAGGCGCGAGGCAGTTTCACAAGATCCAAAAGCTCAAGCATGCGTTGACGACGCTCGTTGTCATTTGCGCCGAACTTAAAGATTTCAAGCGCACGGATGATCTGACGCCCGACCGTCATTGACGGGTTTAGCGTGTCAAACGGGTTTTGGAAGACCATCTGAACATCTGCAACCGTCCGCGTGTCGCGCGACTCGATTGGGGTGTTTTGGATTTCCTTGCCACCCAAAAGGATTTTACCCTCGGTTGCGGTTTCAAGACCCATCAGAACCTTGGCGAATGTAGATTTACCGCAGCCCGATTCCCCAACGATTGCAAGGGTCTCGCTTTCGCGGGCCTCAAACGTGAGGGTTTCATTGGCCTTAACAACCTTCATCTCGCCCGAGCTTCCAAATAGCGCGTTGGCGGCCACCTGATAGTATTTCTTGAGGTTATCCATCTTTAGAACAACTTCACCCGGTTCGTTCTTTTCCGTGGTTTTCGCAGCGGCAATCGGTGCGTTCCAATCGTGGTATTTTGCGCGCGACGGTCTCCGGGAGCACATCCCATTCGCATGCGAAGTGGAACCTTTGTGCGAGGATTTTCATGCAGGGGAACAAGGGGCGGTTTCTACGATTGCACCACGCATGAATCAGGACCTTGTGTACATCCACTTTTTGGCTGATGCTGACGCGGCATTTTCCCATTTCCCATGTGCCAGCATGCTCGAGCTTGTCGACAACTTTTCGAGGGAGCAGACGATTGCCGAGTACGAGGCTCTGCTGACGGGCCTGCTTGACAAGGTATTCCTCCTGAT
>JALRHZ010000007.1 GCA_023259435.1 Paracoccaceae bacterium | reverse complement strand
AATCGCTTTACGATCCGGAAAGCACAACAATTGTCCACCATGTAAACCAAGGTTTGCGTGCGCATAAGATGTTTACCAAGGACAAAGACTATATCGTTCGTGACAACCAGATTGTTTTGATTGACGAATTCACGGGCCGTATGATGGCAGGGCGTCGCCTGTCCGAAGGGCTGCATCAAGCGATTGAAGCCAAAGAAGGCGTACAAATCCAACCCGAAAACGTGACTATGGCCTCGGTAACGTTCCAAAACTACTTCCGCCTGTATGAAAAACTGGGCGGAATGACGGGAACCGCGGCCACCGAAGCCGAAGAATTCATGGAAATCTACAAGCTAGGCGTTGTTGAGGTTCCTACGAACCGGCCTGTGGCACGGATCGATGAAGACGATCAGGTGTATCGAACCGCTGCGGAAAAATTCAAAGCCATTGTCGAAGAAATCCAAAAGGCACATGAACAGGGCCAACCTGTTTTGGTGGGAACCACGTCCATCGAAAAATCTGAGTATCTGTCACAGCTTTTGACCTCGGCGAAAGTCAAACACAACGTTTTGAATGCCCGTCAACATGAGCAAGAAGCACAGATTGTTGCAGATGCTGGTAAATTGGGTGCGGTTACGATTGCCACAAACATGGCGGGACGCGGCACCGACATCAAATTAGGCGGCAACGTAGAATTCAAAATCATGGAAGCGATTGCCGCAGATCCAGACGCCAATCCAGATGAAATTCGCGCAAAAATCGAAGCAGAACACACATCAGACGAACAGGCGGTCAAAGACGCAGGTGGTCTTTTTGTTTTGGCGACCGAGCGTCATGAAAGCCGCCGGATCGATAACCAATTGCGCGGTCGCTCTGGCCGTCAGGGGGATCCAGGTCGGTCTGTCTTTTTCCTAAGCCTTGAAGACGATTTGATGCGTATTTTCGGCTCGGAACGTCTTGAAAAGGTGCTGAACACTTTGGGCATGAAAGAAGGCGAAGCCATCATTCACCCTTGGGTTAACAAATCCCTTGAACGTGCGCAGGCCAAAGTCGAAGGTCGCAATTTTGATATTCGCAAACAGTTGTTGAAATTCGATGACGTGATGAATGATCAACGAAAGGCGATCTTTGAACAACGTCTCGACATTCTAAAAGCCGAGGATCTGGACGAAGTCACGCGGGATATGCGCGAAGATGTTGTGGACGACTTAGTTGACACATTCATGCCGCCGAAATCCTATGCGGACCAATGGGATACGCAGGGTTTGTATGCTGCCGTCATCGAACATTTCAACCTTGACCTTCCGATCATCGCTTGGGCCGAAGAAGAAGGCGTTGACAACGACGTCATGCGCGAACGTATTCTTGAGAATATTGAGAAAATGATGGCGGAAAAGACCGAGGCGTTTGGTGCTGAGACCATGCGGCGCATCGAAAAGCAAATCATTCGTCAAACCATTGATACGAAATGGCGTGAGCATCTCACGACATTGGATCATCTGCGGTCTGTGGTCGGGTTCCGAGGATACGCACAACGGGATCCGTTGAACGAGTATAAAACCGAAGCGTTTCAGCTGTTTGAGGGGCTTTTGAATTCTCTGCGCATTGATGTGACCAAACAATTGTCTCTGGTACGGCCAATGACAGAAGAAGAGCAACGTGCCATGGCGCAACAAATGGCGGCGCAACAGGCTCAGATGCAACGCGCAGCTGCGCCTGCTCAAGCGGCCGCTAACACGTTACCCGAGCCAACAGCCGAGGCTATAGCAGCAGGGTTTGATCCCGAAGATGCAACAACTTGGGGCAATCCTGGCCGCAATGATAGCTGCCCGTGTGGATCCGGCAATAAGTTTAAACATTGCCACGGGCGGTTGGCCTAAGTCTTGCAAATCAACGGGGTGGGAGAATCGAAAGGATTGACATGCCACCCCTTGATAAATCCGAGCTTGATCTGATTTATAGCGATCAGTTCGTAGATATCCATGTCGACACCTCTATAGATGGGCAGGATTGCCTTGTGTCCTTTACGGGCATTGGTCACAATCTTGGCGGTGTGGATGTGCAAGCGCCGGAATTTAGAAAAGAAACAGTCATCAACGGTCCTAAAATATTTGTGACTGATAAACTTCGATCTTGGGGAAATAATCTCGATTTGGTGGATTTAGGAATGCGTATTTCCACAATCGCGGGCACCCGAGATATCACAACTATGGGAAATTCCATGGGTGGGTTCCTTGCGATTTTGTTTTCGTCGATGGTCGGAGCAAAGAATTGTATCGCCTTTGCGCCTCAGTTTTCGATTGACCCGCGCATTGTGCCCAATGAAGACAGATGGCGTTATTACAGGCGAAAAATCAAAGCCATTCAATACCAAGATCTAAAATACGCATTTGACCCTGATTGCAGCTATTGGATGGTTTTCGGGGATGGTGCGCGCGAACGCATTCACAGTGACCTATTCCTAGGCATTGACGCACCCATAAACGCCTATCAAATTTGTGACACTGGGCATGATGCGGCAAAGATTTTGCGCGGTCAAAACGCTCTATACCCATTCATCAAAGCCTGCCTTACAACTGGACAAGTCACAAAAATACTTAGCCGGTTAGACCGCTCTTTTAACACGTTACGAGCATCTATTTACCGCGAAAACGTCTGAATAACTCCGCTCTCTCGCCCAATCAATGCCATGTTTTGCGGGCATTTTGAGACGGAATTATTGAGGTGTCACATGATACGTACGTTCTTTTCATGGCCAAGTCTTATTTGTCTAACAAGTGTGGTTTCTTTGACAATCGCGCACGTTATGCAAATTGGATCCGAAGTTGCGTCAAATCACTATCCAAGAGAGCAATACACTCACCTCTCTGACACGACCGCATCGCCCGATGAGCCCACATATATCAATGCGACCTTGACCGGATCCAACGTTTTGCAGAGTGCTCAAGAAACAAATTTGGCTCTTGGGCCATCGCCCTGCACGCCTCAGGTGTCTGCAAATCCGACCATCGCTGCCCAAGTTCGGATTACCGTCTCATCGAAATGTCCAAAATCACAATTGGTGACTATTCATCATAACGGATTGATAATTACTGAAACAGTTTCAAGTGTTGAACCATCCAGTTTTGTTGTACCCGCTCTTTCGGAACATGCCGTGTTTGTTCTCGATTTCGAAGATGGCACTGTTGCCGTCACCTCGACACGGGTGGCGAGCCTCAAGTTTTATGATCGCTGGGTCGTTCAGTGGGCCGGAAGCACAGAATTGACAATTCGTCCGAACCATTCTGGAAATCCAACGGATGCCGCCATGGGGAAAAGGGCGTGGACGTCACGATTTGGCCAAGCTCACCATAACCAAGCGATAATTTCGACTTCCGCATTTGGCGACACTCATCAAACACCACATTTTGAAGTGCACGCGCTGACAAAGGGCGACATCTGCGAGCGCGCTTTCAGCTTTCAGTCTATTAATGTGACCGCCGCAGGCGCAATCGCGGTGCAAGAATATGACTCTTCGCCTGCGATCTGCACTGACGGACCTGAAATGGTCTTGTTGAAAACAATTTCACGCCCTATCACTCTGGCTCTAAACTACTAAGTTGGAGAGCACAGTGCCTTTGCCTGTGAGATACATGGTTACGCTGCTTTGGTGCCTGCTGTGCGCGCACCCCGCATATGCGCAGGGCGTCACCCTCTTATCACCTGACGGCGAAATCGTGGCGCAGGGTGAATTGCTTGACTATGATCAAGACATCTATTCGCTAGATACAAAATATGGCCCATTGTCCGTCAATGCAAAAAGCGTCAAGTGCCAAGGCGAGCTATGCCCAGACCTAAACACATCAGAGTCGACCAATATTGTGATCTCTGGTCCTCCACATTTAGTAGAGGGCCTTTTAATACCTCATCTTAAAGTCTTTTCCGAACGTTCAAATCTTTCGTTTGTTCACGACCCAGATGGGAAACGGGTGCAGATAAAAGACCAACTATCTGAACTTCAGATCACGTTTCTAACAACAGATCAAAATTCCGCTCTTCAACCTTTGATCGACGGGGACGCAGACATTGCTCTGACCGCGCATGGCGCACGTGACACTGAAATCAAGGCCCTTGAACGTACTGGTTACGGTGCTGTAAATGTCACTCTAAGAGGCCGTGTGATAGGGCTTGATGCGCTGGTGCCGACGGGATCCGTTGCAGCCGATCTCAGCGCTATGAATTCAAACAATTGGTCTTTCACAGATGATTTTGATCGTGCGCAAATGGATGCTTTCACTTTGGGTAATGCCACCCAAAACGATCAACAAAATTCCGCTCCGATGGTGGAATGGAAAACATTTTCGAAATCCTTAGGCACAGATATCCCGCGGTTTAATTCCAACTGCGGCTATTCTCCTTTGGCGCATCGGTTATCAATTAAATCCGAGGATTACCCGTTTACATATCCCATCATTTTGTACCTTGCTCCAAAGCGTATGCCTGATTTCATCCAAGCATTTTTTGATTACCTACAATCCCCGCTTGCACAAATTGTGACGCAAAGGGCCGGTTTCGTTGATCGGCGTATCGAAGAATTCGAAATTAATGCGCAGGGCCAACGCCTGAGCAATGCAATCCTTGCGGCGAAAACAGAGTTGACGCAGCAGGACCTGCAGACAATCGCGGCACTTTTGCAAACTCATAACCGGATAACCCTTAGCTTTCGGTTCGAGGCCGGATCAAGCAACCTAGATGCGCAATCTCAGGCCAACATTGCGCAACTTGCAAATGAGATTGAAAGCGGAAGCCTAGGACGTAGGCACATTGTTTTAGCCGCATTTACGGATGCAAATGGCCCAGAGACCGCAAACAAAGAGCTTTCGCAGACGCGCGCAGACCTTGTTCGCGCGGAAATCATATCTCGTCTACCCGCGGATGTGGCGCAAACGGTTCAGATCGAGGCGATTGGGTTTGGCGAAACCATGCCAATGGCTTGCGAAACGAATGAACTAGAAAGAAAGATCAACCGACGTGTCGAAGTGTGGGTTTCAAAGGTTCAATAATCCCTAGATCAACCCCGTGGCCCGAAAACTAATTTCACAAGCTTTGCCAATGACCAAATGGTCATGGACGGTGACGCCAATAGTGTCGGCAGCGGCCACAATATCAGCGGTCATTTTGATGTCCTGAGGCGAAGGAGATGGATCGCCACTAGGGTGGTTATGCACCAATATGAGGGCTGAGGCGTTCAAATTTAGCGCACGTTTAATTATTTCTCTCGGGTAGACCGGAACATGGTCAACCGTTCCCTTTGCTTGACGCTCATCAGAAATGAGAACATTTTTCCGATCCAAAAATAGCACATGAAATTCTTCTGTCTCTAGGTGGGCAAGCTTAGTCTGGCAATACGCGACAAGTGCGTCCCAACTGGATAAAATAGGCCGATCAATGACGCGCGCACGGGCCAACCGATGTGCAGCAGCTTGGATGATTTTTAGCTCTGTCACTACGGCCTGTCCCACATGCGGCACTGCAAGGAGGTGATCCATAGGCGCAGAGATCACGCGATTAAAGTCGCCAAAATGCTCTAATAATCGACGGGCAAGTGGTTTTACGTCTTGTCTGGGAATTGCACGGAATAGAACCAGTTCTAGCAGCTCATAATCCGGCATCGCATCGGGGCCACCCTCTAAAAAGCGTGTTCGCAACCGTTTTCGATGGTCTTTGATATAAGAAGGCAGCCGAGCCCCCTGAACCGAATGCTCTTGTCCAGAAAACAGTGGAAGGGCCTCATCCATTTCTTGTCTACGTCTCATGCAGACTAGGTTGCATGAGGTATCTTAAACAAGGGTAAACCCCGCCCACTTTGAATGGACGGGGATCGCTTTACTATCCCTTCATCGAATCCCAAAAAGATTTCACAGACGAGAAAAAGCTATTGCCCTCTGGGTTGTTATCCTCGGACAAGTCTTCAAATTCGCGCAACAGTTCTTTTTGGCGAGACGTAAGGTTGACCGGCGTTTCAACAGCCATTTCAATGAACATGTCACCTGTCGGGCGACCTTGTAGACCTGGCATTCCTTTGCCGCGCAAACGCATTTGGCGCCCTGATTGGCTTCCTGCAGGGATTTTGACACGGCTGCGACCACCATCAATGGTCGGCACTTCGATGTCGCCGCCCAACGCTGCAGTCGTCATTGCAACCGGAATGCGGCAGAAAAGACTGTTGCCGTCACGTTGGAAAATCTCATGGTCTGACACTTCGATAAAGATATAAAGGTCGCCAGAAGGCCCACCGCGCAGACCTGCTTCGCCCTCTCCAGACAAACGAATTCGCGTGCCTGTTTCCACACCCGCAGGAATATTCACTGAGAGCGCGCGATCTTTATCCTTGCGCCCTTGACCACCACAAGATTTACAAGGGTTTTTAATGATTTGGCCCATTCCGTTACATGTCGGGCATGTCCGTTCCACGGTAAAGAAACCTTGGCTAGCCCGCACTTTACCCATGCCGGAACAGGTTGGACAGGTCGTAGGTTCGGATCCACCTTCGGCGCCCGATCCGTCGCACACGTCACAATTTACCGACGTCGGAACATTAATGGTCTTTTGTAGTCCAGAGTATGCTTCTTCTAATGAGACGCGCATGTTGTAGCGCAGGTCTGATCCGCGTGTGCTACGCTGACGACCGCCACCGCGTCCGCCGCCCATAAAGTCGCCAAATAGATCGTCAAACACATCCGAAAATGCGCTTGAAAAATCTGGATTGCCTTGGAATCCGCCACGGCCACCGCCGCCCATTCCACCTTCGAAAGCGGCATGGCCATACCTGTCATAGGCCGCCTTTTTCTCGGGGTCCTTTAGAACATCGTAAGCTTCGTTTGCTTCTTTGAACTGGTTTTCGGCGTTAGGATTATCCGCATTGCGATCAGGATGAAGCTCTTTCGCCTTTTTGCGATAGGCCTTTTTGATCTCATCCGCTGAGGCGCCCTTGGCGATTTCTAGAACGTCGTAGTAATCACGTTTTGACATTTTTATGCCTCCTTAAAAACACGGCAAAACCGGCCCGACACATTCAGGCCGGTTTGCGCATTTCAGCGTGCTTACGAGCGTTTGTCGTCGCCCAAGTCTTCAAAGTCAGCGTCAAGGATGTCATCATCCCCGTTTGCCGCGGCGTTGTCGGACGCATCAAACGGCGCTGGATCAGCGTCACCACCATCGTCTTGGCTTGCTTTGTAAATCGCTTCGCCAAGTTTCATCGCAGCCTCGGTAACGTTCTGAATGCCAGATTTGATCTTATCCGTATTGTCGGACTCGATTTCGTCTTTCAGAGCAGCAATCGCCAATTCAATGGCTTCGATTGTGGTTGGATCAACCTTGTCGCCGTGCTCTTCCATCGACTTTTCAGTGGAATGGATCAAGCTTTCAGCTTGGTTTTTGGCTTCGATCAACTCACGACGCTCTTTGTCGGCGTCCGCGTTGGCCTCGGCATCCTTGACCATTTGATCAATTTCATCGTCCGACAAACCACCAGATGCTTGGATCGTGATGTTTTGCTCTTTACCCGTGCCTTTGTCTTTCGCAGAGACAGACACGATACCATTGGCGTCGATGTCAAATGTCACTTCGATCTGAGGCATGCCGCGTGGCGCTGGTGGGATATCTTCTAGGTTAAACTGACCCAAGATTTTGTTGTCTGCCGCCATTTCACGTTCCCCTTGGAAGACGCGAATGGTCACAGCGTTTTGGTTATCTTCGGCTGTTGAAAAGACCTGAGACTTTTTGGTTGGAATTGTTGTGTTACGGTCGATCAAACGTGTGAACACACCACCCAATGTCTCAATACCCAAGGACAATGGTGTTACGTCCAACAGAACAACGTCTTTTACGTCACCCTGTAGAACACCGGCCTGAATTGCAGCACCCATCGCAACAACTTCGTCTGGGTTCACACCTTTGTGCGGTTCTTTTCCAAAGAACTTTGTAACCTCTTCGATGACCTTTGGCATACGTGTCATACCACCGACCAAGACGATTTCGTCGATGTCAGATGTGGACAGACCCGCATCTTTCAACGCAGCTTGGCAAGGTTTGATAGACGCTTTGATCAGATCACCAACAAGGCTTTCCAACTTCGCACGTGTCAACTTCATAACAAGGTGCAACGGCTGACCTGTTTTACCGTCCATGGAAATAAATGGCTGGTTGATTTCTGTTTGGCTTGAAGATGACAATTCGATCTTTGCCTTTTCCGCCGCCTCTTTCAAACGCTGAAGCGCCATTTTATCGGCGGTTAGATCAACACCGTTTTCCTTTTTGAACTCATCCGCCAAATAGGACACGATCCGCATGTCGAAATCTTCACCACCAAGGAAAGTATCACCGTTGGTTGATTTCACTTCGAACAAACCGTCGTCAATCTCTAGGATTGTAACGTCAAATGTACCACCACCAAGGTCATAGACCGCGATTGTTTTGCTTTCTTTTTTATCCAAACCATAGGCAAGCGCCGCCGCTGTTGGTTCGTTGATAATACGCAAAACTTCAAGGCCCGCGATTTTGCCGGCATCTTTCGTTGCCTGACGCTGTGCGTCGTTGAAATACGCAGGTACCGTGATCACAGCCTGTGTGACCTCTTCACCAAGATAGCTCTCGGCGGTTTCTTTCATTTTCTGCAATGTGAACGCAGAAATTTGCGAAGGTGAATATTTTTCACCACGAGCCTCAACCCATGCATCACCATTTCCGCCATCGACAACCGCAAAGGGGAGGTTCTTTTTATCTTTTGCCAAATGTGCGTCATCTGCGCGACGGCCAATCAAACGCTTAACACCAAAGATTGTGTTGGTTGGGTTTGTAACCGCTTGGCGTTTTGCTGGCTGGCCAACAAGGCGCTCGTCATCTGTGAACGCAACAATTGATGGTGTTGTACGCGCGCCCTCGGCGTTTTCAACAACGCGTGGCTGCGAGCCGTCCATGATGGCAACACAGCTGTTTGTTGTACCTAGGTCAATACCAATAACTTTTCCCATTTTTGATCCCTCTTTTCTAAGGCGATTTACAGACACAAGACCCATTTCGGCGTCTGCGCCGTGTTATGTGCGAACTCTGAGTCCGCGAGACCCGCTGTATATAGTCAGCTCGATACAACATCGCAAGAAGTACGAAATGCAAATTCACTCGGATTTTAGGAAAAAATCGTGCTTTTTCTTTGGATACAGCCAGACCATGCACCTAATGGATCCGCCGCCCCATACCAAAGCATCGACCTAGGGACCGAAAAAGCATAATAGAAAACGACCAATCCATAGCAGACGTACACGCGTTAGGATTTAGTAGACCAACTTGAAGACGCATATTGGCGCGTATAGAACTCAAGAACGAGCCCGATAGCGAGCAGAGCAACAGTTACCTTTAAAGGGTATTCCGCAGAGCTATTTCGGGGGATGTAATTAATAAAAGCAAATCCCCGCGCTTGGTCGATTGTATGGAACAAAGGGTTCCAGTCGAACATGACCAACATGGATTTTGGAAGCGTATTCGCAACAAACATCTTGCCCGAGGCAATCATATTGGCCCGTTGGTAAACTGTTGAAAAAATACCGATGATTGCCGGAGCCCATGGCTTTGCCGCCAACACGACAAGCCCCAAAGCACATCCCGATCCCCATGCCAATAAGACCATACCAAGGCACGAGATAGGGTCATAAATTTCGAAAGGGGTAAATATGATGTAATAGCCGAATAATATAACGGCCATTGAAAACAACTGGGTGTAAAGCGAACTCAGCGCTGCGGCGCAAATAGAAATGATGGTATTCATCGGAGCATGTTGCATCATTGGCGACGTTGGCCCTTCGGCACCCGACACTGCACCCATTGCCGTGGTATGGGTCATAAAAAGAAAAATACCGGACATAATATAAAGAACAAAATCACCGCGGATGGCAGCACCACGCATGCCCAAAATTTGGAACATGACCAAAAAGGCCATAACAAACATTAAGGTCTGCATCATATTCATAAACAAAGACATCAACGGGGTTCTCTGCGTTTTGCGAACATTTCTGACCGTTGCAACGTGTATCAAGCGCATAATGTTGAAAAATGAACGCAAACGCGATTGTTTTCGTTGTAGTTCGAACATTTATGGTGCCTCGTTGCCTATTGTGCAGTCTAAGGGCTTGAGTGAGCTGATCACATTTCCCATAACAGCATCTATGTTTTAAGAAACATATCATTTCTAAAGTCTTCATGAAAGTGAGTAAAACGTGGATTACGAAAAGTTAGCAGAAGTTATGCGGAATTTGGCCATCGCAGGCGGCAATGCCATCATGGACATTTACAATTCCGATGATTTTGAAATCAAAACAAAATCAGATGAAAGCCCTGTAACTGCTGCTGATGAAGCTGCTGATAAAATCATTTTTGAGGGACTACAGGCGGCCTTTCCCGACACCCTAATCGTTACAGAAGAACAAGCAGCTTCGCATTCTGAGAACGCCGATACATTTTTGATCGTCGATCCTTTGGACGGAACGAAAGAATTCATCAAGCGGCGTGGCGACTTCACAGTAAACATTGCTTTGGTGGAAAACGGAACACCGACCCGCGGTGTTGTATATGCGCCCGCAAAAGGGCGGCTATTTATGACCAATAGCGCGGGCGAAAGCCTAGAGGAAACAGGCGCGTTTGAGCTTGATCAGATTGGAGCCACGCGGCCAATTTCTGTAAGCGCACCAGATAATGACGCGTTGGTTGTCGTGGCGTCGAAATCTCATCGCGACCAAGCAACTGACGACTACATCAACAAATATGCAATCAAAGATAGTGCAAGCGCTGGATCCTCTTTAAAGTTTTGTCTTGTCGCGACCGGTGAAGCGGACCTGTATCCACGCCTCGGACGCACGATGGAGTGGGATACAGCCGCAGGTCACGCAGTATTACAAGGTGCGGGTGGATCGGTCGTGCGATTCGATGATCACAGTCCGTTGACCTACGGTAAACCCTTGTATGAGAACCCGTTTTTCATCGCGCTCTCTCCAGAAGTTCAACTAAAACAGGCCGATTGATGCATTTTTGACGCGCTTTCGTCTTCATTCCCCCTCCTTGGCCCCTAACTTGCATCGTAAACAGGCCAAAGAGGGGCACGATTGTTTCTAATTCTAGTCACAATTCGACCAAAGTTACGAGTTACTTAAACCGATAAGTGGACAAGTATTAAAAGGGTGAGTGAAATGAAACGCAAAGTTACCAAAGCAATTTTTCCGGTCGCAGGTCTAGGAACTCGGTTTTTGCCGGCAACCAAGTCGATACCGAAAGAAATCCTAACTTTGGTTGACCGTCCTCTCATTCAATATGCAATCGATGAAGCACGTGCCGCAGGTATTGAGGAGTTCATTTTTGTCACCTCCCGCGGAAAAGGCGCTTTGGAGGACTATTTTGACCATAGCCCGGTACTTGAGGCCGAACTTGCCGCCAAAGGAAAACAAAAGCTTTTGGACGTCCTCGACACCACAAACATGGACAGCGGCGCCATTGCCTACATTCGTCAGCACAAGGCCTTGGGCCTAGGCCATGCCGTTTGGTGCGCCCGTAAGCTAATCGGAGATGAGCCTTTTGCAGTGATCTTGCCGGATGATGTCATCGCCGCCGAAAAACCGTGCTTGGCGCAAATGGTAGAGGCCTACCAAGAGACCGGCGGCTGCATGGTTGCCGCAATGGAAGTACCACGCGATAAAGTGTCGTCTTATGGCGTGTTGAACATCGAAGCGCAGTTTGGAAATTTGTATCCAGTCCGCGGAATGGTCGAAAAACCCAAAGCGGGTACAGAGCCATCAAACCTTGCTGTTATAGGACGATACATCCTAACACCGGATGTTCTAGAAAATTTGTCTCAAACCGAAAAAGGCGCGGGTGGCGAGATTCAACTTACAGACGCCATTGCTCAAGAAATCGTTGCAGGTCGACCAGTGAACGGCCTTCGCTTTGACGGGCAACGCTATGATTGCGGTTCAAAAGCCGGATATTTGCAGGCAACAATCGCATTCGCACTCGCAAGAGATGAGTTGCGTGATGAGCTTCGCGACTTTATGCATGAATTGGTCGCGATGGATAAAGCGGCACAATAACGAGGTTGCCTTGAAACATGTATTGGTCACAGGTGGCGCGGGTTATATCGGCTCGCACGCCTGTAAAGCGTTAAAACAATCAGGATATATTCCAGTCACATTCGACAATCTGAACACAGGTTGGAAAGAGGCCGTCAAATTTGGCCCTTTTGAGCATGGCGACTTGTTAAACAAATCAGATATTGATCGCGTCTTTCAAAAATACAACCCCATCGCCGTAATGCACTTTGCTGCCCTTAGCCAAGTTGGCGAAAGCATGCAAAAGCCGGGCCTGTATTGGGAAAATAACGTGATGGGGTCTTTGAACCTTATACAGTCAGCTGTTGATCATGGCTGCATGAATTTTGTCTTTTCCTCGACCTGTGCGACATATGGCGATCAGGATAATGTTGTTTTAGATGAAAACAGCGCACAGCATCCAATCAACGCCTACGGCGCATCCAAACGTGCCGTTGAAAATATCTTATCCAACTACCAAGCCGCTTTTGGCTTAAATCATGTTATTTTTAGATATTTTAACGTGGCAGGAGCAGATCCAGACGCAGAGGTGGGTGAATTTCACCAACCTGAAACCCACCTGATCCCATTGATCTTGGATGCAGTTGACGGGAAACGCGATGCACTTACGATCTTTGGCACAGATTATGACACACCGGATGGCACGTGTATTCGTGATTATGTGCATGTGTGCGATCTCGTAGATGCGCATGTGCTAGGGCTAAAATGGCTTTTGGACGGCAAGGCAAGCCGCGTTTTCAATCTTGGGACTGGCGATGGGTTTTCTGTCCGCGAGGTTGTGGATCATGCAAAACACGTCACAAATCGACCCGTTCCAATGGTCGAAGGCGACAGACGGCCCGGAGATTGCACCAAGCTTGTTTCAGGGTCAAATCGCGCACTTACAGAACTTGGTTGGTCTGCGGATCGCTCAAACTTGAAACAAATGATCACAGATGCGTGGCGTTGGCACCAAAACGGAGCGTATAACGAATAAGGCGGGCATGAAAAACATAACCGAGTTGCATACCGCCTATAAGCTACGCTGGAAACGGCGCCGTTTGCTGTTTCGCGCTTTTCGAAAGCGCACTCAGATACAAACTATCCAAGATCAAACCAAACGGATCAGCCCCGATTCAATTCTTGTATTTGCGACCGTGCGAAACGAAATTGAGCGAATACCCTATTTTCTAAAACACTATCGCGCGCTTGGTGTTGACCATTTTTTAATCGTCAACAATGGCTCGGATGATGGAACGGTTGCACATCTAAAAGATCAACCCGATGTGTCCCTTTGGTCCACGACAGAAAGTTACCGATTATCTCGATTTGGTATGGATTGGCTAACTTGGTTGATGAGCCAGTATGGCCACGGGCATTGGTGCCTTACGGTGGATGCGGACGAGTTGTTTATTTATCCGAATTGGAAAACCCGTCCGCTTAGCGCCTTGACCGAATGGTTAGAGACGTCCGAACAAAACAGCATGGCTGCTATGATGCTGGACCTCTGTCCTCAAGGCCCTGTTGGGAATGGCACCTTAAACCCAGAGAGCGACCCGACGGAACAGCTTACGCATTTCGATTCCGGAAATTACACGATCACCTACCAGCCGAAACATAAAAACCTTTGGATACAAGGCGGTGTTAGAGCGCGCCAATTCTTTGACCAAGACCCAAGGCGTGCGCCAACGCTTAACAAAATTCCATTGATCAAATGGCATTGGCGATATGCCTACTTGAATTCAACGCATGCTGCCCTGCCGCCACGATTGAACAAAGTATACGAAACAGAGGGCGGCGAAAAAACATGTGGTGTATTACTTCACACCAAGTTCCTTCCAACCATTGTTTTCAAGTCAGAAGTAGAGCAAACTCGTAAAGAACATTTTGAAAACAGTGACCTATATAACGACTATTACCTGGGTTTGACCCGTAATCCCGTTTTATGGACACACGCCTCCCGACGCCTTGGAGGATGGCGGCAACTTAAAGCATTAGGGCTCATGTCAAGAGGGGGCTGGGTATGAGCTTGTGGCGCTCTTATAAATTACGCTTGCGCCGACGGCGTTGGAATATACGCGCGCTCCGAAAGGGCCGTGAACTGAATTGCGTCAAGGATAACACCAAAAATATCAAGCAAGACGATATCATTCTTGTTTGTACGTTTCGAAACGAAGCCATGCGACTGCCGTATTTCTTGGAATATTACCGTGGCCTCGGGGTCTCGCATTTCTTATTTATCGACAACGGCAGCACGGACCACCCCGAATTACTCTTTGAAAATGCACCGGATATTTCTCTTTGGCACACAAAGCACAGCTATAAATCAAGTAGATTTGGAGTTGATTGGATAAACTACCTTTTGCGAAAATATGGAACTGATCACTGGTGCCTTGTTGTTGATCCGGATGAGTTCTTTGTCTATCCGTTCTGCGACAGCCGACCTCTGTCTGCTTTGACCGATTGGCTGGATTCCCAAGAAACGCGTTCATTTGGGACCATTTTACTTGATCTGTATCCGAAAGGAAAATTCCACGAAACGCCTTATTCTCCGGGCCAAGATCCAACAGAAATTGCCTGCTGGTTTGACTATGGCAATTACACATGTGAAAAAAACCACGCTTTGGGGAACCTTTGGATTCAAGGCGGGGCAAGAGCGCGCCAGTTCTTTTCTGACACCCCAAAACAGTCCCCAGCGCTGAATAAAATTCCGTTGGTTAAATGGAAAAAGCGATATGCCTACGAAAGCTCAACACACATGATTTTGCCACGCGGGTTAAACCTCGTGTATGACGAGAGTGGAGGGGAACGGGCCAGCGGTGTACTTTTACATACAAAGTTCATTGATACGTTCGGGCAAAAGGCAACAGAAGAGCTTAAAAGAAACGAACATTATGCTCAAAGCAAAGAGTATCAGGCCTACGCCGAAGGATTGAAAGAAACGCCTGATTTTTGGCATAATTGGTCTGAAAGATATATAAATTGGCGACAACTTGAAATCTTGGGCCTTATGTCAAAAGGGAACTGGGGATGAACGACCAACCTGAAATTCGGCCACTGGGGATCATTATGTTGGTCCACACAGCGTTGCATCGGGCATCTCAGGTCGCAAGAACATGGGCAAATGCAGGCTGTCCTGTTGTTATTCATGTTGATGAAACGGTATCAGAGCAAAAATTTCTGTCGTTTCAATCTGAGCTTAAAGATGAAGCTCTGATTTCGTTTTGTAAACGCCATGCGTGCAATTGGGGCGGGTGGGGACTTGTATCTGCGACGCAAACAGCAGCAGCCCAGATCTTGGATCGTCATCCCGATGTGAGACATGTCTATCTCGCGTCTGGATCTTGTATCCCTTTACGTCCCGCTCAGGAATTGATTCAATTTCTATCAGACCAGCCCGACACGGATTTTATAGAAAGTGCGCGTGTCGAAGATGTGACTTGGACCGTTGGCGGTTTGGACCAAGAACGATTTGATTTCTTTTTTCCGTTTTCGTGGAAGCATAACAGAAAGCTTTTTGATCTGAGCGTCAAACTCCAACGGCGTCTCAAGGTGAAACGCCGCCTCCCCGAGGGTGTTTTGCCGCATATGGGATCACAATGGTGGTGCCTGACAAAGGAAACGCTTTCGCGCATTTTAAATGACCCATTGCGCCCCAAATACGACGCATATTTCAAATGCACTTGGATCCCCGATGAAAGCTATTTTCAGTCTTTGGCGCGGAAACACACACGACACTTAGAAAGCAGATCGCTTACGCTTTCAAAATTTGATTTCCAGGGGAAACCCCATCTGTTTTACGACGACCACTTGAAACTTTTGCGCAGATCTGATTGCTTTGTCGCTCGGAAAATCTGGCCAGGCGCGGACAAGTTGTACGATTTTTTCCTAAGTCAAGAGGTGCGCGACGCGCCCCGAGCAACCCCAAATCCGGATCGCATTGATCGGGTTTTCTCACGGGCCCTTCAACGACGGCTGTATGGGCGTCCCGGCCTCTATATGCAAAGCCGATTTCCGTCTAAAGGTCGCGACTTTGGTTTGACCGCCCAAAAATATGCCGTTTTCGAGGGCTTTTCAGAGTTGTTCGAGGACTTTGAAATATGGCTAGCAAAATTGACACGAGCAACCGTGCATGGGCACCTATTTGCACCAGACCAAGTCGAGTTTTCCGGGCGAACTAAAATATACACAGGCGGCCTAAGCGATAGCGCCAAGTTACGCGATAGAAACCCAACCCAGTTTTTGACCAATTTGATTTGGAACACACGCGGTACACAGCAAATGTTCCAATATGGTCCCGCAGATACACCAAGTGTTGGCGATTTTATGACAGGTGACCGCAATGCCAGTTTTTGGATCATCACGGGCGCTTGGGCTATTCCATTGTATTTATCAGGCAAAGAGATACCAGAGCTGCGCAAACAGGCGGCAAAGCTACAGCAACGGGAATTGGCGCATATTGAAATGCTGCGCAGCCATGCAACACAGGCGCGTGTGTCAATTTGGTCTTTAGCCGAAGTCATAGATGGTCCAGCTGAACCTCTGCAAACCATGCTAAGCCAATACATGCCGCGCGAAGCATTGGCTCTGACGAGCATGCCAAAATTGCACAAATTAGATGGATTTCCACAGTTCCTTCAGGAATTGAAAAACGCAGGCATGCATCCCTATCTGATGGGAGATTTTGCATCTAACGATAACACCACTACAACCGCGCCCAAACCTAGGCCTTATCGGCGGAGAACTTAATGCCACGTTTTGATTATTTCGTCGTTCTGGCCGAAATGCGCACCGGTTCCAATTTTTTGGAAACAAACATTAATGCTTTTCCCGATCTGCGCTGCTTTGGCGAAGCCTTTAATCCCGCGTTCATTGGATATCCCAAGTCAGACAATATTTTGGGCGTTTCAAAGCAAACAAGAGATCAAGATCCAGACGCTTTGATCAAAGCTGTGCGATCGTGCACAGACGGTCTCGGCGGATTTCGATATTTTCACGATCATGATCAACGCGTATTTGACAAGATCATGCACGACAAGAAATGCGCGAAAATTGTTCTGACCCGCAATCCGGCCGAAAGTTACGTGTCATGGAAAATTGCAATGGAAACAGGTCAGTGGAAATTGACCAATGGCGCCAAACGTAAAGACGCGCGCGCGCATTTTGATGCCTTGGAATTCAATTCCTATGTTCAAAAACTGCAAGACCAACAAATTCGTATACTGAATACGCTGCAACGCAGCGGCCAAACAGCGTTCTATATTGCCTATGAGGACCTGCAAGACATAAGCGTTATCAATGGTTTGGCGCAGTATTTGGGCAGCACACACGAATTGGAAAGCTTAGAAAAATCGTTAAAGGTACAAAATCCGGAACCTCTCAGCGCCAAAGTATCAAACTTTGACGATATGGAGGCGGCCCTTGATGGTGTTGATAGATTTAATTTAACGAGGACCCCAAATTTCGAACCTCGGCGTGGTCCAAGTGTACCCACTTTTGTGGCTTTAAACTCGGCACAGCTGCTTTATATGCCGATTGCATCCGCATTGGACAAAACTATCCGCGACTGGATAACAACACTGTCACAGGCACCAGACGATCTAATTCAAAATTTTAGCCAAAAAACGCTCCGGCAATGGAAGCGTAAAAACAAGAAACACAAAAGCTTTACCGTGGTATCCCATCCTTTGGATCGGGCCTTTGATGCGTTCTGCAATAAAATTTACGATAAACGCGATGATACATTTTCCCAGATTAGATCTCAGTTGAAAGATGACTATGGGGTAATTTTGCCCTCAGGAGATAAATCGCTAAGCATCGAAGATTTTGCCGCTTCCTTTATAGGGTTCTTGCGGTTCCTCAAGGCAAATTTATCTGGTCAAACTCCGATGCGCGTGGATGCGCATTGGGCTTCTCAGTACGAAATTATCCAAGGTTTTGGCAACTTTTGCCCGCCCGACCATATAATTCGTGACCATAATTTAGAATCACTCCGGGACATCTTTGGACTGGATACGACACAAGTGTCACGCAAAAGGTCTGGCCCTTTTCCACTTGCTGACATTTACACCGACCAAATGGAAACATTAATCCAAGATATATATCAGAAGGATTACCTGATGTTCGGGTTCAAAAGATGGGACCGCACGTAACGGTCCCATCCTAAAATTATGCAGCCTCAGATGACATTGTATTTGAGAGCAAAGCATACAACGTCGACGGCTCTGGGTTTGCCCGCAGTTTGGCGCAAACATCAGCCTGACGAAGCGTCCGCGACACCAAAGCCAACGCCTTTAGGTGCTGAACACCCGCATCCTCTGGCGCGAACAACGCAAACACCAAATCAACCGGCATTTTATCAACCGCGTCATATGGCACAGGCTTATCCAACAACAAGAACGCACCTTGAACGGTTTGAATTCCTGACAACCTTGCATGAGGTAATGCCACCCCATGCCCTACACCCGTTGGCCCCAGATTTTCACGCTCTAGAAGCGCGGAAAAAATAACTGGGCTTTCGATGTGAAGAAGGGAAGACGCAAACTCGGCCACATTTTGTAACAAACGTTTCTTGCTTGAGCAGCCCGAAATAATACGGATACCCTCAGGTTTCAGGATTTCTTCAAATGTCATATTCGTTCAATGCAGGGGTCCTGCGTCTCCTAAGAAAGTAACTTAGTTTGGTTCAATCCAACCAATGTTACCATCATCTCTGCGGTACACTACGTTCACTTCTTTTTTGGATTCATTGCGGAATACCAAAAACTGTGACCCAGCCAACTCCATTTGCATTACCGCCTCACCTACCGAAACTGTTGGTATATGAGACTCCATTTCTGCGATAATCATCGGCTGCAGATCTTCTGGCTCTGATTCCGGACTATCACCACTTGCGGCAAGGATATACGAGGACGCGGACAAAAGTTCAACCGGCTCTACGCGATCTTTATGGTGGTTTTTTAAGCGCCGCTTATAGCGCCTTAGTTGTTTCTCCATTTTTTCTGCGCAGTCATCAAAAGCTGCATAGATTTCAGTAGCATGAGCCTTTGCCGTCGCAGTTAACCCAGTCGAAAGATGAATTGTGGCCTCACACACAAATTCATGGGCATCTTTCGAAAACACCACGGTTGCGTCAGTAGGTCGTTCTGCGTACTTGTCCGCGATCGACCCGAGAGAGTCTTTGACATGTGTTTGAAGAGCTTCGCCAATATCAATATGTTTTCCTGAAATTTGGTAGCGCATGGATTGCTCCTTTCTAATTATTGACAGACACAAAAGGTCATCCTTTGAAATCAAAGGCCGTTATATCTGCTTACGTGAAATGACAGCTTGGAAAAGCGATGCATGGGGCTTAGTCCCAACGAGATGCATGTACGTGCCTCCTGAGTTGTCACCTCCATTCAAGGCGAGATTGAGGGTCCATGTCAATGAAACAATTTTATTTTTATAAATCGTTAAACCTTGAAATCTTCGCCAAGATACACTTTGCGGACACTTTCGTTTTCGACAACTTCTTGGGCAGATCCCGACATGAGAACCTTGCCGTCGTGCAAAATATATGCGCGATCAACGATCTCAAGCGTCTCTCGCACGTTATGATCTGTGATTAAAACCCCTAGTCCACGCCGTTTAAGGTCAGCGACAAGATGGCGGATATCATCGACAGAAATCGGGTCAACACCAGCGAAAGGTTCATCCAATAAAATGTATTTTGGATTGGCGGCCAAACACCGTGCTATTTCGACTCGGCGGCGCTCCCCTCCGGACAAGGCCAAAGCGGGGGCACGGCGCAGATGCTCTATGCTGAATTCACCTAATAATTCCTCTAGGCGCTCTCGTCGTTTGTGCGAGTTTTGCTCTGTGATGTCTAATATCGCGCTGATATTTTCCTCGACGTTCATTCCGCGAAATATTGACATTTCTTGTGGCAGATATCCGATACCCATGCGAGCGCGGCGGTACATCGGAAGATATGTCACATCCTGACCTTCCATCGACACTTTGCCACCGTCGACGGGCACAAGTCCCGCAATGGAATAAAAGGTCGTTGTCTTACCACATCCATTTGGTCCCAAAAGGGCCACGACCTCGCCTTGGGAAAGGGATAGGTTTACATCGCGGATGACCACCTTACTTTTGTAGCTTTTGCGCAGACCTTGAACAACAAGCCCCTGATCTGGTGTTTTTGCGGGCGCGTCCGTATCAAACGTCATCCTTAATTTGATCCTGGACTAAGTATCGTACGAACGCGGCCTGACATCACAGCTTCGCCAGTATCCAAGTTGATATCGATGGTTTGAGCGGTCAAGGAATTCCCAGACTGACGCACAGAAACATTTCCAGTCAAACGAATCGTGCCACGATTCAAGTCATAATCGGCTTTTTCGGCTGTTGCCTTATCTGCCCCACTCATTAGAACCACGGAACCCGTCGCCAACAGCTGCGAAATTCCTGCATCATCTTGCGCATAATACACTTTGACACGATCTGCCGTTAGGCGCGTGCCCCCTTGAGATATCTCAACGCCACCCACCAATTCAGCTGCGTTCTCAGCTTCTAGCACTGTCATACTATCTGCTTCTGCAGCAATTGGGGCTTTGGCATCCGTTTTGATCGCTCCAAATCCCAATCCCTGCGCGAACGCAGTGCTGGTTAAACCACTTAAAAACAAAACTAGGAAGAAATAGCGCATCTTAACTCTCTTATTTCGGATCATATAATAGCTTTACGCCCTCGGTGAACACTATTTTTAATGTCCCACTGTCAGATGCGCGAGAAATCTCCATATGACCGGATTGAATTTGCCCGCCAGGTCCGGTCATATAGATCGGACCTTTTGCAGACAGGAAATTTTCATCTAACCGCGCAATGACTTCGGTTGCGCTGACCTGATATCCATCCATGGAAACCAACTGTGCACCGCCTTGCAACATTATGACACGCTCGGATGTATCTAATAAACCTTGCCCAGCGGACATAATAATCTCATCTCTTTCAGACGAAACAATACGTGTTGTAACCTGTTCCACAGTCAAAACCGAAGGGTTGGACAACACAGGTTTTACCGTCCGCGCAGACAAACTTATTTGATCGCCTGAATTTGTCTTGGCGGAAAAATAAGGTGCCCCGATCCTTTGCTCACCGATGCTGTCACGCAAAGTGCCCTGTAAAAAGGATAGATCACTCTCAGAGGGTGCCGCCCGTGACATAAGAAACATCCCGACCAACAAACCGATTGCGGCCAAAGGCAAGGCCACTTTTAACCCAAGAGACACCCTTTGATATGTGAAAAATCTTTGCACGTTAGTGGGCAAAGATATCGATATCCGGCCACCCAGCCAGATCAAGCTTTGCGCGAGTAGGTAAAAAATCGAAACACGCCTGTGCCATTTCTGTTCTACCTTCACGATCTAAGCGTGCATTTAACTCATCACGTAGTCGATGCAGATACAAAACATCTGAGGCAGCATATTCAACTTGTGCCGCTGTTAGGTGCTCTGCGCCCCAATCTGAGGATTGTTGTTGCTTAGAGATATCAATCCCCAATAATTCCTGTAAGAGGTTTTTTAACCCGTGACGATCCGTATAGGTCCTCACCATTTTGCTTGCAATTTTGGTGCAATACACGGGCGCAGCCAACGCGCCAAAGGCGTTATACATAGCCGCAATATCAAACCGACCAAAATGGAATAGCTTTAGAACGCTGGGATCCGTCAAAAGTCTTTCCAAATTCGGTGCGGACGTCTGTCCTTGGGCAACCTGAACCAGATGCGCATTACCATCACCTGACGATAGTTGGACAACACACAGCCGATCCCGATGCGGATTCAATCCCATCGTCTCGCAATCAATTGCAACGATTTGGCCCAAATCCAAATCATCCGGCAAATCGCCTTGGTGTACAAAGTTTGCCATGGTGTGCGGTCCTTTTGTTAAACGATCATGGGACGTGACATAAAACTCTACGCGCATTTGCGCAAGAACTGGTAAGAAAAGATAGAAGTGACCCAAGGTTCTCGGCGTATTTTTGTATTACGTCTTGGTTTTTTGTAAAAGGTTTCGTTTTCTATCACCAATAGTGGAGGAGACCGTTATGACACCACATACTTTATTCGATCTTTCAGGGAAACACGCCGTTGTGACGGGCGGCGCCACTGGGATTGGACGAATGGCGGCCCAAGGCTTTGCTGCGGCTGGTGCAGATGTGACAATCGCAAGTCGCAAAATAGAGGCCTGTGAACAGGCGGCGGATGACATCAACGCCCTTGGCTATACGGGCAAGGTTGTCGCGAAACACGCGGATTTATCATCAGACATAGGAATTGAAGCCTTTGCGCAGGACATTCTCGCGTCTGACGCTGGGATTGATATCCTCATGAATAATGCCGGACGCACATGGGGCGCGGACCTTGGTCAGTTTCCATATGCCGCTTGGGCCAAGGTCATGGATCTGAACGTTGCGGCCATGTTCCACCTGACACAAGCACTGTTGCCCGCATTACGCGCAGGCGCGGCAATCCACGACCCCGCGCGCGTGGTCAATGTTGGATCCGTTATGGGCGAAGTCCCAATGGGCGACGGCGCCTATTCTTATGCGGTATCCAAGGCAGGCGTTCATCATATGACAAAGATCCTTGCCAAAGAGCTTGCCCAGGATCGCATCACCGTAAATGCATTGGCCCCAGGACCGTTCCAATCTGGAATGACAAAATTCGCAATCGGACAAGAAGAGGGCGTGGCTCGCGTCAACGAACGTGTCCCCCTTGGCCGCATCGGAAGGCACAGCGATATTGCGGCATGTGTGCAATTTCTCTGCGGTGCTGGAGGGTCTTATATCACAGGGGCGATTGTTCCAGTTTCAGGCGGAATTAATATCGCAACAGGACCAAGTATTTTCGGTGAGGACACATAAAATGCCATCCATCACACTAGAAGAGTTACAGAACAAAGTCGGGCAAAGAATTGGCTCATCTCGATGGTTCACCATCGATCAGCCTCGCATGGATGCCTTTGCAGACCTAACCGAAGATCATCAATATATCCACATAGACCCCAAACGCGCCGCACAAACCGACTTGGGATCGACCATCGCTCATGGGTTTTTGACGGTCTCCCTTTTGTCTGCAATGTACTATGATGCGATGCCCAAGCTAGACGGTGCAGAAATGGGATTGAACTATGGCTTTAATAAGCTGCGCTTTTTATCACCGGTCCATGTTGATGCACGCATCAGAGGGCACTTTGATCTTTTGCATTTGCGACACACAGGGCAAAAGGTAACTGAAACTATGCAGGTCTCTGTTGAAATTGAGGGGTCAGATCGGCCTGCTTTGGTGGCAGAATGGGTGAACTTATACATGCTGGAAAGGGATCACAAATGACATCAGACCCACTTGTTGATCTCAATCGTCTAGACTCGTGGATGCGCGATAATGTTGTGAATTTCACTGGCCCGATTAGTGTAGCAAAGATTGAGGGAGGACAGTCAAATCCAACCTTCCGTCTTGACACCCCATCCAAAAGCTATGTGCTGCGCAGAAAACCCGCTGGGCAACTTTTGAAATCCGCACACGCTGTGGATCGCGAATTTCGCGTGCAATCCGCTTTGGCCCAGACCGACGTCCCAACCGCACACATGCATGCGCTTTGCCAAGACCCTGATGTATTGGGCGCTGACTTTTATGTTATGGATTATATTAAGGGGCGATCTTTTGACGATCCGCGCATGCCCTCGCTCGACCCAAAAGAGCGTCGGGAAATAATGACCGATATGAACCTCGCTTTGGCAAAAATCCATAGCGTGGATCTTTTCAAGGTTGGTCTAGAAGACTATGGCCCCAAAGGCCATTATGTTGAAAGACAGGTTACCCGATGGACCGCTCAATATCGCGCCACTGAAACCGAAACCGTGAGGGATATGGATGACCTTATGGATTGGCTAAGTAACAATATGATCCCAGATGATGGACAGCGCACATTGGTGCATGGCGACTATCGAATAGACAATCTACTGTACGATCCTACACAGCCAAAAATCCTTGCAATCCTAGATTGGGAGCTTTCCACTCTCGGCCATCCTTTTGCGGATCTGGCAAGCGTGATTATGCAATGGCAAATGCCAGCCGGTGGCGATGGACGCGGATTGGCAGGTGTCGATCGCGCAAATCTTGGGCTTATGACAGATCAAGAATTTGTTGACCTGTACTGCGCAAACCGAGACATTCCCGCGGTTGAGAACTTTTCATTCTATTTGGCGTTTTGCTTTTTTCGCATGGCGGCAATCCTGCAAGGCGTTAAAAAGCGCGCGTTGGATGGGAATGCGTCTGACCCGGGGCGGGGATTGACATTAGGGGAATACGTACCCCTCTTTGCCCGCATGGGACTAAAGGCAGCAACACAATGACACTAGATCCGAAACTTTTGGCACCACCTTCCGCAATCCAAGAACACATTGGATATTCCCTTGTGGAATGGCGCGAAGGTTATTGTAAGGTTCATCTTCCCTTGCAACCTCAACTGCTCAACAGGCAAGGCATCCCACATGGCGGGATCTATGCGATGCTCTTGGATACGGCCATGGGGTATGCTGGGTGTTTTTCTGGTGATGGCAACGTTCAAATTCTAGCACTGACCATCAACATGTCGGTCAATTTCGTGGGACAGCCGAAAGGGACACTTTTGATTGCAGACGGCTGGAAAACGGGTGGCGGTCGGAAAACCTACTTCGCCGAAGCAAAGCTTCATGATGATACAGGGCTATTAGTCGCAACATCAACAGGGGTGTTTCGATACAGAACGTCCGGATGACCGGCGCGGTGAGTGCCCCCCGTCGCATGACGGGGGCCGCACGCTTGGGGCCTCGATGGCCGCAAGAGTGCGCGTTACTCAAGCCAACCTTGCAAATTATCTTCGATCAAAGAACTTAACGCAGCGATATGCGCATCGTCATCGTTTAGACACGGGATATAAAGAAAATCTTCTCCACCCGCCTCTTCAAAGCTTTCTTTGATCTCTTCATTGATCTCTTCTAGCGTCTCAATACAGTCCGCCGAGAATGCAGGTGCGATTACGGCTATACTTTTTTTGCCGTCTTCTTCAGCCAATCGTGCAACTTCTTCAACCGTATATGGCTTTAGCCACTCTTCTGGACCGAATTTTGACTGGAAAGTCGTCACGATTTGCGTGTCATCCCATCCCAAACGCTCTTTCAGCAACCGTGTGGTTTTCTGACACTGGCAATGATAAGGATCGCCCTGCATCAAATACCGCTTTGGCACCCCGTGATACGAGCAAACTAAAACGTCTGGTTTTTTATCAGCAGCGGCATAGGCCTTTTCCACCGACTGTGCCAAGGCCTCGATATAGGCGGGCTTTTCAAAATACGGCTCAACCACGCGGGCAATTGGTTGCCATTTTTCGTCCATTAATGCCCGAAAGAATTGATCATTCGCCGTTGCCGACGTTGCACCTGCGTAATGAGGATATAACGGAAAGAACAAAATCTTGGTGCATCCCTGCCGGACCATTTCACGTACTTTGGATTTTGTCGACGGGTTGCCATAGCGCATGCAAAAATCAACAACAACATTATCACCATAGCGCGCAGTCATCGTTTCTTTTATTTTTGCCGTTTGCGCCTTTGTAATTGTCATCAAAGGGCTTTCGCCCTCTGCTTCGTTCCAAATCGATTTATAGGCCGCGCCTGAACGGAATGGGCGAGAGGTTAGAATAATCAACTGCAACAAGGGCTGCCATAGAAATGAAGAGTAATCAATCACACGGCGATCGGACAGAAACTCGCCAAGATAACGGCGCATTGACCAGTAATCATAATTATCTGGGGTCCCAAGATTCGCCAATAAGATACCCACTTTTTGCTGGGGTACTTTTGGATGATCCGGCTTCGCATGCACAGGGCACGTTTGCGGAATGTTGGGATCAAACATTTCGGTCATCTACACTTTTCTCCTTGAGTTCAGGGCTGATATGTAACGCACGTAGGAAGCAGGTCAATTCTTAATCTGGTTTTCCTGTGTTCCTAACGCCTCCGCTAAACGCATTGTTGCACTTCCCGGCCGCAAAGGTTTTGGCTGACTTTCGTCTGGCGCCCACCCTGTGAGCATCAGGATTTCAAATGTGGCCACACATTTGTCCGCCGAATTCGAAAAAGAGGCCGCGTAAATTTCATTGGCCCGCGTGAACACGTCTCTTCGCGTAAAGGATTTCAACCGGTCGGTCATCGCATTCGCCTCCCCCATACCACGCAGATCTGACATCAAATGAAATATATTGTCATATTCCGCAGAAAGTTTGGCGCTATCTGCGACTGGCAACGCAAAGCCGGCACGCTGTAAAAGGGATCCAGCGTCCCGAATTTCTCCCATGGGAAGAACACGTGGCGAAAGGCCCCCACTCACCGCGATTTCTGCCTCAGCCAAGCTGCTGCGCAATTCGTTTAGGGTATCACCCCCAAGAAAGGCAGCAATCATAAGTCCGTCTGGACTTAGCGCTCGACGCATCTGGATCAATTGCCCAACCGGATCATTTGCCCAATGTAACGACATGCCATGAATTATCAGGTCGTAGGACCCTTGCCCAAGATCGAGAACCTCATCGTCAAGGACAACCGTTGCCTTTGGAAACGCCTTTGACCAAACTTCTGGCATTCCAGTCACGATTGCGACCTTTGAGAACTCTTTATTAACAAAAGTTAGACGATCTTGGACGTCTAAGATTGCCTCATTGTGCAAAAAGTCACCTCGCTCCGAATTTTTTCGGGCTCGGTTACGTATTAAACAAGAGCGGTCGACCAAAGGTTTTTTAGACATGAGCACCACATAGGATGAAATTGCCACTACTTCAAACCGCATTTCATGTGTTGTTTCCTCCGCGGTGTATTGCATGCGGGGTTGATGTAGACTCGGATTGGGGATTATGCGGCGCATGTTGGGCAGCCACGCCATTTATCACTGATCCGTCTTGCGGGATGTGTGGTGCACAAATGATTGGGCCGCCGCAAACTGACATTGCGTGTGACGCCTGCCTAGACACATCCCGGCCATGGACACGCGGACATGCTGCACTCAAATACGAGGGGACCGCACGAAAACTCGCTTTGGCATTAAAACACGGTGACCGAACAGAGATAGCAGGGCCCGCGGGGAAATGGATGGCAAATGCCATATCAGACTATGTCACGCCAGATCATCACGTCATTCCTGTCCCCCTACATTGGCGGCGCACAACGGGACGTAAATACAATCAATCTGCCTTACTTGCTGTGGAACTGGCCAAACACTTAAACCTCGCGTGCTTTCCCTTGGCGCTGTCCCGTACTATCGCTACGCAGGCCCTTGAAAACGTAACAAAAGACGAACGATTTACTCGACTGAAAGGGACCATTTCCGCACGTTCACCAGACATCATTTCTGGGAAAAAAATTGTGCTTGTGGATGATGTAATGACAAGCGGCGCGACGCTGTCTGCATGCGCCGAAGCCTGTAAAGAGGCTGGTGCCAAAGAAATCTCTATTGTGGTTCTGGCGCGCGCAACGAAAACACATTAGATTAGAGTAAATGTACAACAAATGGCTCGCAAATGGCACTTATTGAAATATACACGACTCCGATTTGCGGCTTCTGTCACGCCGCAAAGCGTCTATTGAACCAAAAAGGCGTCTCATTTTCGGAGATCAACGTTTTGGCGGATCCCGAACGCAAACCGGAAATGATCAAACGCGCGAATGGATCACGTACAGTTCCACAAATCTTTATCAATGACGCACACATCGGCGGATGCGATGACCTGTATGCGCTTGATCGTATGGGAAAATTAGATCCGATTTTGCGAGCATGATCCGTGCAGCAGCGATTCAGCTTTGTTCTTCGGACACTCCGTTAGACAATCTAGAGGCAACTTGCAGCCTTATCACTGAGGCCGCAGCAAATAATGCCTCGCTCATCGTCACGCCAGAGGTCACAAATTGTGTCTCGACCTCGCGTGCGCATCAAAGTGCGGTTCTAACAACCCAAGACCGAGACCCCACCCTATTGGCAATTCGCAAGCTGTGCAAAGAGCTTTCGGTCACAGTGGTTATTGGGTCCCTCGCCTTAAAAAGCGAGACTGACACGCGCTTTGTAAATCGGAGTTTTGTCATTGGCCCCGACGGCGACATCATCAATACCTATGACAAAATTCATATGTTTGATGTCGCTTTGTCAGACACCGAAACCTATCATGAAAGTAGTGGCTATGCTCCGGGAGATAGCGCAGTGTTGTCTGAAACTCCCGTTGGGAACATTGGTCTTAGCATTTGCTACGACGTACGCTTTCCCCACCTGTACCGCAGACTGGCACATCATGGGGCGGACATCCTAACAGTGCCGGCGGCCTTTTCAGTTACAACAGGGCAGGCACACTGGGACGTATTGTTGCGTGCCCGCGCAATTGAAAACGGATGCTATGTGATCGCCGCTGCCCAAACCGGAACGCACGCACAACAAAATAGCGACCCGCGCGCAACATATGGCCATAGTATGATCATTTCCCCATGGGGCGACGTGTTATCAGGGCTAGAAGCGGACATAGGAATTTGCTATGCAGATCTGGACCTTAGCAGGGTAAAGGTGGCTCGAGAACGTGTGCCATCACTTTTGAATGAACGGCAGTTTGACGGGCCTATTAGGTGAAACAAGAAAACCAATCTTTGTCTATTTCGCTTGTGAGTGAGCTGTTAATGGCAGATCAGCTGCTTAGATTGCGATTGACCAAAGCCCTTCCAAAAGGAATGGAGTTGTCTCATTTTTCCGTTCTGAATCACCTTGCCTATGTCGGAGAAGAGCGCACTCCGGCTCAGCTTGCACGCCTTTTTCATGTCACGCGCGGGGCGATGACGAATACACTTAATCGGCTTGATGTCGCGGGATATATCCATATCAGCCCCGATTGGAACGATGCGCGACGCAAACTGATTGCGATCACCCCAGCAGGTCGCAAAGCACGCGAATTTGCCTTGGCTACCGTGATCCCTGATTTGGCAAGTATTCTTTCAACTGTCGGAGAAGAGCGGATACGCACAGCCCTACCGGTTTTGCGAGAGATACGACAAACCTTAGAAAAAACGGATTAGTCCTTAATTTCTGTCCTTATTATTAACACCGCTTTACATTCCGCCGATAAATACAAACACGCAACCACCGTATCCAACGCAACTACGAAATGCCGTTGAGGTTGAATTCGGATACGCATTCCCGCATACAGTGAACTCTGAATGCAGGACAAGAGAGGATTAAAATGTATAGAGTTTGGAATTTTCTGACAAACTATTCACTCTTGCTTATCTTCGGGGCATTGATTGCTCTTGGATGGGCAAATACCAACCCCGACAGTTACCACCACTTTGTTGAATTCGTCATTTGGGATCACGCCCCAATTGGCCATTTGCATGATGGTCACCGCACGTTGACACTTCATTACCTGATCAACGACATTGGTATGGCCCTATTCTTTGCCATTGCCGCAAAAGAGGTGTGGGAAGCGATTATCCTAAAAGACGGCTCTCTGCGCGGAAAGAAAGCGGCGACACCATTGTTTGCGACCGCAGGTGGCATGTTCGGTCCTATCGCGGTGTACTTGGGCCTTGCCATGATCATGGGCTCTGACACGTATGATGCCGTTGCAAATGGGTGGGCCATTCCGACCGCAACCGATATTGCATTCTCGTATCTTGTCGGGCGTATTGTGTTTGGCGCAGGTCACCCTGCCGTTCGGTTCCTTCTATTGCTTGCCATTGCAGACGATGCTGCGGGATTGATCATTTTGGCGGTTTTCTATCCTTCTGGCGACCTCGCACCTGAGTGGTTGCTTGCATCATTCGGAGCTGCGGCAGCAGTCTATATCCTGTTCAACTGGTTCCCTCGCTATCTTGATCGTGGCAACCAATTGCGTCCGAATTCAACATGGGTTCGCAAAAACCTAAGTTTTCTTCCATATTTGATCGCAGCCTGCGTAAGTTGGTACGGCTTTATGCGGTCAGGTTTGCATCCTGCATTGGGTCTATTGCCAATTGTTCCTGCCATTCCACACGCAGATCGCGCATTTGGTATCTTTAACGAAGCAGAACAGCATTTGCATGATTTACTCAACACCATTGAACATGCGTTGAAGCACCCTGTGGAAATCATCCTGTTCTTCTTTGGCTTGGCGAATGCTGGTGTTGAATTTTCTGCGATGGGTGATGCGACTTGGTTGGTTCTCGCAGGTCTGATTATTGGTAAACCTATCGGCATTTTGCTATTTGGCTGGATCGGTGCGGTCCCAATGAGATTGGGAATACCGGAAGGGATGCGCATTATCGACCTATTTGTGATCGGTTGTATTGCCGCGATTGGTTTTACCGTATCGCTGTTTGTCGCCTCAGTTGCGTTTGAAGCTGGACCAACACAAGATGCCGCAAAAATGGGTGCCTTGTTTAGCTTTGCTGCAGCCGTGATTTCGATTGTGGCCGGCAAACTCACCAAAGTTCAGAAAAAAGAACTTTGATACACTTAATTTTATTTGAAAGCCGGCCATCTTTGGCCGGTTTTTTTTGTGTTAGCAATTCTGTATTGTCTAATTGTCACCATATTTGCACAGTACTCGAACAATAAATCTTTACGCTTTTGCGATATGTGGCAAGCGGTAGTACAAGTGACCCTATGTTAGAATTCGAAAACGTTAGCAAATCTTTCTGGACCGGCACACGCCGCAAGATCATATTGGATCAAGTCTCTTTCAAAGTTGAACTGGGACAGTCCTTGGGCATTCTGGCGCCGAATGGGACGGGCAAGACCACGTTGATCAAGATGATGGCTGGGCTTGAAAAAGCGGATGAAGGCAACATCTATCGCAACTGTAAAGTTTCGTTCCCATTGGGATTCATGGGGGGCGTCGTTCCCAAACACACTGCGCGCGAAAACTCTCGATATATCGCGGAATTGTACGGCTTAGACCCCGATTACGTCGAGGCGTATTGCAGATGGTTGTGCGGTTTAGAGGAATATTTTGACCAACCGTTGAATACATATTCACAGGGTATGAAAGCGAGATTCACTTTTTCGCTGATGTTGGCGTTAGATTTTGATATGTATTTAATTGACGAAGGCATGCCAAGCACAACAGATGTCGAGTTTAATAAAAAAGCAGGGTCCATATTGGCGGAACGGCTTAGGACAACAACAACGATCATCGTATCACATCAGGCCGATACGTTGGAAAAATACGCACAAAAAGCGGCTGTATTATTGCAAGGACAATTGTTCATGTTCGACAGCCTAGAGGAAGCAAAGCAGCTCTATGACTACCAAACCCAAAGCCAATAGGTTTCGTTTGCGCGCCCCGCAAATCAAACCAAAACAGCCAGAGACAGCTGCCGCGCAGTCCGTACCACAAGCGTCCGAACCCAAGCAGGCACAACCAGTGACACCAACCAAGCCGCAAGCACGCCCTCAGCCACAGCAACAGGCTACGCAACAAACGACACAAGATCAGGATCAATCTGGTCTCACAGCGCGTCAGCTTCGTATGGCGCGGCGTGTTGCTCAGAAACATGGCCTTGCATTTACGTCAGATTATGATGCGGTGCAGCAGCTACGTGCAAAAGGAATTGATCCGTTTCAGCGGTCTTCAATGTTGGAAATGGCGACGGAACAATCGGGCGGCCATAGCCCAACTCAGTTACCGGCGAAAATAGATCCCGTCAAAGTACCAGCAGGACAAGCCGGACCAGATCCAGCACAGGCAGCGGCAGAGCGCGCAAAAGAAATTATGCAAATTCAGCGTGATCTTGCGCGGCGCCGTCGCAGAAACATTGTCATGCTGCTGGCCCGTCTCAGCCTATTTGTGTTTTTACCAACTTTGGCGGCCGGTATCTACTTTTTCACCATAGCAACGCCCATGTATTCGTCCAAGTCAGCGTTTCAAATCATCACCGCAGATAGCGGTGGTGGCGGCGGTGGTATGGGTGGGCTTTTTGCCGGCACGGGTTTGGCCTCGACCCAAGACGCGGTAGCGGTCCAAACTTATCTGAAATCCAAAGAAGCCTTGGTGCGCCTTGATGAGGAAGTCGGATATATGGCGCATTTTAAACAAGATAGTCTAGATCCGCTTCAACGATTGGCCCAAGATGCCACACTAGAAGATGCGCATAAGCTATATAACAAACACGTCAAGATTGGCTATGATCCGACAGAGGGCCTTATCAACCTCGAAGTTATCACCGCAGATCCGCAGGAAAGTGTAAAATTTTCCCAAGCTCTTGGAAACTATGCAGAGGAAAAGGTTGAAAGCCTGTCCAAGGAAAAGCGCGAAAACCAAGTGGCCGATGCAAGAGCGGCTTTTGAAGAGGCAGAACAAGCCCGACGAGATGCACAAGAAGCGCTTGTTCAATTGCAACAAACGACCTTGCTTGACCCAGAGGCCTATGCAGGAAGCTTACGGCAACAGGTATCAACACTTGATCAGCAAATTATTGAAAAAGAGCTTCAGCTTGAGGCGCTGCTGGATAACGCGCGACCAAACGAAAGTCGGGTCAATGGAGTAAGAGCAGACATTGAGCGCCTAAATGCAGCCAAGGCCGAGTCCGAGCGAAAAATGCAAGAGCCGATGGAAAACGGCATGACATTGGCAGAACTAGTCAGCCGCATTCAAATCGCACAGGCCGACCTTGGGACCCGTGATGCAATGCTTCAAGGTGCACTTGAAACACTGCGCGCAACTCAGGCTGAAGCAAATTCGCAAACTCGCTATCTTGCGCGGACGAATGAGCCGATTGCAGCGCAATCAGCATCCTATCCTCGCGCGTTTGAAGACACGATTTTGGCCTTTCTAATCTTTGCAGGCATTTATTTGATGATCTCAATCACCGCCTCTATCCTGCGCGAGCAAATGAGCTAATACAAAATTTGGGGGCGTATAGCCCCCAAATTATCCTGCTTTTTGCACTGTATCTTGGCTTAGATTTGCAACCCCAGGCGGTTGTTTTTCAATGATTTTGTCAATCAATGCCTGTTTGCGCAGTGGTTTTGGCAGATAGTAATCCAATCCCACAGATAGAATTTCATCTTTGTCCCCTGACATGGCATGCGCCGTCAGAGCAACGATAGGTGTGCGCCTATACCCCGCCTCGATTTCCCGAATTTTTTTAGTCGCCTCTTTGCCGTCCATTATCGGCATAGAGATATCCATGAAAACGAGATCTGGTTGTACGGATTCAAATAACTCAACAGCCTCGAGACCATTATTAGCAAAGTGCAAATCAATATTCAGACCGGCAACCATCTTGCGCAACACCAGTTGGTTGGTTTTGTTATCCTCAGCCGCCAGAACGCACATTTTCCGATCCGTGTCGGGCGTAGACACAACAACCGGTGCAGTCGCAGCCTCTGGCGCATCAGTCAAGGGCAAGGATAAGGCCTGTAAAAACGCTCTGTGCGAAAACGGTTTTTGCAAGGTCGCCTGCACCAAATGCCCAACGGGATCCTGATCTTTATCCGCAGTTGTCGCGTCTGTAATGATATAAGTCAGCTCAAACCCCGCCCCATGCAGCCGCTCAACAAGCTCAAACCCATCCATTTCCGGCATCGTCCGTGTCGACACAACAAGATCGACACTCTTATCACATTGCTCTAAGGCGTCGCTCGGCGTGTCACAGATCGTTACCTTTATACCATAGGCTTTTAACTGTTTTTCCAAAATGTCACGGATCGCAACAGAGCGCTCTAACAGCAGCGCGTGACGATACCGCCCCCGCAGGGCAGGCACCGAGTTGTCTGGGCTATCAGCACTTTGTAGTCTAATCTTGATCCCAAAACAGGTTCCAACATTGACCTCAGATGTTACCCAAATTTCGCCTTGCATCATTGAGACAAGACGCTGTGAAATGGCGAGACCTAGGCCCGTTCCCTCAAACCGTCGGTTCTGCGCATCATCAACCTGATTAAATTCGCCAAAGATGTGACCGATTTTTTCCTCAGGAATTCCAATACCAGTGTCCTCAATCGAAATATGAAGGTCAAAATGACCGTCGCTTTCTTCTATTCCGACCACGCGAACAGCGACATGACCCTTCAACGTGAATTTCAGAGCATTGCCAATAAGGTTCGTCAATATTTGGCGAATACGCCCTGGATCTCCAATAAATGTGCTGGGTAAAAAAATGTCATAATCAATTAACAACTCAAGACCCTTTTGCCGCGCCGAGGTTTGCAGCATGACCATGATCTCATGAATACAATGTTCAAGATCAAAGGGTTCGGGATGCAGGACAAGCTTTTCTGCTTCGATTTTTGAGTAATCTAAAACGTCGTTAATTATCACCAATAGCGCTTCGCCCGAGCTTTTGATCGTATCTACGAACAATCGTTGCTCTTCGCTAAGTGGCGTTTCTTTAAGCAATTCTGCCATGCCAACCACACCGTTCATTGGCGTTCTTATCTCATGGCTCATATTGGCAAGAAAGGCGGATTTCGCGCGGTTGGCAGTTTCAGCCTTGAAATGGGCCTCTTCTAGAATTTTCTGGTAATTCACGGTTTCGGTAATATTTAGGGCCAAAGTTATCACATCACCGCCATTGCCACGGCGGTCAATGACTTTGATATACTCACCATTCCACAACCGAATGATCGTGTCTTCGGGGTCGGGGCTTTGCCAACGCGAGAGCATTTTCGCCCGCCAATCAGCGGGGCTTAACTCGCCAATGTCGACAATCCCCTCCTCAGTCAAAAGTTGAAGGATGCGCGCATAAGGGACCCCTGGCTGTACCTCCTCTAGCCCATCAAACACGGTCATATAAGCGTGATTGGCCATGACCAATCCGTTGTTTATGTCAAATACCGCAAAGCCGTCATGGATGGTTTCAATCGAATGCCAGAGACGTTGCTCGACAATCTGGATCTTTTCAGTCGCAACCGAAAGATCGGATTTAACTTTTTCATTTTCACTTCGGACCGAACTGATTTCGGCACGTGTTTCCGTGATCTCTTCGCTCAGAGCGCGCGCATGCCGTCCAAGTTTTCGATTTGCGGCATATAGCTCGGCTTGCTTAAGCTCAAGCAAACGCTCGGCGACCAGTCGCGCGCGCCGCTCTTCGGCCAATTTTGCCGCCAAAGTCATGTTCATCCTCCGTCACACGTAATTCCATGCTGCGACGGAGGTGGTAAAAATGCGCTTAAAGTCGTTCGATTGCGAGTGCGATTCCCTGCCCGCCGCCAATGCACATCGTGATCAGGGCCTTTTTGCCATTGATGCGCTCTAATTCGTACAGGGCTTTGACCGTGATAATACACCCCGTCGCTCCGACAGGGTGGCCCAGCGCGATCGCGCCGCCATTCGGGTTCACTTTCGCAGGATCAAGGCCCAACTCTTTGTTAACCGCCATAGCCTGCGCCGCAAACGCCTCATTAGACTCGATCACGTCAAAATCAGACAATGATAGCCCAGTGCGCGCCAATAGATTTTGAACAGCGGGTATAGGTCCAATCCCCATCACTTCGGGGCGAACACCCGCATGCGCATATCCCAAGACCCTCGCTTTGGGCGAAAGACCCGCTTTCTCCGCGGCCGAGGCACGCGCCAAAACAATCGCCGCCGCACCGTCATTGATACCCGAGGCATTCCCCGCGGTCACAGTTCCATCTTTTTGGAACACAGGCCGCAACCCACCTAACGCCTCTTGGGTTGTGGCTTTGGGATGCTCGTCCTGATTGAACGCAACCATATCCCGCTTGACCTTGACGTCGACGGGCGTGATTTGTGTCTCAAAATACCCAGCTGCAATTGCTGCCGCAGCCCTTGTTTGGCTACTCAACGCAAAATGATCTTGGTCATCGCGGGTGATCCCATGTTCGGCGGCAACATTTTCCGCTGTCACCCCCATGTGACCCGTTCCAAACGGACAATTCAACGCACCCAACATCATATCAAGTGTTTGGACATCGCCCATTTTGGTCCCCCAGCGTTGACCTGGGACAATATAAGGCGACCGGCTCATACACTCTGCGCCACCTGCAACCGCAAAATCTGCGTCACCCAACATTAACGACTGCGTGGCCGACACAATGGCTTGGGCACCAGACCCACACAAGCGGTTCACATTCATTGCAGGCGTCGTATTCGGAACTTCTGCCTGCATTGCAGCAACGCGGCTAAGATACATATCTTTGGGTTCGGTGTTTATCACATGCCCAAATACCACGTTACCGATTTGGTCTGGAGCAACGCCGGACCTGTCCAAAGCCGATTTGGTCACGACAGTCGCTAAGTCGATAGGTGTTTTTTGTGACAACGCACCACCGAATGTTCCGATTGCCGTGCGCGTTCCGTCAAGTATTACGATCTCGTCCATAGTTGGCCCCTTTTATTGGGGCCAACTTTATCCATCGCTTGGGCTTTGTCATGCTAAACGTTCCGTCACTTTAATCAGATGCAGCACCGAATAAGTTCGACTGAGATAACTCTTGCACAAGCCGGATCAATCCACATGGTGTACACATCAATGACTGTGAATTCTCTCTATTGTCGTCCACTATTGTTGTATTCGTCATGACCATTCCTTTCTTTCACTCACCAGATTCAGGGTGCGCGGAAGGGGTTAAAAACTCCTTATCAGAACCAGGCGTTAAAATTTCGATTTTAACAAAATGAACCTCAACACTTGCCAAACCCTGCCAAAGGCAGCACATCCCTTGTATGACAAAAACATGCTTGATATTCGGACTTGGGTATTCTGCCAAAGCTTGGGCCAAACAATTGGTTGCACAGGGATGGCAGGTTGCTGGAACCACCCGCTCGGTTGAAAATTTTCCTTCAATTCAAGAGATCGGAGCAACTCCGTTGTTATGGGGGGAGAAAGACGTCACTAACTGGATCAACTCGTCCACGCATCTGTTGATCTCCGTCGGGCCAACAGCTCAGGGCGATCCTACACTCGCCACCTATCACAGCCACATATCCCAACGCGCCGCACAATTTGAGTGGGTTGGGTATTTGTCAACTACTGGTGTTTACGGCGACAGGAACGGTGAATGGGTGGATGAAACGTCTAATCTTTTAGGGGTCACAAAACGCGGATTGGCCCGCATAAAAGCAGAGGCAGAATGGGGGGCAATCCCTAAGCTACCACTCCATATTTTTAGATTGGCCGGAATATATGGCCCAAATCGCGGCCCTTTTTCCAAAGTCCTAAGCGGCAGCGCACGCCGAATTGTCAAACCAAACCAAGTGTTCAATCGAATCCATGTTGACGATATTGCACAAACCCTGATGGCCTCTGTGAACGCCCCAAACCCAGGATCGGCCTATAATGTATGCGACGACGATGCCGCTCCTCCCCAAGATGTCATCGACTTTGCCGCACATTTATTGGGGCGGACGTCACCGCCAAGCGAAGATTTCGAAACTGCAGAGATGACCCCAATGGCAAAAAGCTTTTATGCAGAAAGCAAACGGGTCAGAAATGACAAAATCAAAAAAGAGCTTGGGGTTGTATTAAAATACCCTGACTACCGAACCGGATTAGAGGCTTTGCGAAAAGATCTGTAACTGTTCCCCCAAGCCACTGGCTTGGGCAGCGGCACGGCCCCCTCGATGGGGGCGCGTGACGCTTTCTCCGTATGCTCACATTTTAGGCGCGTGAGGACAGCGTTTCCACACCTAGTACAGCAAGAACTTTGGCCTCGATATCCTCTGCATTCAGTTTGGCAGTGGCATACATGTCCGCAGGGCTTGATTGATCAATGAACGTATCAGGGAGCACCATTGAGCGGAATTTCAGCCCTGTATCAAACGCCCCCGATTCCGCTAGGAACTGTGCAACATGACTGCCAAAGCCACCTACGGCACCTTCCTCAATCGTGATCAAAGCCTCGTGGTTATGCACAAGGTCTAGGATCATCTCTGTATCTAATGGCTTGGCAAAACGCGCATCGGCGATGGTCGGATCAATCCCTTTTTGACGCAAGGATTCACAAGCACGTTCCACCTCTTGTAAACGCGTTCCAAAGCTCAGAATGGCTATGCCCCGGCCTTCGTGTATGATACGACCTTTGCCGATTTCCAACACTCTACCTTTTTCCGGTAGATCAAGACCTACCCCTTCGCCACGTGGATATCTAAACGCAATCGGCCCGTCATCATGTGCCGCAGCCGTCGCCACCATATGCACCAGTTCCGCTTCATCTGCGGCGGCCATCACCACAAAACCGGGCAGGTTCGCCAGATAGGCAATGTCAAAGCTCCCCGCATGCGTAGCACCATCCGCACCCACCAAACCGGCGCGATCAATCGCAAATCGAACTGGCAGACGTTGGATCGCGACATCATGTACGACTTGATCATATCCACGCTGTAAAAAGGTCGAATACATCGCACAAAACGGTTTCATGCCACCGGCGGCAAGTCCTGCGCTAAATGTCACGCCATGTTGCTCTGCAATGCCAACATCAAAACACCGCGATGGATACCGTTCGGCAAACAGGTTCAACCCCGTTCCATCGGGCATCGCCGCCGTAACCGCACAAATGCGCGGATCGTCCGCTGCCTCGGTCAACAAGGCATCTGCAAATACTTTGGTGTAGGACGGCGCATTTGACGGCGCTTTGGCCTGTTTGCCTGTGGCAATGTCAAATTTTGCTGTGGCGTGACCTTTGTCGCGGGCCGCTTCTGCGGGGGCATAGCCTTTGCCTTTTTGCGTAATCACATGGATCAAAACCGGACCGGTTGCGCGCTCTTTCAGAGTACGCAAAACAGGCACCAGTTGATCCATATCGTGCCCGTCAATTGGCCCAACATAAGAAAACCCAAGCGCTTCGAACAACGTTCCGCCGACGGTCATCCCCTTGATCATGTCCTTGGCCCGTTTGGCACCTTCGCGGAAGGGCTCCGGCAGGAAACTGACCGCGCCTTTGGCGACCGATTTCAAATCTTGGAACGGCGCGCCTGCGTATAGCTGTGACAAATAACCCGATAGGGCGCCCACGGGGGGCGCGATGGACATATCATTATCATTTAGGACAACAAACAAACGTTTATTCAAATGACCGGCATGGTTCATCGCCTCGAACGCCATTCCGGCAGTCATTGAGCCATCTCCGATGACCGCAACCGCATCGCCAAGACCCTCTGGGCATGCACCGCCCAAATCTCGAGCAACCGAAAAGCCTAGTCCTGCACTGATTGACGTGCTGGAATGGGCCGCACCGAAAGGATCATAAGGGCTTTCAGATCGTTTCGTGAACCCGCTCAGGCCATCCTTTTGGCGCAAGGTCCGTATACGATCACGGCGTCCCGTCAAAATTTTATGGGGGTAACATTGATGCGACACATCCCAAACGATCTTGTCCTTAGGTGTGTCAAACACAGCATGTAACGCGACCGTCAACTCAACCACCCCAAGACCGGCCCCAAGGTGCCCACCCGTCACTGACACAGCTGAAATTGTCTCTTGGCGCAGTTCATGCGCGACCTGAGCCAATTCTCTATCAGAAAAGCGTTTCAGATCATGAGGAGACCCTACTTGATCCAAAAGCGGTGTATGAGGTGTTTCGGACATCTCGTCCCCTTTATGCATTACCTATCGCGCGCAATAATAAAATCTGCGGTTGCACGCAACATACCGGCCTTCTCGCCATAGCACTTTATGGCGTCATGTGACTGTTCAATCAACTCTGCCGCCCTACGTTTCGCTGCGTCTAACCCAAGGAGTGATACAAAAGTCGCTTTACCAGCCTCTTCATCCTTGCCCAGACGCTTTCCGGCTTTGGAGGCATCCCCCTCAACATCCAAAATGTCATCCGCGATTTGAAAGGCAAGACCAATCGCTTGTGCGTATTGCTCTAGGGGGCGTGTGTCTTCTTGGGCAAGCACAGCACCGGCTGTTGCAGACCACTCAATTAACGCACCTGTTTTTCCACGTTGCAAATCAATGATTTGATCCAAAGTAAGTGGCACAGCAGCCGTTTCCGCGGCGATATCTTTGGCCTGACCAATGACCATGCCACGCGCTCCGGACGCACGCGACAGACCTAGTGCCAGCTGCGCCCGCACAGTTGGCGCAAGGCCACTTTCCTCAGTTGAAACAAGTTCAAATCCTAGCGCCTGCAAACCGTCGCCAGCCAAGATCGCGGTTGCTTCATCCCATTTCACGTGAACTGTTGGCTGACCGCGGCGAAGGTCATCATTGTCCATGGAAGGCAGATCGTCATGCACCAAAGAATAAGCGTGAATCGCCTCAATAGCAGCAGCAGGCCAAATAGACATGGTATCCTCAACGCCAAAAATGCGTGCCGATTCCATCACAAGATGCGCGCGCAGACGTTTTCCACCATCCAAAGCGTACCGCATGGCATGGGTCACATCCGTCTGCTCAAAGCTGTCACAGACCTGCATTAGATGCTGTTGCACATGCCCTGCATTTTCTGCCAACCGCGCCCGAAACATGCCTATTGCCCGTCAACCGGCGTTGTTCCTGTCGGATTACCTTGGCTGTCCAATGTAATGGCTGCCACTTTTTCTTCGGCTTCCTTAAGCTTTTTCTCACAGCGTTTTTTCAGCTCGGCACCGCGTTCATAAAGCTTGATTGAGGCATCCAACGCAACATCGCCGCGTTCCAATTGACCGACAACCTGTTCTAGCTCTGCCATCGCCTGCTCAAATGTCATCTCATCTACGGGGGTCTCGCTCATGTCGCTGCCTCTATTAGTTGTTCTACATGCCGTTTGGCAGATCGTGCCAAAGCTGTTAAATCATAGCCACCTTCAAGTGCGGATACCACCCGCCCCTTGCAAGTTTCGGCCGCAATTTCGCAAATCTGATCCGTGAGCCACGCGAAATCATCGTCCTCCCAATTCAATTCTGCCAAAGGATCATCACGATGCGCATCAAAGCCTGCAGAAATTATGATCAACTCTGGTGCAAATTCTCGTAACCGTGGAAAAACATCCCGCGTATAGACAGACCGCATATGCGCCCCGTCACTTTGCGGCGGCAAGGGCACGTTCAGGATGTTGTCTTTCGCGCCTGTTTCCGAGGCCTCGCCCGAACCAGGCCACAATGGGAACTGCTGCGATGTGATCACCAACGCCCGTTCTTCATCATACAAAAGATCCTGTGTGCCATTCCCGTGATGCACGTCGAAATCCACAACGGCCACGCGCGAAAGACCGTGAAAGTCTAACGCATGCTTTGCGCCAATCGCGACATTCCCGAACAGGCAAAACCCCATGGCGGTTTCTGTTTCTGCATGGTGACCAGGCGGGCGAACTGCGGCAAAGGCATTTTGCACCTCCCCCCCAAGAACCATATCAACCGCCCGCACAACACCACCCGCAGCGCGATAAGCGGCGTCAACCGATCCCGGAGACATAAAGGTATCACCGTCTATCTTATAAAACCCGATATCCGGACAGGCATCACGCACGGCAGCAATATGCGCCTGTGGGTGAACACGCAAAAGATCCGCATCCGCCGCCATCGGAGCCGATGTACGCACCAAATCAAGTGGCTCTAACGCGTGTAAAATATGTTCAAGCCGCGCAATTTGTTCTGGATGGCCTGTCGGAGTTTCATGCCCCAAACAATCGGCATGTGTGATTAATGCTGTGGTCATACGATATCCCTGTGTTTTGCGGGAATGGTTGCTTTTTCACACCAGAAAGTCTAGCCCACTCAGACAGAAATCAAGGTATATCATGATGCGGTTTTCCTTACGTCCCGAGATTGTTCTGATCCTTATCACCATGATATGGGGCGGTACGTTCCTAGCAGTTCAAATTGCCGTTCAAAACGGCGGGCCGTTGTATTTCGTGGCTCTTCGCTTTGGATTGGGTGCGATGTTCCTTGCCATAATTGCACGTCCTAATTTGCGCGGGACAACATCACATGACTTAAAAGGCGGCCTATGGATTGGTCTATCGATTGCCTTGGGCTATGGGCTCCAGACAATTGGCCTTATGTCTATAACTTCATCAAAATCAGCTTTTATTACAGCCGCAGCCGTCCCCCTTGTCCCCGTGTTTCAGTGGATCATCCTAGGACAGCCCCCCAAAGCCTGGAGTATTCTAAGCCTGATTGTCGCCTTTGTTGGCCTTATGATGGTTGTCGGACCAGAGGCCGGTGGTTTGGCCTTTTCACAGGGCGAGGTCTTGACGCTTTTCTGCGCCGTTGCGGTTGCCTTAGAAGTGGTTCTGATTTCTCGCTTTGCGACACATGCGGATGCCAAACGGATCACAGTCATCCAAATGGCAGCGGCATCGGGTATGGCTTTACTAGGGGCAATGATCCTACAAGAACCATTGCCAGAGTTCACATGGACCTTTGTCGGACTGGCTATTGCATTGGCCGCTGCCAGCACAATCATCCAAATCGGCATGAACTGGGCACAGCGAACGGTGTCCCCAACTCGCGCTACGATCATCTACACTGGCGAGCCCGTCTATGCGGGCATCCTTGGCCGGTTCGTGGGTGAACGTTTGCCACCACTGGCTATATTTGGAGGCATACTTATCCTTATTGCTGTTCTCATTAGCGAGTTGGGCCCAAAATTGCGTCAGCGCAAACAGAATTGATTATTCTGCACCTGCAACATATACATACGTAAACGAGGGCGGAGGATGCGATGCGCGTCTGTCAAACAAAGCAAGAATTGCGCTTGGCAATGGCTGATCTCAGGTCACAAGGGACCGTTGGTCTTGTCCCGACAATGGGATATTTGCACGATGGACACATGCAGCTTGTCCACTCTGCCAAATCTGAATGTGACCATGTCGCAGCATCCATTTTTGTAAATCCAACACAATTTGGCTCTGCCGAAGACCTGACGAATTACCCTTCAAATCTAGACCGCGATTTGAAAATGCTACAAGAGGCAGGCGTCTCGGTTGTCTTTACCCCCACACCTGACATCATGTACCACCCAAATGCACAAACAATCGTTGAAACAACGGAACTCGCTCAAAAATTAATGGGTGAATTGCGTCCCGGACATTTCCGCGGCGTAGCCACAGTGGTGACAAAGCTCTTCAACCTATTCCAACCAGATCGCGCTTATTTCGGTGAAAAAGACTATCAACAGCTACAGGTCATCAAGACGATGGTGCGTGACCTTGATATCCCAGTTGAGATCAGACCCGTCCCCACCGTTCGCGAAGCAGATGGCCTTGCAATGTCGTCGCGTAATGTGCTCCTGTCTCCTCAGGCCCGAACCGCAAGCATTGTCCTGTCAAAATCTTTGGATCTTGGTCAGAGCCTGGCGCAATCAGGTGCCTCAACCGAGGACATCACCAAGGCTATCGCGGATATGATCCGCGCCGAACCTCTGGCCGAGTTACAATCTGTTGATCTGCGTGATGCGGAAACTTTAGAAGAGGTTTCAGGCCCCGTTACCCGCGATGTGGTCGCCCTGCTCGCAGTCACATTTGATCCCGTCCTCTTAATCGATCAACGCGTTCTCACACGAAAGGAACCGTCATGAGCACCCAAGCCCCCATCCGGCGGATAACAACCACGCAAATCGCATCCCGCAAGGGACAAGAACCGATCGTGTCTTTGACAAGCTATCATGCCCACACAGCCGCAATCGTTGACCGCTACGCCGATTTAATCTTGGTCGGCGATAGTCTAGGCATGGTCATGCATGGCATGGACTCGACTGTTCCCGTCCCGTTGGATCTTATGATCATGCATGGAAAAGCTGTTGTACGCGGGACACAACGGGCGCTGATTGTGGTGGATCTCCCCTTTGGAACTTATGAAGAAAGCCCTCAAATTGCCTTTCGAAACGCGGCCCGCGTGATGAAGGAAACAGGCTGCGGCGCAGTAAAACTCGAAGGCGGCGCACGTATGGCAGAAACGATTAAATTCCTTGTGGATCGAGGCATTCCAGTGGTCGCTCATATCGGCCTCACCCCCCAATCAAGTCACGTCTTGGGCGGCTTCAAAACTCAAGGCCGCAACCAAGACACTTGGCCTGCACACCAAGAAGATGCACGCGCCGTGACCGAGGCAGGTGCGTTTTGCGTTGTTCTCGAAGGAATGGTCGAACCACTCGCCGCGCAAATCTCCAAAGACATCCCAATCCCAACCATCGGCATCGGTGCCTCAGCAGACTGCGACGGACAAATCCTCGTGCTCGAAGATATGCTTGGCCTAAACCCCAATCCGCCAAAGTTCGTGAAAACCTATGGCGATCTTGGCGCTCAAATCGAGACGGCGGTGAAAGGATATGCAGAGGACGTAAAATCCCGCAACTTCCCAACAGAAGATCAGGTCTACAAACCCTAAAACAGCATAAGAACCTTCGGCATTCCAACCGAAAGTTACCATTTTTTGTCTAAAAATATCTTGCGGGGGTCTGGGGATGCAAAACCCCCAGCCGCCTCACAATCATTTGCGAGGGAATAAACCCTTCTCCTGCGCCTGCGCCATCGCCTCATCCAAAGCAACACGGGCACGAGATATCAAAATATCCACCTCAGCTGGCGTAATGACCAGAGGAGGTGAGATCACCATACGGTCGCCAACATGGCGCATCACCAAGTTATTCGCAAAACATCTCTCGCGACACATATAGCCGACTGTGCCTTCCGGTGCGTCGAACTTGGCGCGGGTCTCTTTGTGTGGCGTCAAAGCGATTGAGCCCATCAATCCCACCAATTTGGCCTCACCAACCATGGGATGATCGCTCAGACTTTGCCACTTTTGGGCAAGATACGGCGCAACTGTGTCACGCACATGCTCAATCACTTTTTCTTCTTCCAAAAGCCGTAAATTCTCGGCCGCAACCGCCGCCGCTACAGGGTGTGCGTTATAGGTAT
>JALRHZ010000079.1 GCA_023259435.1 Paracoccaceae bacterium | reverse complement strand
ACAAGCGGGCCTCGAAGTGCCCGTCATCTTGGACGCACGTGCAAATGGCGGCGGGGCTTTGGCGGCTCAGGCCGCTGAGATGGGCATTCGCATTGAAAACGGCAAAGGCATCGCCAAGGTCAAAGGCGGCAAGCGCGTTACCGGCGTTGCAATATGTTTGCAAGCCGGCGAAGGCGCAGTCATTGAAGAGATCGCATGCGATGCGGTGGCAATGTCGGGTGGTTGTGCACCTGTGGTCCCATTGCGGTGGTAAACTGATATGGGATGACGCCGAGGCGATGTTTGCGCCCGACCCAGAGCGTGGCCCAACAAACCAAGTGGGCGAGACGTTTGTTATTTCTGCCGGTGCGGCCTCGGGCCAATTCGGGTTGGATACTCTCTTGGCAGATGCCCATGCGGCGGGCCTTAAGGCCGGTAAAGAGACAGGTGGCAAAGCCGCCCGTCCAAAGGCCCCCGAGGCAGATGCCCGTAATGAGGCCCCGATGGAGGCCGTGTGGATGATGCCGCAAGGCGCCAACATCAAGCTGCGCATGAAAGCATGGTTGGACTATCAGAACGACGTCAAAGTCTCGGATGTGCAATTGGCCGCGCGTGAAGGCTATGAAAGTGTCGAACACACCAAACGCTATACCACGTTGGGCATGGCAACGGACCAAGGGAAATTGTCGAATATCAACGGCTTGGCAACTTTGGCTGATGCTTTGAATGCAGAAATCCCTCAGGTTGGTACAACGACCTTCCGTCCGCCCTATACACCCATTTCGATGGGGGCGATTGCGGGCTCTGCACGCGATGAGGTGTTCCAACCCATCCGCCAAACACCGATGCATGCTTGGCATGAACAGAACAACGCGTTCTTTGAGCCTGTGGGCCAATGGCGTCGCCCATATTGTTTCCCACGCGGGTCAGAAACCCATGCCCAAGCGGTTGAACGTGAAATCCTACAAACTCGCGAAAGCCTCGGGCTTTTGGATGCGTCTACTTTGGGTAAGTTGATTGTCAAAGGGCCGGATGCGGGCAAATTCCTTGATTTGATGTACACCAACATGATGAGCACGCTCAAGGTTGGCAAATGTCGCTATGGCCTCATGTGTTCTGAAAACGGCTTCTTGATGGATGACGGTGTTGTGGCGCGCATTGATGAGGACACATGGCTGTGTCACACCACAACCGGCGGCGCAGAGCGTATCCATGCCCATATGGAAGAATGGCTTCAGACCGAGTGGTGGGATTGGAAGGTCTATGTTGCCAACGTTACCGAGCAATTGGCACAGGTTGCTGTTGTCGGACCAAACGCACGTAAGGTTTTGGAAAAGCTTGGTGGTATGGATGTCTCGAAAGAGGCGATTGCATTTATGGAATGGAAAGACGGCACTTTGGGCGGCTTTGACGCGCGGGTCTATCGTATTTCCTTCTCGGGTGAGCTGTCGTATGAGATCGCAGTTCCCGCCAGCCAAGGTCGCGCATTCTGGGATGCGCTGTTAGAGGCGGGCGAGGAATTCGGGGTTATGCCGTATGGCACAGAGGCGCTTCACGTGATGCGGGCCGAAAAGGGCTTTATCATGATTGGCGACGAGACCGACGGGACGATCATTCCACAAGACCTAAACATGCAATGGGCGATTTCCAAAAAGAAAGAAGATTTCATCGGAAAACGCGCGCAAGAACGGTCATACATGGTGGATGAGAACCGGTGGAAATTGGTCGGACTTGAAACGCTTGATGGGTCTGTCATTCCTGATGGGGCCTATGCGGCGGATGAGGGGAACAACCCGAATGGACAACGCAATGTTCAGGGGCGCGTCACCTCGACATATTATTCGCCAACTCTAAAACGTGGCATCGCCATGGGGATCGTCAAAAACGGGCCAAACCGCATGGGTGAGGTGATCGAGTTCCAGAAAACTGATGGCACGTCGATCAAAGCAAAAATCGTAGATCAAGTGTTCTATGACAAGGACGGAGAAAAGCAAAATGTCTAACGCAGTCTCGGCCCTCAATGGGGCAAGCTCTAACGGCTATGTGACAGTTGCAGAGCGCGGTTTGGTGGGAATGGTCACCTTGCGCGGCGATCTGGCGTCCAAGGAATTGAACGACGCTGTAAAATCTGTGACAGGTCAAGAGGTTCCAGCGCAACGCGCAATCGTGCATGGCGATATGTCGGTTGCATGGATGTCGCCTGATGAATTGCTGATTGTCTGCGATCATGCCAAGGCCGATCAGGTTGTTTCCGATCTGGGTGCTGCGCTGAAGGGCGTGCATCATATGGCGGTGAACGTCTCTGATGCGCGCGCGGTTTTTGCCATCACGGGCGAGAAAACACGCGAAGTCCTTGCCAAAATGGCGCCTGCCGATGTGCATCCGGACCGCTTTGGAATGGGTGAAATCCGCCGGACGCGGTTGTCGCAAGTGCCCGCTGCCTTTTGGATGGTGTCCGAGACAGAGGCAACTGTGGTTTGCTTCCGCTCTGTTGCGGAGTACGTGTTCAAATTGATGTCCGTCAATTCGGTTGCGGGGTCAGAAGTGGACGCGTTTTAACGGTCTCATCACCATAGTTTTCAATAACCCGCTCGTTTTTTCTGGCGGGTTTATTTTTGCCTATCGACATCTTTAGATAATTTGCATTTGCAACAAATTACGTTGGGTCATTTTGGGCAGTGCAACTTGATCTTTCACGGCATAGCCCCTTTATTAGCCATCCTTTTATGTAATGGATGCGGAAATATGACATATGATGTAATTATTATCGGTGGTGGACCGTCCGGTCTTGCTGCCGCACTCGAAGCGGGTCGTGGACGTTTGAACACTCTGGTTCTGACCACAGGCGTCGCGCGGAACTTTGTGACCCAAGAGTCCCACGGGTTTTTGACCAATGACAGCAAACACCCAAGCGAAATCGTAAAAGCCGCGGTTGCTCAGTTTGAAAAATACCCCTCGATTGACTATCGCGTAGAAAAGGCAACGGCCACCGAGAAGACTGAGGCCGGCTTCAAGGTCGTCACCGAAAAAGGGACCTATGAAACACGCCGTTTGATGATCGCATCGGGGCATACTGACTATCTGGATTGTTTGAACTTGAATGGCATTGATGAGGTTTACGGAAAATCTGTTTATCCGTGTCCCTTCTGTGATGGGTTCGAGCATGCGGATGAAACATGGGCTTTGTTTGGGGCCTATGGCATTGAACACTTTATGCCGATGTTGCGGATTTGGACGCAAAACGTTGTGACCTTTACAAACGGCCGTGCCGTTGAGGATGAGGTCAAGGCTGCGTTTCATGCCCGTGGGTTGGACATCCATGAGGCTCCAGTCAAGCAAATCATTTCCGAGAACGGCAAGATGAGCCATGTAGAGCTTGAAACAGGGGAAAAGATTGCCTGTACCACAGGGTTCTTGATGGACGATTATTCGTACCCTTCAACTGATTTTGCAGAAAAACTTGGGGCCACTCAAGATTTTGATGCCGGTTTCATGGGCAAAGCTGTGGCCGATGATATGGGCAAAACGAAGATTGATGGCCTTTATGTCGTGGGCGATGCCCGCGCGGGTTTTGTCGGGGTGACTGGTTCGGTGTCAGAAGGTGCAAAATGCATGGACGGGATCATCCACGAGATCGCAATGGAACGTTGGTATTCTTGAGCGTGTCAAGACGGCAGGGGGTATCGTATCCTGCCGTCACATTTTAGGAAATCCTAAACCAACCTTCTGCATAGGCGAAAACGGTGCACACCACTTAATGTGCATATACGCACATTAAGTGTCTATTTTATTATAATTGTGTAAATTTGCAAATATTTCTATCTCAAACGTGGTCATTCAATGGAGATAGAACGATGAACACATCCACAACCACACAATTAGAAACAGGGATCGGCATTTTGCGGATTTCATTCGGAGCGATCTTGCTGGCGCATGGGTTGCTAAAGATTTTCGGCTTTACCATCGGTGGGACCGTTGGGTTTTTCTCAAGCCTCGGCTTGCCCGCTATTGCTGCGTATTTGACAATCTTTGGCGAAGTTGCCGGTGGCGCGGCCCTCTTGATTGGTGCGCAAACGCGCCTTGTGGCGGCCTTGTCTTTGCCGATCATGTTGGGGGCAACTTGGGTTCACTTTGACAACGGTTGGCTGTTTTCGGCGCCCAATGGCGGATGGGAGTTTCCCGCATTGCTGTCAGTGATCTCAATCGTTTTGGTTCTAACGGGCGGTGGCCGTCTGCGGCTTGTGGATTTAAACCCCATCAATGGGATGTTGCCGGAACCGTTAAAATCCTAATTGCCTCTGGTTATCTTGGATTTGCGTATTAGGTAACAGATTGTAAAACCCTCTTGACGTGGACCTCAGGTAGTCGCATCAAGGGGGCAATAATTTGAACAAAAAAGGGGGCCCATAATGGCTTTTGAACTTCCAGATCTTCCGTATGCTCACGATGCTCTTGCCGATCTTGGCATGTCAAAAGAGACGCTAGAGTACCACCATGACCTGCACCACAAAGCGTATGTTGACAACGGCAACAAATTGATTGCTGGAACAGAGTGGGACGGCAAGTCTCTTGAAGAGATCGTCAAGGGCACATATGCGGCCGACGCGGTTGCGCAAAACGGCATCTTTAACAACGCATCCCAACACTGGAACCACATGCAGTTTTGGGAAATGATGGGCCCAACAGGTCGTCAGATGCCGACTGAGCTTGAAAAAGCAATCGTCGAAAGCTTTGGCTCTGTTGATGAATTCAAGTCTCAGTTTTCCGCAGCCGGCGCAGGTCAATTCGGTTCTGGCTGGTGCTGGTTGGTCAAAGACACCGACGGCGGCCTAAAGGTCACTAAAACAGAAAACGGTGTAAACCCATTGTGCTTTGGTCAAACAGCTTTGTTGGGCTGTGACGTGTGGGAGCACTCATACTATATCGATTTCCGCAACAAACGTCCTGCGTATTTGACAAACTTCCTAGACAACCTTGTGAACTGGGAAAACGTCGCAAGCCGTATGTAATCGACGGATCTTTTGAATTAATCCCTCGTTGGCTCTTGCCTGCGGGGGATTTTTATTTTTTGGTAACGACACAGTTGTAAAAGGCACCCTCATGACACAAGCAAGCAAAGGCGTGATGGCGATATTGATCGCCTGTGTCGTTTGGGGCATCTCACCGATTTATTATAAACTCTTGGCGCATGTTCCCCCGCTCGAGCTTTTGGCGCATCGCACAATTTGGTCCTTGGCCTTTTTTGGGACCGTCTTGGCGGTTCAAAATCGGCTGCACGAGATTGTTCAACCCATCAAAGACCGCTCTGTTTTGATAAAGCTGTTGAGTGCCTCTGTTATGATCGCGATCAATTGGTTTTTCTTTATATCAGCCGTTCAACTGGGATATGTGACAGAGGCCAGTTTGGGCTATTTCGTCTATCCCTTGGTGACTGTGGTTTTGGGCGTGATCTTTTTCAAAGAACGCTTGGACAAGATCAAAAAGATCGCTGTCGGATTGGCAAGTGTTGGCGTTTTGGCCTTTTCCGTTGGGACCGGTGCCGCGCCTTGGATTGCCTTGATCTTGGCCTTTAGCTTTGGCACCTACTCTGCGATTAAAAAGACCATCTCTTTTGGTCCCGTTTTGACGGTCGCCGTCGAAGTGTTGCTCTTGGCGCCGATTGCTGTGTGGATCGTCGTATTTCCAGACATGGTCAGACCCGAGGCGTTTCAGATGAATCTGACCACTTTGGCCCTCTTGATCGGATCGGGTGTGTTAACCGGCGGGCCACTTGTTGCGTTTTCTTATGGGGCACCAAAGATTGATTTGGCCACGGTTGGGATCATGACCTATATCAACCCATCGCTACAATTTTTATGCGCCGTTGCCATCTTTGCCGAACCGTTTGGCCTATGGCATATGATCCTCTTCCCAACCATCTGGGTGGCCTTGGCGCTCTATAGCTATGCGGCGCTGCGCGCCTCGCGCAAAAGTTCGACAACCGATGCCGCGTCCGGGGCGACCTGAAACAGGGCCAAGAGGGAAGGATCGGCAAAGCCATTCGCGATGATATGATCCATCAAAGCAATCAGCGGATCCCAATAGCCCTCGACGTTCATCAAAATGATTGGCTTTGCATGCAGGCCCAATTGCGCCCATGTCAGGACCTCAAAAAATTCATCCATGGATCCCGCCCCACCGGGCATGACTACAACTGCGTCGCTGTTCATAAACATGACCTTTTTGCGCTCGTGCATGTTTTCTGTAACAACAAATTGGTCCAAATCTCTTTTGCCGACTTCCATGTCCATCAAATGCGTGGGGATGACACCAAAGGTCGCCGCACCCCCCGATTGGGCGGCACGTGCCACAGTGCCCATCAGGCCAACATCACCCGCACCATAGACCAGACGCCACGCCTCATGCGCGATAAAATCTCCAAGGCGTTTGGCTTGGTCTTCGAAAATGGGTTTATTGCCTGATCGTGAACCGCAATACACGCATACAGAAAACACAGACATGGGAAACTCCTTATGCAACAATGGCTTTGACCTAGCCATACCATGTTGCTATGCAAGCTCAACTCAAGAAGTGCTTGGACGGCAAGAAAGTGGATCTGGGATGAGCGTAAATCGGACAGGGGTTGGCATTGGGGTCGTATTGATCGCGGTTGCTGGAATTGGGGCATTGATTGGCAAGCCTGAGACGTTCTCGGGTGGCCCTGTGCCAGCCAATATTCCTGCGCAGCCGCAACAAGAGGCGGTCGAGCAAGCTGTCGTGGAACCAGAAGAGGCGACCATCATTTCTCAGGCAGGGGACGAGGCCGCGACCGATGCTCTCTCTGACACCAGCTCTGATACGCTAGGTCTGGACCAAGCAGAGAGCGTTGAAGCGCCGGAACAAGAAGAAATGGCATCAGATGAAAGTGCGCCTGAAGGCGCGATAGCTGAGGATACAACACCTGAGGATACAACCCCTGAGGTAGAAACCTCTGAAAACACCACGGAGCCGTCAGATCAAACGCAAGACGAGCAAATCCAAGACGCCTCAGTTGAAGATGCTCAGGTGATTGAACCGCAAGAAGAGCAACCCGCAGAGCCAGAGAGCAACAGCGCGCCTGTTACTCCGGTCGAGGAAGCCGAGCCGACCGAGACACCATTAGCTGACGCAGAAGACGCCCAAGATACTATCGTTACAACACCTGAGGTTTCGACCTCGCGGATTGATGCAGATGGGGCTGTCTTGATGGCGGGACGTGCAGACGCCGGAGCGGTCATCGAATTTCTATTAGATGGCAAAGTTGTCGCCTCAACGGTTGCCGATGCGGGTGGGAACTTTGTTGGTTTGTTTGATATTGGTCCCTCAACACAGGCCCGCACCCTGAGCACGCGCAGTCAGGTCGGGGGCCAAATCTCAGACCTTGGCGCAGATTTCATTGTCGTACCGCAAGTGCGCGTAGCTGAGACAAGCCCAAGCGAAGAGCCATCTGCGCCCGAAGAGCCAACAGAAGACCTAAAAGAGGAACAGGTCGCCCAAACCGCCACTGTTGAAGAGGCGCCTCAGGCCGAGACCGCATCTGACGACGGTGCCGATGTGCAGACCGCCGAGCTAACGGATCAGGGGCAGGTGGCACAAACTTTGTCCGAGGATGCAACGTCACCTGCGGAAGAAGTGGCAGACACCGTTGCGCAAGCCACAGAAGTGGAAGAGCCGCAGGTAGCCGACGTGCAAGTTGAGGCACAGGCTCAAGATACAGACGCAGACACTGACACAGCGCAAGCCGCGCCCACGGCCCAAGCTGTTTTGTCCTCTGATGCCGAGGGTGTCAAAGTTGTGCAACCGGCGGCAGCAGATACCGCACCGCAGGAAATTGCTCTTGATGCTATCAGCTATGATGACGAAGGGGCGGTTGCGATTTCTGGACGTGGAAACCCGTCCGAGTTTGTTCGGGTCTATTTGGACAATGCAATTGTCTCTTCGACTGAAATCGGCGTGACGGGGCAATGGGAAGTTGTGCTGAATGATGTGCCCCCAGGCGTGTATAACCTGCGTCTTGATCAGGTGAATGCCAATTCCAAAGTTACATCGCGCCTCGTTACCCCGTTCAAACGCGAAGAGCCCGAGAAACTTGTGGCGCAGGTCGAGGCCTTGACCGAGCCGGCACGCATTAATGTTGTCACAGTTCAGCCTGGATCAACCCTTTGGGCCATCGCGCGCGAACGGTACGGCGAAGGCATATTATATGTCACAGTTTTCAATGCCAACCGTGACAAGATCAAAGATCCAGATTTGATTTATCCAGGTCAGGTGTTTGCCCTACCTGATCAAGAGGCACCACAAGAATAATCTTAGCAAACACCACGGGATTGCCTCTGGCGTCATCGTGGAGATTTTTTTTGTGCTTTGCATCTGCACTCTTTTGGTAAGGGTGGTTATATAAGCATAAACGCACTTATGGTTAGGGCAACGCACTGCTTTTGCCCGACACGGCCAAAAATGCATGGACATGCATAAAGGACTTTTGATGACTTCGACACCCCAAGATAAGATCCCCGCACCCCAGACGCCGACGAGTGATAGCAAAGCCTCTGGCATGCGCACAATCGTCCGCGTGGCCCCTTATCTATGGCCTGATGATAAGCCATGGGTCAAACAGCGGGTCGTTTTGTCCATGCTTGCGCTGTTATTGTCCAAGATCATCGCGGTTTATACTCCCATTCTCTATGGCCAAGCCGTTGATGCATTCTCGGGGCAGGGGGTCTCGATTTTGGCGCTGGGCGCTGTTGGATTAACCGTCGCCTATGGAGGCGCGCGCATCCTGTCAAACGGGTTTCAACAATTACGCGATGCGATTTTTGCGCGTGTTGGCCAAGGTGCTTTGCGCGCTCTGGCGCTTGAAACATTTGAACATATCCACCGTCTGTCGATGCGCTATCATATCAATCGTAAAACAGGTGGGCTTAGCCGTATTGTAGAGCGCGGTGTCAAAGGCGTTGAATTCCTCTTGCGCTTTTTGCTGTTCTCAATCGGGCCGCTGACGTTAGAGCTGATTTTGATTTGTGGCATCTTGTTCTTCCGTTTGGACGCCTATTACCTGATTGCCGTAATTGTGACGATCTCCCTCTATGTTTGGTTCACCTTTGCGGTGACAGAATGGCGCGTGAAATTGCGTCGCAAAATGAACGAACAGGACACAGACGCCAATCAAAAGGCCA
>JALRHZ010000078.1 GCA_023259435.1 Paracoccaceae bacterium | reverse complement strand
CCTGCAACACTGCGGCCACCTCGTCAATCCATGGCATTTCCACAGGGCCACCTGTTTGCAAGATCACGATTGTATTGGGGTTGGCCGCTGCCACAGCCTTGACCAATTCATCTTGGCGACCAGGAATCGAGATATGATCAAGGTCCGATCCTTCGGTGTCCCATTCGCCAGACCGCCCAACACAGACCAACGCCACCTCATTGGCGGATGCTATCGCAACAGCCTCTGCAATCGCCGCGTCACCGAGTGGACGCGAGACGCCGAAACGAAAGGCTGGGTTAACCAAATTTGCCGCCGGTACGGTTTGCAGCTCCATTTCTATGCGATAGGTTTGACCCTGCTGCAGATCAATCATGCCTGTGCGCTCGTCACAGCCTTCTTCAAAGAAGGTACGGCCCTTTGTCCAATCGTCCCAGATATCAATCACGACCTGCCCATCGACCTTAAGGCGGGATCGACCCGCCGTGTGCAAGCCAAAGGAATGCGGCCCACTCTCGGTGGCGGTATAGTCAACCGATGCGCGGCATGAGAAATCATTCTGACCGATTTTACCCTCAACCGGTTCCGGATACAGGAATTCGACCGCGGATTGCAGTTTCGAGGTGGCGACCACCTCGCCACCAAGATCGTCACGCGCAAAGAATTCAACTGTGATGTCACCTGAAATCAGAGGTTCCCAACGGTGGTTCTGACATCCTGCGGCATAGGCAAGGTTGCCTTCTCCGACCTTTGCCACAAGCCCCTCCCAAGGCGAAATGCGGTAATGTGGATTAAGCTGGGACGAGCCGCCCCCCATAATTTGTGCGACCTTGGCATTTGGCCCAATCACTGCGATCTTGCTGTCCTTTGCAAGGGGCAAAGCGTCATTGTTTTTGAGCAATACGGCACATTCCGCACCCGCCGCGCGGATCAATGCGCGATGTTCTGGGCGATCATCTGTGACCTCGCCATAAGGGGGCATCTCGTCTAGACATCCAACGCGCGCCATAAGGCGCAACATGGTGCGGGCGCGTTCGCGGATGTCATCCACAGACACCTCGCCCTGTTCAACCGCTTGGATGAGTTTGTCACCGCGATCGCGTGTCGGGCCTGGCATCTCTAGGTCAAGGCCTGCTTTGATCGTGGGGGCGGTTGTGCGCGAGCCGAACCAATCTGACACGACAAACCCGTCAAATCCCCAATCCCCGCGCAAGACGTCCTGCAAAAGCCATTCATTTTCCGCGGTATATGTGCCGTTAAGCTTGTTGTACGACGTCATAATCCCCCAAGCATTTGCCCGTTTCACCGCATCCTCGAACGGGCGCAAATAGACTTCGCGCAGACTGCGTTCGTCGATTTCAGAATTGATTGTTGTGCGTTCAATCTCGGATTCATTGCCGACAAAGTGCTTTACCGTGGCCGCAACGCCTTGGCCCTGTAATCCCCTTACAAAAGCGGTCGTGAGATCTGCCGACAGCTCTGGGTCTTCGGAATAGCATTCAAAGTTGCGACCGTTGGTGACACTGCGATGAATATTGACTGTTGGGGCAAGGCAAACCTGTGCCCCTTTTGACTTCGTTTCAACTGCAATGGCCGCGCCGATCTCTTGCACCAGATCGGGGTTCCATGACGCGCCAAGCGCTATGCCAACCGGAAAACACGCCGATGACACCCGCGCGCCGCCCTCTTGGAAAAATGACCCTGACCCGCGCGCGCCGTTTGGCCCATCTGTGACCCGCAATTTTCCTATGCCATATTCGGGCAAAGCGGCGATGGACCAAAAATCTTCACCTGACAAAAGCGTCACCATATCGGTTAGGTTCATCTTATCTAAAAGTGCGGAGATGCGGTCTTCGTGGTGTGTCATGTTGGTGTCTTCTTTTTGTGTCGTTCGTTGGTACCTAGGCGCGTTTTCCGGCGTGCCAAGACAAGGGTGTTACTAGGGTGCAGTGCTGAATAATACACAGCGCACGAAATGTCCCGGCGCAATTTCCGTCGGTCCGGGCATATGCGTTTCACATTTGGCCGTTGCGTGCAAACAGCGACCTGCAAAAGGACATCCAGTGCTTTGAGGTGTCCACATTGGGATATCTCCCTTTTTCGCTTTTGTCTCGGTGGACCTGCGCCGTTCGGCCTGTGGAACCGCGCTAATTAACAATTGCGTATAGGGGTGTTGTGGATTTTGGGTGACGCTGTCACTCTCGCCCCATTCGACCATATGGCCCACATACATCACGGCCGTTCTTTCGGCAAAATATCGGGCGGTCGCGATATCATGGGTGATATACATAAACCCGATACCCTCTTGTTTCATATCTTCCATGAGGTTCAAAATGCCCAAACGTATAGAGACGTCCAACATGGAAATCGGCTCATCCGCCAAAATGAATTGGGCGCCAACGGCCAAGGCGCGTGCGATGGCGACCCGCTGTCGCTGACCTCCTGAAAGCTCATAGGGATATTTATTTGCCGTCTGCTCTGCCGGTGCCAAGCCGACGCGGTCCAAAAGCTCAAGGATCTTGGTGTCAATTTCAGAAACGCTCAACGTCGGATTATGGATTTTGATCGGCCGACGCAGGTGATGACGAATAGTGTGCACGGGGTTTAGCGATCCAAAGGGATCCTGAAAGATCATCTGCACTTTTTGTGCGTAATCGCGCTGGGCGGAGAGGGCCTGTGAGGAATTTACATCTTGGCCATCCAAGGTAATCGTGCCCTGCGTCGGAGTGTAAAGTCGGCAGAGCGCCCGCGCTATGGTGCTTTTGCCGCTTCCGGATTCACCCACTATGGCCAAAGCCTGTCCGGTTTTAAGATCAAAACTGACACGGTTGACCGCACGCAAGTAAGAGGTCGAAAACAGGGTGTCCCCAATGGTAAAATCCAATGACACATCGCGAACTGAAAGGTGCGCGCTCATACTGTGACCTCCTCAGGTGATCGGGCGTGGCAGGCAATCAATTTGTCCCCGCGCTGTTCAAGGTTTGGGTGGATCGTGTCACATTGGGACATTTTTCTCGTGCATCTTGGCGCAAACGCGCACCCTTGGCCCAGCTCTAATAGATTGGGGGGATGACCGGGAATGCCGTCTAGGCGGGTTTTGGGGCCGTGAAGCGTTGGGAATGAGCTAACAAGACCCTGCGTATAGGGATGTAATGCCTGATCCAACACCTGGTGTGACGTGCCAAATTCCACAAGGCGCCCTGCGTACATCACGCCGATATTGTCGGAAATCTCTCCCATTAGGGAAAGATCATGCGAGATAAACAAAATGGCAAAGCCATAGTCTTGTTTGAGGGCGAACAACTCATCCATGATCTCGCGCTCGACCACCACATCCAAGGCTGTTGTGGGCTCGTCCATGATGATCAATTTCGGACGCAACGCCAAAGCAATGGCAATCACGACCCGTTGCCGCATACCACCAGAGAGCTGATGCGGATATGAGGACATACGAGAGGGGTGGATCCCGACCTTTTGCAAAAGCTCTTCGCCACGCGCCCACGCCTCTTTGTGCGTCACGGGTTTATGCGCCATTATAACGTCAATGATCTGAGCACCAATCGTGATGACGGGGTTCAGCGCATTCATGGCCGACTGAAACACCATCGAGGCCTCATTCCACCGAAAGGCGCGCAACTCTTTTTTAGACATTTTTAAAATGTCGCGGCCTTCAAACAAAATTTCGCCTTCTGAAACCAAGGCCGGTGCCGCGTGAAGATTTGCGATTGCAAAGGCAAGGGTGCTTTTGCCGCAACCAGATTCACCAGCAAGTCCGACGGTTTCACCGGCGTTGATATCAAAGGACACAGAATTCACAGCGCGGGCGTTGCCTGCGTCGGTCACATAATCCACCGATAGATTGCGGATTTGAAGAAGAGGAGGCGTCATGATTGGCTCCGTTTTGCATCAACTTGGGCTTTGAGTTGACGCCAAATTCTAAGATAGCGTCCGGTCCGCAGTTTGGGGTTTGAGATCTGATCAATAGAGATATTGATCAAGGCAAGACCACCGCCCATCAATGCGATGACTGTGCCCGGAACGACAAAGTCCCACCACGCGCCTACAAAAAACGCGGCACTTGATTGCGCCCAATATAGCATGGTGCCCCAGCTGACGACCGTTGGATCGCCTAGGCCAAGGAACTCAAGTCCGGCCTGTGCGCCGATAGCATAAAGGGCGGTTCCGACAAACATGCCTGCAACCAAGCTGACAAGATTGGGAATAATCTCGACCACGATGATCCGCCATTTCGCTTCACCCATGACTTCGGCGGCGGTGATGAACTGCTTGTTGCGGATGGCAAGGGTCTGACTTCGCATAACCCGCGCCCCCCAAGGCCACGACGTGAGCCCGAGGATCAGAGCAATCACAAATGGCCCCACCTGTCCTAGAAAGGCCGCCAGAATAATCAGCAACGGCAGTTGAGGAAAGACAAGCATCACGTTTGTGATCGCCATCATGACCTCGTCAATACGCCCACCAAAATATCCAGACGTTACGCCAATCGATAAGGCAATCACCGTTGTGATCGTTGCCGCCGAAAACGCCACAAGCAATGAGACGCGACCACCATAGAGAACTTGGGTATATACGTCTTTGCCTGCGCGCGTTGATCCAAAGGGCAATTCCGCGCTGGGCGGTTGGTGACCACGCGCCACGCGTTTGTTCGGGTCATTGTCCGTCAAGACAGGCGCCGCCAGACAGGCGCATAAGATCAATGCGACAATCATTGTGCCAATGATGCCTGCCGGATTGCCGCGATAAAATTTTACCAATCCACCAAAGAAACGTTTTGCAAAGGTCATACTCATATCCTTGGGTTATGTTCTTAGTCGTGGATCAAGCACCACATACAAAAGATCCGCGACGAAATTAGCCAAGAGCACACAGACAACGATCAATAGGAAACAGGCCTGCATGAGGGGGTAATCCCGCGTGCTTACGGATTTAATGATCAACTGCCCAACGCCGGGATAGTTATAGACCGTCTCGATAAAGACCTGTCCGGCGACCGCAAACCCAAGCGCCATCGACACCGCTGTGACCACCGGCAAAATCGCATTGCGTGCGGCGTAATGTGTCATGATGCGACGATCACTTAGGCCCTTGGCTTTGGCCATGGTGATGTAATCTTCGCCAAGGACGTTCACCATCGCATTGCGCATGGTAAAAATCCACGTGGCCAACATAGATAAAATCAAGGTGACCATAGGCAGAACCGCGTGATGTGCGACGCTTTTGTAATAGGTCAGGGACCCATCCGGCTCGATATCTGGGTTCACGCCAAATCCCAAGGGGAACCATTTCAACGTCAGCGCAAAGACAAAGAACATGAACAGTGCTGTGACCGCTTGGGGCATAGAGGCCACGAATTGCCAAAAGAAGGGGACAAACCGGTCAACAAATCCGCCGCGATGATAGGAAGCGTATAATCCAATAAAACACCCCACCCCGATCGAGACAATGGAGGCGGTACCGGCAAGGAAGACGGTCCAAGGCAAAGTATTTCCGAGAACGTCTGCAACAGGGACAGGGAACAGCATGATTGTCGGCCCTAGATCAAGCGTCACAACGCTTTTTAGGTACTGCAGATATTGTTCCCACAACGGGCCGTCTGTGAACCCAAGCATCGCTTTATAGGCCTCTAACGTCTCAAGTGGCATACGCCCGCCGGCATTGGCAAATATCGCATCCACTGGATCGCCAGGCATGAGGCGTGGCAAAAGAAAGTTGAATGAAATGGCAACGAAAATTGCGACCAAATAGAACGCCAAGCGTCTTAGCAAAAAGGCCATGGGTCTGGTCCACGTTCAGAGGTTGGGAAAAAGGAATGACACAGGATCGACAAAGCGGACATCGACAAAGCGGACTGGCCGCTTTGTCGCGATGCGTTGGCACCTATTTTGCGTAGAGGCCTTCAAAGACCAAAAGCTTGCGTCCTGTTGAATAGAACACTGGTTGTACCGTTGGGTTGTCGGCTGTTGGCCAGCCGCCGACGCGTGTTGCGTTGTACTGGTACCACGTTGGGTTTGAGAACAGCGGCACAAACGGAAGCTCTTGGGCGGTGTATTCCATCAAGGTTGCCAAGATCTTGTCACGGCGTGCTTGGTCCGCTGTTTGGCCGTATTCATCAATCAAAGCACCCATGTCCGCCGAGGCTTTCCCGTGGTTCGCGTGCCAGCTTTGCTCGACGCGGGCAGGGTGGAAATAATCGCGGT